>JAFSWU010000184.1 GCA_017444365.1 Prevotella sp.
GTTCTCGCCAATCTCCTTGGCACCCTTCAGCTCAACCTCGCCTGTAAGGTTCTCGCATCCGCTGAAGGCCTCTGCCTCGACGAATTGGATGTTGTTGTTCAGCTCCACTCCCGTGAGTGCCATGTTGTCCATGAAGGCACCCTTGCCGATGCCCGTGACGGGCTCGTCGAAGAGCTGCTCGGGCACTTCGAAATTCCCCTCAGCGGTTGTTCCGTCGGTGATGGTCCATGAGCTCTGTCCCTCCAGGTCGATGCTTCCGAGGAACTCCGTTCCGTCTTCCTCGTTCTTGAACTCCTCGAACACTTTCTCGCTCTCGAGGTCGAAGTAGGGCTTGAGGGGCAGTCCGATTTCTCCTCCGAACTTGTCGCGGAAGTCCTCACGCTGTGTGGGGGGCAGGAAGATGTCGGCGTTGAGTGCCTGCTCCTGTTGCTCTCCGCTCTCCTCATCGATGACGACGTGTGTGAAGGCTCCCTTGCCGATGGTGATGTCGGCGGCATCCTGTCCGAAGTGGAACTCCTCGATGCCTGTGCAACCGTTGAAAGCTCCCTCGCCAATCTCCTTGACATTCGTCAGGTCGATGTCGCCTGTGAGGTTCTCGCATCCGCTGAAGGCATCGTTGCCGATGGTCTCAACGGCTTCAGGCAGGGTGATGCCTGTAATCTTGTCGTTGTCCTTGAAGGCCCCTTCGCCGATGCCTGTGATGGGCTCCTCGAAGAGCTGCTCAGGCACCTCATAGTTGCCCTCTGCTGTGGTGCCGTCGGTGATGCTCCATGATCCGTTGCCCTCGTTGTCAATCTTTCCGACGAACTCCATGCCAGAATTCTCGTCCTTGAACTCCTCGAATATTTTCTCCGACTCCTCTTGGAAGTATGGGTAGAGTGGGTCGCCTTCCTCTTTGCCGAACTTCTCGCGATACTCATCCCGCTGTTCTGCGGGGATATAGATGTCGGCGTTGAGTGCCTGCTCCTGTTGCTCTCCGCTCTCCTCATCGATGACGGCGTGTGTGAAGGCTCCCTTGCCAATGGTGATGTCGGCGGCATCCTGTCCGAAGTGGAACTCCTCGATGCCTGAGCAACCATTGAAGGCTCCCTCGCCAATCTCCTTGACATTCGTCAGGTCGATGTCGCCTGTGAGGTTCTCGCATCCGCTGAAGGCATCGTTGCCGATGGTCTCTACGGTCTCAGGGATTACGACCTCGGTGATGTCCTTGTTGTCCTTGGTGAAGCCCTCTCCAATCTCGTTGACGACGGCATCGTTGACGGTTTCGGGTATGACGACGGTGGTCTGTCCCTCAGTCAGTTCCACGGTGGTGATGGTAGCGGTGGGCTGCTCGCCCTCCTCAGCGGGTTCCTTCACCTCAGCGGTGATGGTGGTTCCCGTCTCCTCGTCCTTGATGGTGACGGTGTTGTCTTCGGGTGCCATGTCGTCTTTATGTGTAAGGTATCCAGGTGCTTCTATTCCTCCGTCGATGCGTGCGTAGCTACAGTCGATATGTTCCTCATTGAATGTTGTCCCTTTGCCGCCCACCAATTCTGTGCAATCCTTAAAGACATTATTTCCATATCCGTCTGGCACAGCGTCTGTGCTCCATTCATCTCCTGCATAGATGGTCTTCAGTTGTTTGCAGCCCCAAAACATTTGGGCAATGTTGGTTACTTTCCTTGTGTCGAAATTGCTTAGATTAAGTCTTGTCAGCGACGAACACCCCTGGAACATTGAATTCATATTCTTTACGGCTGAGGTGTTAAAGTTTCTGATGTCCAGTTTCTTTAATTTACTCATTGCTGTAAACATTCCATCCATGGAATATACTTTTGAAGTGTTAAAGTTGCTGACATCAATTTCTTCCAATGATGAGCAACCAAAAAACATATCTTCCATGACTTGTGCATTTTCGGTATTGAAGTGGCTTACATCAAGAGTCTTTAGTTTTGCACATGATGTGAAAAGCCCGTCGAATGAGATAACATTCTCTGTGTTGAAACTGCTGATATTCAGTTTTTCCAGATTTCGACATCCGCGGAACATCCAATAGAAAGTTTTGAGTTTGTTAGTATTGAAATTGCTCAAATCGAGTTCAGTCAATGAGCTACATTCTCTGAACATTTCCCACATGTTGGTCACGTTCTCTGTGTTGAAGTGACTCACATCGATAGAGGTGAGCTTGCTGCAGTTGTAGAACATACAACTCATGTCTGTTACACTGTCTGTGTTCAGATAGTCGAGGTGATCAATCTGCGTCAGCTTTGAGCAACCGTAAAACCATCCGTGAGTACTCTTAATTGATGTGCATTCCTTGAATGATGCATCGAAAATCACTCTGGTAATGGTTGTCATGTCATGGTTGTTCCAATTATTTGACATGTAGGCTGGAATGATGACGACCTTTCCACCATGTTGGCTTATTTGGTCATCGTAGTAGAATCTCATCAGCATTCCGCCATTAACAATATTAGAAAAATGGACGTAGGCCTTTTTCTGGGCATTCATATTGCCTCCCATCAGTAGCATGATGGCTATGATGACAATGTTCTTGAGTAGATTTTTGTTCATAATGGTTATCGTTTTTAGTTGTTATTTCTTTGTGGTTTGTTGTGCAGGGCGCATTTACGGTTGTAAAGTTACAAAAATTTATGGAGACTCATACTGGTGAGCACCTGTTTTTACTAACAATTTTGTTTTTTATCGACACGAATCGACACGAATCGCACGAAACGCACGATTGTGAACTCCGTTTGTTGTATCTTTGCAAAAAAAATCAAGAAGATGGAACAACAATCAACATTCATTGTACAGATGACAGATGATACAGTAAAAATACAAAAAAGTCTCCTGCGTACCTGCGCACATATGTACGCGTGAGAAAGTTTATAAAACATCTGTATCATCTGTCATCCGTCATCCTCTAAGAGCAGTGCTTTGAGGTGCTAAGAACAGTGCTTTGAGGACCTAAAAGCTATGCTTTGACACTCTAAGAACAGTGCTTTGAGAAGCTTTCCTCTCTCGTCCATGATGAGATGGTTTTACGGTTAATTTGTCAAATCGTAAAAAATCTTTGAGCATTTGTGTCCTGTTTCCCAAGAAAATGTTTATTTTTGCATGTCAATAAAAACGAAGCGCCTCTCTACATGAAGAAGAAAGCACTCAAGTGGCTGGGTATAGCCATGCTGTCCCCCTTGCTGCTGATTGTCCTGATAGCCATCCTTCTCTATATACCGCCCATCCAGAACTGGGCGGTTAAAACGGTGGCTGCCTATGCCTCGGAGGAGATGGGAATGGAGATCAGCGTGGGGCACGTACGCCTGGCGTTCCCGCTGGACTTGAGCGTGGAGGAGGTGATGGCTGTAAAAAGAGGAGAGAGGAGAGAAGAGCGACACGATACTGGATGCCAAGCAGGTGATCGTAGATGTACAGCTGTTGCCGCTCTTGGTCGGACAGGTGGAGGTGGACGCCCTGGAACTCCACCAGGTAAGGCTGAACACCACTGACTTCATTCCCGATGTGAGGGTGAAGGGAATCATCGGACTGCTTGCTGTGGAGAGTCACGGCATCGATCTGGGCGGCGAGACGGTGCGCGTTCAGAAGGCAACCCTAGCAGACGCAACAGTAGATGTGGCCCTTGCCGACACCGTGCCGCCAGACACCACGGAGAGCGAGAACTTCTGGAAGATAGCCGTTGACAACCTCGACATCCAGCGCACAGGGGTGACGGTACACATGCCGGGCGACACGTTGCAGCTGGGCGTGTATATGGGGAAGACCCTTGCTACGGGGGGAAACTTCGACTTGGGGAAAGGACATTATCAACTGACGAAACTGGATTGGACAGCGGGGCAATTTGAATACAAGTCGCTCTCATCGCAACCCGCCCAACCCCAACAGAACAAGAAGGTTCTTCAACAGATACCCAGTACGGAGGGCATCGACTTCAGTCACATCCAGCTGAGCAACATCACCATAGGCATCGACTCGCTCGACTATTGCGACCCCAGACTCAGCGTGAGCCTGCGCGCATGCTCGTTCAAGGAACGTTGCGGCTTGCAGGTTGACCGACTGACGGGGCATGTCCGCATGGACTCCGTGACGCTGCACCTGCCCGACCTGGAACTGCGCACACCCGAATCGTCGCTCTCCGCTACCGTTGACATGGACATGAACGCCTTCGACGAGCAGCATCCTGGCAAGATGAACGTGGTGGCGCACGGAGCCTTCGGCAAGCAAGACCTGCTGCACTTCCTGGCAGACATGCCTGCCGACTTCCGCCGTCAATGGCCCAACTATCCGCTCACGATAGACGGTGTGGTGAAGGGAAACATGCAGAAGATGCACATCGCAGGGGTGAACATCAAACTGCCCACCGCCTTCAGCATCACGGCAGACGGCTTTGCAGGCAACCTGACCGATACGGAGCATCTCTATGCCAACATCGACGTGCATGCCAAGACCAACGATATGCGCTTTGCCACCACCGTGCTGGATGCCGACACGCGCAAGATGTTCCAAATACCCAACGGCATCTCCTTCGACGGAAAGCTGCACGCCAACGGCACAGAATACAGTACGGACTTCATCCTGCGAGAGGGTGGGGGAACGCTCAAGGGGCATGCGATGTTCGATGCCGACAAGATGAGGTATAACGCCAACTTGCGAGCACAGGCGTTGCAGTTGCAGCACTTCCTGCCCAACTATGGTCTCCATCCGTTTACAGGCAGCATCGACCTGAACGGCAGCGGCACCGACCCCCTCTCCACTCATACCGGCCTACAGGCCAAGATGAACATCGAGAAGTTCCAGTTTGGCGACTATAACCTCGACCATATCACAGCCGATGCCACCATGCGTCGCGGCGTTTCCAGCGTGCGCATAGACAGTCAGAACGAGTTGTTCCAAGGCTTAATCAGTCTTGATGGACTCACCAACGGCAAGCTGATGAAGGCTACGCTCTCCTGCGACCTCAGCAAGGCCGACCTCTATGGGCTGAAACTGGTGGAAGAGCAAGTAAAGCTCTCCCTGTGTGCGCATCTCGACTTGGAGACCGACCTCAACCATTATTATAAGGTGCAGGGTATGGTGAGCGACATTGTACTGAAGGAAACCACCATTCAGGGTGGAGATGAAGAACAGGGAACGCTCAGACTGCACAACAGCTTCTATCGGCCCGATGACATTATCATCAATGCCATGACTCGACGCGACACAACCTACGCGTTGGTAGATTGCGGCGACTTCCACCTGGACATGCACGCACAGGGAGGCTACGAAGAGCTGATGGCGGTAGGCGAGAAACTCATGGCAGAGGTGAACAGACAGTATGACGAGAGAACCATCGACCAGGTGCGCCTGCGTGAACAGTTCCCCGTGGCAACGGTCAGCTTGAGCAGCGGCAGAGACAACTTCATCGTCAGAATGATGAAGCGCTATGGCTACGAACTGGGCTCACTCTCGCTCAATATGGTCACCTCACCTCGGTCAGGAATCAACGGACGGCTGCACGCAGACTCCCTCGTGGTGGACAGCATCCTCATCGATACAGTCAACTTCGCCGTCAAGTCCGACTCGACCAGAATCTCCTATCAGGCACAGGTGCGCAACAACAAGCGCAACCCGCAATATACCTTCAACGCACTTTTCGATGGTGTCATCTTCGACAAGGGAACCATTCTCGGCACTCGTCTTTTTGACGAACACGACGTGCTGGGCGTGCGACTGGGCTTGAAGGCTTCGATGGAGAACAACGGCTATATGCTGCGCGTGTATGGCCCAGACCCCACGCTCGGCTACAAGGTGTTCAAAGTGAACAAGGACAACTACGTGTTCCTGGGCAAAGGACAGCGCGTCTCCGCCGACCTGCGACTGCAGGCCGACGACGGGCAGGGCGTGCAGGTGTATTCGCATGATGCCGACTCCACGGTCTTGCAGGATATTACGCTCAGCTTGAATAAGTTCGATCTGGAGAAAATCCTCGACATCGTGCCCTATACACCCGACGTGAGCGGAATGATGGACGGAGACTTCCACGTAGTACAGACCGCCAACGACCTCTCGATATCGTCGAACCTTTCTGTCAACAACCTGGTTTACGAGAAGAGTCCGCTGGGCAATCTGGGGTCGGAGTTCGTGTATATGCCCAAAAGCGACGGCTCGCACTATGTCGATGGAATTCTGAACCACAACGGCCACGATGTGGCGACCATAGTCGGTGCCTACCAATCTGAAGGGGAAGGGTTGCTGGATGTCGATCTGGGGCTCGACCGCACGCCCCTGTCGCTGCTGAATGCCTTCCTGCCTGCACAGCTGCTCGCGCTCTATGGCTATGGCGACGGAACGCTTTCAATCCACGGACCGCTGTCGAAACCTGTGGTGAACGGCGAAGTCATGTTGGACTCGGCCTATATGCAGAGTCCTGCCTATGGCGTGAAACTGAGGTTCGACAATGCTCCCGTTACGATTAATGGAAGTCATCTGCTGTTTGAGAAGTTCAATATGTACGCCAACAACAACCAGCCCCTGACAACCACAGGCTACTTTGATTTCTCAGACCTTGACCACATGAACGTCAACATGCGCATGAGGGCACGCAACTTCCTGATTATCGACGCGAAGGAGAACCGCTATTCTGAGGCATACGGTAAGGCCTACGTGAACTTCTTCGGCTCGATGAGGGGCGAGGTCGATAACCTGACTATGCGCGGCAAACTTGATGTGCTGGGCTCGACCGACATGACCTATATCCTGAGAGACTCACCCCTGTCGGCCGACAATCAGTTGGACGAACTGGTGAAGTTTACCGACTTTAGCGATACCACCACCACAAAGGTCGTAACCCACCCAACGGTCAGCGGCTTCAGTATGGACATGACGCTGAGCATTGACGAGAGTGCGCGTATCATGTGTGCGCTGAACGCCGACAAGTCGAACTACGTCGATCTGATCGGTGGCGGCGACTTGCGCATGCAGTACAATGCTACGGACAACCTCCGCATGACAGGACGCTACACTCTCTCCAACGGAGAGATGAAATACTCGTTGCCCATCATTCCGCTGAAGACGTTCACCATCCAGGACGGCAGCTACATCGAGTTCACTGGCGACATGATGAACCCACGCCTGAACATCACGGCTACTGAAGAGACCAAGGCTAACGTGACCTCTGAAGACGGACAGGCACGAAGCGTATCGTTCAATTGCGGTGTGGTCATCACACAGACGCTCAACGACATGGGACTGGAGTTCATCATCGAGGCACCACAGGATATGACCATCTCCAATGAGCTCAACACCATGAGCAAGGAGGAAAGAGGAAAAATTGCCGTCACCATGCTGACAACAGGAATGTATCTTACAGACGGCAACACGAGCGGATTCTCCATGAACAGTGCCCTCAGTGCCTTCCTCAACAGCCAGATCAACGGCATAGCCGGAAACGCCCTGCGCACGCTTGACCTCAGCTTCGGCATGGACAACACCACCGACGCAAATGGCAACACCTATACCGACTATTCCTTCAAGTTCGCCAAGCGCTTCTGGGACAACCGACTGCGCGTGATTGTGGGCGGCAAGGTTTCATCTGGTTCAGAGAATCCCAACCGCGACGACTCGTTCTTCGACAATGTGCAGTTTGAATACCGACTGAACCAGGGGGCATCGCAATTCCTGAAGCTCTTCTACGAGCGTGACAGCTATGACTGGCTGGAAGGACAGGTGGGAGAGTATGGAGCCGGCTTCATCTGGCGAAGAAAGCTGTCGCACTTCCAGGATCTCTTCAGGCTCAAGGAGAAGAAAACCCAGTATATGCCCGCCATGCAGGGAAGCGGTAGGCCAACCACTACCCCGCAGGGACAGGAGGTTCGTGAACGACAGGGGGTAGAGGAAGGACAGGTAATTAGGGAAACCGCTGACAAACTGCCAAATAGTGATTAGTTATGATTGCTTTAAGAAATATACGTCCTATCGTCAAGTGGGGAGGAGCAGTCCTTCTGCTCTTTCTTCTTGCATCCTGCTCCACGACGAAGCTGGTGCCAGAGGATGACCAGCTGTTTATAGGTCTGACCAAGATTGATTATCAGAACTACGAAAAGACAGATCATTTCGCCGCTACGAAAGAGGAAATGGAGGCTGCACTGGCCACAGAACCCAATGGAGCCTTCTTCGGCAGCAGCTACTATCGCACACCTTTTCCTTACCGCCTGTGGATTTGGAATGCTTTCTCAGAGTCGCACGGACATTTCGGTAAATGGATTACTAAGACGTTTGGCAAACCACCCGTGCTGATGAGCTGGGTGAACCCAGAACTGCGCGCCCGAGTGGGAGAGTCGGTGCTGAAGAATCACGGATACTTTCAGGGAAGCGTGAACTATCAAGTGGTGGAACAGAAGAACCCCAAGAAGGCCAAAATTGGCTATGAGGTGAACCTCGGGCCTGCCTATACCCTCGACTCCATCTGCTATCTGAATTTTCCTTTCGAGGCAGACAGCCTGATTCAGTCCACTCGCGGCGAGGCCTATTTGCACAAGGGTGACGCGTTCAAAGTGTCGAACCTCGATGCCGAGCGAAGCCGTATCTCCAATCTGTTGCGCAACAACGGCTATTATTACTATCAGCCCTCATACGCTTCCTACATGGCCGACACCGTTGCCAAACCACAGCAGGTGCAGTTGCGCTTCCAGTTGAGCGACAGCCTGTCGGATATGACCATGCGAAAATGGTACATTGGCAAAATCAGATTGGAGCTGCGCAAAAACAACAGTCGCGAGCTGTTGGAAGACTCGCTGGTGCGCCGATCATTGTCTGTCTATTTCAATGGCAAGCGTTCTCCTATCAGGGCGGGCATCATCCTGCGTAATATGAAACTACGTCCTCGACAGCTGTACAGTTATCAGGACTATGTGGAATCGGCTAACGAACTGGCTGGTAACGGACTTTTCAGCATGATTGATTTCAAGTTCACGCCACGCCCACGCGAAATGCAGCTTGAAAAGGATTCGCTGTATCTCCATTTCTCCGACTCTCTTCCTTCGCGTCAGGTGGCCGACTCGCTCGACCTGACACTCTCGTGTGTCTTCGACAAGCCCTATGACTTCTATGTGGAGAGCAACGTGACGGGCAAGACGAGCGGATGGCTCGGCCCAGGTATGAAGGTGGGTCTCACCAAGCGAAATGCCTTTCGTGGAGGCGAGAAGATTGACGTAAACCTGCGTGGAGCCTACGAGTGGCAAACCAACAGAACCTATGTCGGCGGTAGCAAGCGCTTGAACTCATACTCGTATGGCGTTGACGCGTCGATAGAGATTCCTCGGCTGATACCGAGGTTCTTCTCCATGCGTAAGCGGTTCAGACGTACGGGAAAGTTTGTCAATCTGCCAGCGCCTACGACAACCTTGAGTGCCTCTACTGATGTCATCAATCGTGCCCAGTACTTCAAACGCCATGTCGTCTCAGGAGAGCTCACCTATAGCTTTCAAACCTCAACCACCTCCCTCCATCAGTGGACACCCCTTGCCCTGCAATACAACTACATGACCAAGCATACCGAGGAGTTCGACTCCATCATGGATCAGAGTCCCTATCTGAAAGTGTCGATGAAGGACCAGTTCATTCCCATGATGCGCTATACCTATATCCGCACGTCGCCCTCTACACGCCGTCATCCGTTGACGTGGCAGACAACCATCAGCGAGGCTGCCAACCTGCTCTCACTGGGCTATAAAGTGGCTGGTGAGAAGTGGGGCACGAAGGACAAGACGATGTTCAAGAATCCCTATGCCCAGTTTGTGAAGCTGGAGACCGACCTGCGCAAGACCTGGAGACTCTCCGACCATGACCAGCTCGTGGCACATGCCAGCGCAGGTGTTATCTGGGCTTATGGTAACTCTACCATTGCCCCTTATCTGGAACAGTTTTATGTGGGTGGTGCCAATAGCATCCGTGCCTTTACCGTACGCTCCATCGGTCCTGGAATCTATCGCAGCACAAGCTCTCGCTCTTCCTATCTCGACCAGACGGGCGACATGAAGCTCCTGTTCAATGTCGAATACCGTCCCCGACTCTTTGGCAATCTTTATGGGGCTTTGTTCGTGGATGCTGGAAACGTGTGGACTCTTCGCGAAGACAGCGACCGTCCTGGTGCCAAATTCCAAGCGAAGAATGCCATCAAGGAAATGGCATTGGGAACGGGAATTGGTTTCCGTTACGATCTGGAGTTCTTTGTGATTCGTGTTGACTGGGGACTCGGGCTTCACACTCCCCAGTCAGAGAAGCATGGCATCTACAATATGCCCTCGTTCCGAGGAAGCCATAGCCTCCACTTCGCTATCGGCTATCCGTTCTGATCGGCATTTTCCGATTGATGGCCTATCCGTTCTGATCGGCTTGATTGTTTTTTCTCTTCTCGCTGCTTTCCCTGAGTTTGATGACCATGGGAACAATCTCATGTTGGATTGTCTGATGGCCGTTGATGTGCTTTATCAGATGTTCGCAGGCTTTGCGTCCCATGAGTTTCGACTGGTCCATGATGACCGAGAGGGGTGGTGTGACGAAGGCCGTTGTCTCGCTTTCTGAGAAACCGATGAGCGCAACGTCTTCAGGAATGCGGAGGTTCATCGACTTGATGGCCATGAACGCCCCATAGAGCGTGATGTCGTTGAAGGCAAGAATGGCATCAGGGCGCGGCTGTTGACGAAGCAGGTTGGTGGTGGCGTTGAAGGCAGCCTCGTGCTCAACGTTGCAAGTGGCAACGAGTGACCGTTCCACAGGAATGCGGTTCTCGCGCAAAGCCTCCAGGTAGCCGTGTTTCCTGCGGCGCATAATGTCCAAATGGTTGAACCCGCCTACGAATGCTATTCTGCGGCAGCCCTGTTCGATGAGGTGTTGTGTGGCTTCATAGGCAGCCTGGTCGCCGTTCCCATGTACGGAAGAGTATTTCTCAGGCAGGCAGGAACGGTTGACGAAGACCAGCGGAATGCCCATCTTTTCCACATCGTTGAAGTGTTGGTAGTCTATGGTATTTTGTGTCAGGCAGGCTATGATGCCCTGAACATGTATGGAGATGAGGTTGTCGATGGCTTTCTTCTCCATCTCGTAGTCCTCGTGACTGTTTGCGCAGATAACGATGTAGCCGTTCTCTAACGCGTACTCCTCAATGCCGTCGAGAACAGAGGCAAAGTAATGGGCAACCAGGTTGGGCAAGATAACACCAATCACCTTGGACGAATCGTTGCGCAGCCTCTGTGCAAAGGGGTTGGGGCGGTAGTTCATCTCCGTGGCCAGCTGTTTGACACGGGTTTTCAGCGACTCGCTGATTTCATGGCTGCCGTTCAATGCTCGTGAAACGGTGGCGATGCTCACCCCCAGTTTCTGCGCCAAGTCTTTCAATGACGTTCTTTTCATACTCCCAAACTACTACATTTAACACTCCTCATTCCACATTCCTCATTCCACATTCCTCACTCCTCATCAGAACGTCAGCTCAAATCCGAAGCGAATACCATTCTTGGAGGTATGTGGCAGCTCGTTGTAGTTGAAGCGGTGGATAAAGTCGATGGCAAAGAGTCGCAGTATGTTGTGTATGCCGATCACAGCCTCCATGTATGGTTTCTTTTTGTCCATGATATACGACTCCTCAGGCATGTTGAAGAGCATGCCGTCGTTGCTGTTGCTGGCCAGGTGTGGGTTGTTCTTGTCGGTGAGCGTTCCCCACATGGCCTTGAATGCGAAGTACTCTCTCCACTTCAGCCGTCGGACGAAGGGGATGCGGTTGAGGAATTTTCCCTGCGTGTCCCACGACATCGAGAGGAAGGCATAGCGGTCGTTGAGGAACTCCATGTTGCGCATGAGCGAGAAGGAGTTGTCGTTCTCGAAGAACGAGAGGTTGACAGGGGGCATGATGAGCAGGGGGAACGGCACCTTGTTCCATTGTGCGCCGCCTTTCAGTCGCATGTTGATGTAGCCCCAGCTGCCTAACCACACACGGTTGAAGACATCGAACTCGGTGAAGTTCATTTTGTACTGACCGCCCATCAGCCGGTTGACACCTATCGTGTGGTTGATGGCCAGCTCAGGCGAGTTGTGGTTCACCATCATTCGGCGTTGTTTCGTGTTGACGAAAGTGATGTTCGGACTATAGGCCAGCCCGAAGGTGAACTCCGTGGTGCGGATGCGGTTGACGAGTGTTCCGTCGTTGACACGCTGGAAGATCAGTTCGCCTGTGGGCTTGTTGCTCTCGCGCTTCACCGCTGTGTTGAAGCCCAGTCCCCAGTCGGTTTCATAGACAAAGCTTAGCTTCTGACGGTTCAGGAAATACATCTGCTTGACGGTTTGCGTGCGGAAGGCCATGAACGCGTTGTCTTTGTTGTGGTTCAGGAACTTGTCCGAGGGCGACATCACATCGTAGGTCGATTCGAAGGCGATGGTGCGCTGTGGGAATTCGAATGGCTGGTATTTCTTCTTGTTGAAGCTATAGGTGAATTCCGTTCCGTAGTAGTGTTTCTTCGAGAAGGTGCCGTAAGCGTAGAATCCGTTCCAGAACAGGTGCTTGTTCAGGTTGGCCGTGGTGCGCCCGCTCGCACGGAAGCGGTAGTGGTCAACGAAGTTGTATGAGACGAAGGTGTTCACAGGTCCGATGTCGAATTTGCTGGGCATGCTGTCCTTGCCTGTCTCTATATAGTTCTCGAAGAGGAGTCTGGCACCTGCGAGTACCCATTTGTAGTTCTTCGACTGCTCCATGCGCTTGATGAAGTTGGGCATGTCGGCCTCTCCCTTGGTCAGTTCCGCCTTTCGGTTCTGTTCCCAGAAGCTCTTGTCTTGCATGCGTGCATCGGGCAGTTCCTTGATGGGTGCCTTTCCCTTGAACAGCTTATGGGATATTTCGTTGAAGTCATAGTCGCTCAGACGCGTCTTGCGGTCGAGGAAGCCGTTGGGAATGAACTCGCTCACCTTGATTTCCGCAAACAGGTCATCGGTGGTGAGTGCCCATTCTCCGTTGGGGAGTTTGCTATACACCTGTTCCAGGAACATGTTTCCGATGAAGTTCACGTCCGTACGCTTGGGTATCTGCATGTCGCATCGCTTCACGTGCAGGGTGGAATCGGCCAGCACATACAGTTCGCCTCTGAATCCAAAGTCCTGTTGGTTGTTGGGTAGGAACTGCAGGTGGTAGCAGAGGTCTTGGTCAACATATACCGTGTCCTCGATGTAGTATCGGTAGAACGAGATGGCCGTCCTGCCGATGGGTGAGGGGAAGGGGTGTTGCAGGATGTGTACGTAGTCGTCGTAGATATCTACATCGCGGAAGAGTTCCTTCATCATCATGCTGAGAATCTCTCCCGTCTGTATGACGTTGCTGATGCCTTCCGTCTTCTGGCCGATGATGATGTCCTTCTCCTTCTTGGGCTCTTTCCTATAGACGTGTTGCAACACGGTTTCGTCAACGGTGATGGGCAGTATCAGTTTGTCGTTCTTCGGGCAGTGTTCCACCTGGTTTGTCAGCCATGTGTGTTTCTGGAAGAATTTGCTGTCCAGGTCCTTCTGTGTCACATCGTTGAATCCAAAGGTAATTTTCTGGTACTTTTGGTACTGGTAATAGTCGTGGTTCTCCAGTCGGGTGCGTTTCTTCGCCGCGATCACTCGTTTCATCAGTTCCACCGCCGGATTCTCCTTGCGGGTGTAGCGGTTGCGTTTCTTCTTCACCACAACTTCCTCCAGCTGCCTTGGGTCGGGCTTCAGCCGTATGTCGAGCTTGGCGGGCGTATTGGCGTTGATGGTTACTTTCTTGGCGTGATAGCCCACTGCGCTGAAGGTGATGGTCCATCCCTGGTGGCGCTGAATGGAGTAGTGGCCCTTGGCATCGGCACTCACGGAGGTGTTGTGCCCCTTGTATGCAGCTGTTGCAAAGGCAATCGTGTCGCCTGTTTGGTCATCGATGACATAGCCTGAAATCTGAGCCTTGGCTGCGAAAGCCGTCAACATGAGTAAGATGACGAATGATAGTCTTAACTTCATATATTGGTTATATTTCTTTTAGTTGTTTCAAGTCTGTAATCACATAGTCTGCTGCCGATGTGTCAGCAGGAGCCTCGTTCCATCCCTCTCCCTTCAGCCATACGGTCTGAAAGCCAACTTGCTTGGCTGGTAGGATGTCTTTCTCGTAGCTGTCGCCCACGACCATCATCCGTTCAGGTTTGGGGGCAAAGCGTTTGGCGGCCTTCCTGAAGATTTGCGGGTCGGGCTTTCTCACGCCGACTTTTGCCGACTCGATGATCTCGTCGATATAGTCTTTCAGTCCGAACTCTCTGAGCACCGTCTCTATGTTGCCGTAGAAGTTGGTGACAATGCCCAGCAGGTGCCAGTCGAAGAGTTCCTTGATGAGTTGGCAGCTCTCTTCCATGTTTTGGCAAACGCGCTTGTAGAGCGAGTTGAGCAGGGTGTCGAGCAGCTGGCTGGTCTCTTCGTCGGTCAGCTGAAGGACTTGTTCCTGTCTGAGGAACTGTAGTTGCAGGCGCAGCTTCTCTTCAAGCGTGCGGCGGAAGGTGAAGTCTTCCTTGATGATGTTGCCCTGTCCCAGCATGCGCTCGGCATAGACGTAGGCCTGTCGCAGCTGCTCTTCTGTAATGCCGACTCCCTGCTGCTGATAGGCATGCCAGAACATCTTGCCCCAATGTGTGCCGTGGGTGTCGAGGGTGCCGCCAAAGTCGAAGAGGATGGGCAGTTCGGTTGGCTTGGGGTATTCCATGTATTTCTCAATCAGTCTCTCGCAGAGTGCCTCGTGGCGACGGTTCAGCCAAACCATCAGTCCTTGCAGAACCGTCAGTTCGAAGAGCGGATAGAGCCAGGGAATGTTGATGAGCGCGCTGATGAACAGGACGGTGGCGCGTGTGTTGTGAGTCAGGATGTTGGTGTAGGGCATCAGCGGACGGGAGCTCTTCAGGAACTCCTGGCGTATCTCTTCCTCCGGTTGGTCTTTCCACCAACAGATGAACTCCTGGAACTTGGGTGTGCGCTGTTCCTGTCCGTGGCAGTAGTTGGCGTAGTTGTAGTAGAATGCCATTGCCACGTAGTCGTGTTCCCGTCGTGCTTTCTCGTAGATGTCGTGCTGCTCATAGTAGGTGTTCAGCTCGCTCCCCTCCTGTCCAAGCAGGAAGTAGAGGTGTATCTGCCGATAGTAATCAGCGAGCGCACAGGGGCGGGCATGTCCGTAGATGCCTGCTGCCGTGCAGAGAATCCAGATGAGGATGCCCCAGTTCATATCGATGAATGGCATGGGGTCGTTCATCAGTCTTACGGAGATAGCCACATAGATGCTGAAGAACCACACGTTGCTGGCAAAGCCGTCGAGCATGCGGCCCACGAGGGTTTTCTTGCCTGTGATGCGTGCCATCTGTCCGTCTGTGGAGTCGCAGAAGTTGGCAAGCATTAGCAGAACGACACCATAAATGTTATGTGTCAGGTCGGAATAATGGAACATCCATCCGGCTGCGATGCCTAAGAGGATGGAGAGGATGGTGATGGCATTGGGATGAACGCCCAGCTTGTTCCACAGCAGGGCAAACACCAGTCCGATAGGGCGGGTGAACCAGACGTCGAGCCATTCCTCGGTGTCCTCGGATTTGAACGATATGCGGAGCAGCTCCTTGAATTTCTTGATATTCATTCTTTTGAGTTTTCTTGTTTAAGCCGTTCCTCTACGAGGTCGGCAATGGCTGTGGCGGCTTCCTCCTGGCAGGGGCTGAAGCTGGGCCAGTCGTTGA
>JAFSWU010000025.1 GCA_017444365.1 Prevotella sp.
CCACCTATCGCAACGCTACCCCAACCTGCTCTATCCTCACCATCACCTCAAATGTGGTTTATGGTAAGTACACAGGCAACCTGCCCGATGGACGTCGTGCCGGAACTCCGCTTTCTCCTGGTGCCAACCCCTCCTACGGAGCAGAGAAGAACGGACTCCTTGCCTCCCTCAACTCAGTTGCCAAGATTCCTTATGAGTATGCACTCGACGGTATCTCCAACACGCAGACCATCAGCCCTGACACACTTGGTCACAATGACGAGGAGCGTGCCAACACGCTGGTCGGCGTAATGGACGGCTACTTCACCAAGGGAGCCCATCACCTGAATGTGAACGTCTTTGGCGTTGACAAGCTGCTCGATGCTATGGAGCATCCTGAGAAGCCCGAGTATGCTAACTTCACCATCCGTGTGTCTGGCTATGCCGTGAAGTTCATCGACCTTACCCGCGAACAGCAGGAAGACGTGATTGCACGCCAGGCTCACCTGAGCATGTAATTTCAAGAGGATGACAGCATTAAAAGGCTATATTCACTCAACCGAATCCTTTGGCTCCGTTGACGGGCCAGGGATTCGGTTTATCGTTTTCCTGCAAGGGTGTCCCATGCGTTGTCAGTATTGTCACAACCCCGACACCTGGAAGATGGCCTCTGCGGAACATCCTGCGACAGAGATGACTGCCGACGAACTGCTCGACAAGGCAGAGCGTTATCGCAGCTACTGGGGACCGAAGGGAGGTATCACCGTAAGTGGTGGAGAGGCGCTGATGCAAATGGACTTCCTTGTTGAGCTTTTCACGAAGGCGAAGGAACGCGGCATCAATACCTGTCTCGACACTTCCGCTCAACCTTTTACGAGGCGTGAGCCGTTCATCTCGAAGTTCCAGCAGCTCATGCAGGTTACCGATCTCATCTTGTTGGACATCAAGCATATCGATGATGAAGCACACAAGAAGCTGACCCGTCATAGCAACGCGAACATTCTTGACTGTGCCCGTTATCTTTCTGATATTCAGAAGCCGGTATGGATTCGTCATGTGTTGGTTCCAGAGATAACCGATGTCGATGGCTGTCTCTATCGTCTGCGCGACTTCCTGAAGACTTTGCAGAACGTGGAGCAAATCGATGTGTTGCCCTATCACACCTTGGGCACTTTCAAATGGAAGAATTTGGGCATCCCCTACGAGCTTGAAGGCATTGCACCTCCCACACAGGAGCGATTGGAGCATGCCCGCAAGATACTCAATTCCTAATGTAATAGGTAAGAATTCTTACCTATTACCTATCCAAACAGAGCCCTGAGTGCTTCCTCCACCTTGCGCACGGGGTGCAGCTCGATGTGGAAGCGGCGATGGTCGAAGCCCTGCATGTTGTATTGGGGGATGATGATATGTTGGAAGCCCAGTTTCTCTGCTTCCGCAATGCGTTGTTCTATGCGGCTGACGGGGCGCACCTCGCCTGAGAGTCCCACCTCGCCTGCCATGCACCAGCCGCTCTCAATAGGTGTATCGACATTCGATGACAGCACGGCAGCTATCACCGACAGATCCATTGCCAAGTCGGTCACCCTGAGTCCTCCTGCAATGTTCAGGAAGACATCTTTCTGAGCCAGCTTGAATCCCACGCGCTTCTCTAATACGGCCAGCAGCATGTTCAGTCGGCGCTGGTCGAAACCCGTGGCAGAGCGTTGTGGTGTGCCATAGGCGGCGGTGGAAACCAGAGCCTGTGTCTCTACGAGGAAGGGGCGTACGCCCTCGATGGCAGCTGAGATGGCAATGCCCGACAGCCCTTCGTGGTCTTGAGTGAGCAGCAGTTCCGACGGATTGCTCACAGGGCGAAGACCCGTTTGCCGCATTTCGTAGATGCCCAGCTCCGATGTAGAGCCGAATCGGTTTTTCATCGAGCGCAGGATGCGGTACATATAGTGTTGGTCGCCTTCGAACTGTATGACGGTATCGACAATGTGCTCCAGAATCTTCGGACCTGCCAGCGTTCCTTCTTTGTTGATGTGTCCGATGAGGATGACGGGTGTGCCGCTCGATTTGGCAAAGCGGAGTAGGGCACTGGCACACTCGCGCACCTGTGCCACGCTGCCTGGCGAACTGTCAACCTCTTCTGTTGCAATGGTTTGTATGGAGTCGATGACCACCAGGTCGGGGTTCACCTCCTGGATGTGGGTGAAGATGTGTTCCAGCGAGGTCTCACAAAGAATCAGCAGTCCTTCTCCATTTGCGCTTTCCCCCTTCTTTCCCTGCTCTGCTACGAAAGCGTCCTTAAGGGCCGAGTGGGGGGAGTTCGAAGGGGACGCTCCTTGCAGAATCCTCTCAGCCCTCATCTTCAGCTGGTAGG
>JAFSWU010000026.1 GCA_017444365.1 Prevotella sp.
CTGAAGAAGACGCTTGAGGAGATTCCCGTGAAGTAAAGAGACTGTTTCTCCAAATCCATGCACAGCCCTGCGCTTGTCGCCCGACAAGCACAGGGCTTTTCTCTTAATTTTTCTTAATAAAGAGAAGAGTGTGAGCCTCTTCTCTTTATTTATTTGTATTTTTGTAGGGTATATGCCTAACAAACCGAAACAATAACAACCAAAATTCCATAAACAATGAAGAAAAGACTTACCATTATCTGTCTGATGTGGATGGCACTCATCCCTTTATGGGCTGCCAACACCGTGACAACCGTTGAACAGGTGACCAGTGCTGTCACACTGAGCGACAACGTCGATTACCACATTACATCAACGACTCCCTTTGCCGTTACAGGAAGTATCGACATTGCCAACGAAAAAGCAGTGGTGATACTCGACAACGTGAAGCCCAGCCAGGCTGGACTCTGGTTGCCGTATATCAAGCTCAACGGCACTCAGATTTCCAACGGCAACAACTGTCAGATACGCATCTACGACTGCGGTTCCATCATCCTGCCCTATGGAAATAATGTGAAGGCACTCACCGTCTTCTCTGAAAGGAACTTCCAGGGTGACAGCTGCGATGACTTCAATACTGACAACAGCGGCGGCTACATGAACACGCTGACCACCGAGCAGCTCAACAACCGCATCATGTCGTTCAAGTTGAAGCGCGGATATATGGTCACCTTCGCACTCAGAGCAGGAGGATATGGCTATAGCCGATGCTTCATCGCCGACAAGGGCGACCTCGAGATGAACCTTCCCCTGCTCATGGCCCACCGCATCTCTTCCTACCGCCTGTTCAAATGGCAGGACATCGGTAAGCGAGGCTATGCAGGTACCGACAACACCGTGAACTCACTGCTCAACACAACATGGTTCTACGGATGGGATGCCTCCTCCGGCAATCAATATGCCGACCGCGAATATGTGCCACAGCATCACCATGAGGGATGGCCTTCCATAGAAGATGTGGGCAGAAACGGAAATTCCGCTCATGCATTAGGTAACAACGAGCCCGACAACACAGGCGACGAGCGCGAAAAGGTCAACTCCGTGGACGAGGTGCTCAACAACTGGGAAAAGATGATGGCCACTGGTAAGCGCCTTGGCTCACCGGCCATGTCTGGCAACAAGACATGGATCTCACAGTTCTTCGACTCTATTGACGCACGCGTCTGGCGCTGCGACTTCATTGCTGTGCATGACTACAACCTCAACGACCGCGGTTCGAAAATCTGGAACGTTAACGACTATAAGAACTGCGCCAACGGGCGTCCCGTATGGCTCACTGAGATGAACTACGGCGCTAACTGGACTGAATGGCCTGGGAGCAACAGAGATGGTAATGCTGCCAACTACCAGATTGAGCTGAACCACTTCGGACCGACCATCGACGGCTACAACGAGACCGACTATGTGGAGCGCTATGCTTTCTACAACTGGGTGCAGGATTGCCGTAAGGCTTACAACGATGGCGATGCCTCTCTTGCCGACAAGCGCTACCTCACTCCGATGGGCGAATACTACGCTGCTGTCAAGCCTGGCTTGGCATATAACTCTGCCTACGACATCGTTCCCACCAACCCACGCACCTACAATCCCGTCATCACTTCTTCCAGCTTCCAGCCCGCCAGCCAGAAGTTCATTATGAAGTGGGAGGAGAAGAATGGTGACCTGGCCGACTCGGTGGTCATCGAGCGCAGAGATGCTGCCAATGCCGAATGGAAGGCGGTCTATGTTTATCCGCAGACGGAGAAGGCTGCCTCCTACACCTTCACTGAGATCATCGAACATGCCGGCTACTACACCTACCGCGTGGCTGAGCACATGTACAACAACAGGGTTCTCTATTCCGAGGAAGTTTATAACGTGGTAGCTGGTGCCGACGGTACCGACGTGCTGCAATACGGAACACTCAGCTCAGAGAGCACCGATCCCGTGAGCATCTTCATGAAGACTGCCTTCGACGAGAATCCTGCCATTGTGACGGGTGGAACAACCAACAAGAACACAACACTGACTCCGGTGGAGAACATTGCAACCATCAACAAGAACGGATTCTTCACATTCAAATACTTCCCCTTCACCCTCACCTCCGCCAATCAGACGTTCAACTCCGCAGAAAACACGTCCTACCTGATTGCCAAGACCGGACATGGCACCATCGGCACACTGGCCTATGAAGCTGGTCCCATCACCAACAGCAACGGACGCGCGCAGCGCATCAGCACCGATGTGGTGAGCGTCACTTTCAAGGAGCCCTTCGCCACCACGCCGGTTGTCATGGCATCACCCTACCAGAACACCTTTAGCTATCCCGTGACCTGCCGTGTATTCGACATCACCAACGAGGGATTCAAGATTCTCCTGCAACGTCAAGAGGGCATCACTGAATCCATCAAGCCCAGTGCCACATGCTCATACTTCGCTATAGAGCAGGGACAGACCGAGGACGAGAACAACAAGCTCATCACCGTAGGTACGGCTGACTATAGCACGCCGGCACTGGCACGCAACGTCACCATCAACTACAATGGGGAGGAAGAACTGGAGAATCCCTTCCTGCTGGCACAGCTGCAGAGCCTGAACAACAATTTCATGACCCTGGTCCGCATTTCCAGCGTAAGGACAAAATCGGCCGTCCTGCGTCTGCAAGCTGACGGTACGGCATCGGGCACAACGTTCTCTACCAGCAAACCCTATCAGGAAACCATGGCATACTTGGTCATCAGCGACGGTAAGGGAACCAACGGCATTCGCAACATCAATGTCCAGCAGGCTAAGGCCGCGCTGACTGTCTTCGGCAATCCTGCCGACAATGCCATCGGAGTGAATGACCCCACTGCCACTGCCGTAACAGTCTATAGCACCAGCGGTCAGAAGCTAATGAGCCAGCCACTCACCGAGGGTCAGGCAACGCTCAACATCTCCACACTGCCCACAGGTGTCTATATTCTGCGGAGCAATGCTAACCACAGCACCAAGATCGTGAAGAAGTAATCTCCATTCGAGGTATGTGAAATTCAAATGTGGAATGAGATTAGCTCATCATCAAGAGCTATCTCATTCCACATTTGAATTTCTTTGACAAGAGGCCTCACGAGAATCGCGTATTTGCGAGCAAGGAGTCCTTCGACTCCAAATATGCGAGTATTTTGAGGTTTTAGCAAACCACTGATTTTCAGGAATTTAACCATCCGAGCTCTGTTTTGGTGGATTCGGAGATGTCAATTTTGGAGTATAACTCTTAGAGTTACACCTCAAAACTCACTGTTCCGACCCTCTCAACTCAATGTAACGAGCCCCTCAAAGCACTGTAGTGAGGGTCTAAAAGCATAGCTTTGAGTACCTCGTTCCATTGTTCCGACACGCTGAGGGCATACAACCACCTGCACAAAACCGCTGTTCTGTGCAACTTCCCGCTCCAGATTGCAACTTTCAGACGAGCGTTTTTTTGACCAAAAAACTTGACTATTTCACCATTTCACGATTGCACTATTCATTCACTTCTTCTGAAAACCGCAAACTATAAACTATGCACTCTATAAGTGATCCTACAAGGCTTGAATGGCGGGACGGCCTAATGCCAACAAAAAGCCTCTGCCCTTCCCCCAACGGTGTGAGGAAATAAGGCAGAGGTATCATCAGACTTTTTGCGCACTTTCTACTCAGCTTGTGATGCTTCCCATTATTCGCCTGACTCTCCAGCCAGTTTTGGAGTCTGTCCATTAACGCTCACAATGTATCCTTCACCTTGGACTGATTCAGGAGTGGTTCCTTTATACATGTAAACAGAGCTGTATATGACAACTGTTGCGCCTTTGGGGATTACATATCCCTCTTTTATTTTCTTATTGCCAGCGGCTGCCAAGCGCCACACCTGGAATTTTTTATCAGCACCCTCGGCATCAACTAAAGTGAATGTGGCATTTCCGTATATGTCAACAGTATAGCCATCGTCAACAATGCCCTTGACATAGTACTTTTCCGCAGAAGGATTACTACCAGTCTCCATACATTTGAGGATAGCAGCAAAAACATTAAAGGGATTACTCTCTGTTCCGTCTCCTGCCGCATTGGGAAACTCATTGGTTTTCTGTCCATTGATAGTAACAATATAACTTTCGTCTCCACTCATCGGTGTCAAACCATCATAGAAAAGAAGGGAGGCACATAAAACAATTTCATCACCAATTGCTATGTTGTTAATTCCACTATATAGCTTTGAACCGTCTGAGCCATAACAAGAACAATAGAATCTATTATAGCCTTTTGCGTCATCGGCAATATAGAACGATGCGGATCCGTAGGGAAAGGAGGCATTGCTAACGACAACTCCCTTAATATAGAATTTCTCTGTTGACCCTATTTCACGAAACTCTTTGCACTTGGCTATGGCAGCAGCAACGTTGAACGGGTCGTCAGCAGTACCAGTTCCTTTTGCCTCATAGGTTTCAAAATAAACTCGCTTGATGATGTCAATATCATGTTGTTTGGTTTGTCCCTTAACATTCTCTATTACAATATACTCTTGGGCATACGCCAGGGTCGCAAAGACCAGTGCCGCTATAGTTAATACGATTCTCTTTTTCATTTCTTGACGATTTTAATAGTTTGACTTTTTCCTACTTTTACCAGATAGATACAGTTATGGCATCCTCTCAGACTAACAACTGCCGTGTTTTCGGTGCGTGTTACTGAACCCGACTTTCTGCCGGAAAGATCACACACTGTGATGTCTGCATTCTTCAATAATCCACAAATTTCCAGATGGTCAGTATCTGTTTGCTTGAATTGCAGAGCTTCTTTGGGAACTTCCCTCACATCGGTTGACTCTCCCGTGAAGAAGAATTGTTTCACTTCTCCTCGTTCATAGTCTGTCTGAATGGTGGCGGTGGCAATGTGGAGTTGCGTACCTTTCATGGTCAGTACAGGTTTTTCCTGCAACAAATAGCTGGCAGTCTGTCCAGTGGTTAGCTCTACGACAAGCGTTTTTTGTGCCGCCAACGTACATAGCGGCAGCAGCAAAGTCATTGCTAATACATTTCTTAGTTTCATCATTTTTTTAGTTTCATTAAAGTCTAACTTTTTCAAAGTTTCTCTATTTTTTTCGAACGGGTCTAACACTTAATCCATGATAACGCTCGTCTGAACTCCAATTATTTCCAGTAATTCCACTTGCAAAAAGGTCGTAAGCAAAATTTGTGATATATGTAGAGCGAGACCAAAATGACATATAAATGTTACACGAGCGAAGATTCGCATCTTTGTAAAATCCTGCAGTGGGTAAGAAAATACTATTTCCATTTGTCTTGCTCGTAATCTTAAATCCAATCCATCCTTCATTGTTTGGAACATACTCCAAACTTGTATAATTCTTGTTTATGAGTTCCTTACATTGATCTAAGCTAGGCATCTGCCATTCTGTCCCCCAATTTACTGTTGCGGCATCATCTTCAGGTAGAAGTTCTGTCAAGCCATCACCAATGAAAGTACCATAGCCATCATACCAGCAACCATCCGTCTGTCCATCTGCACGAGTATATTTGTTGACTTGACTCCAACTCGACATTCCGTTATTCATCCACTTATATGTGCTCCAGTTATAGACTTCCTTAGGAGTTGTTTCACCCCAAGCGAAGTAATCGCCGTATTCATCAGGTGTGTTTGCACCCACATTACATGTAGCCCAAAGTGTACCGCTCGGTAACCCAAGGTCTACCCATTCATGTCCATCAAGAACACCATGAGTGCCGCCGTTAATTTGCTCTTCCTCAACAAACGTGATACTATCAATCTTTGAGATTTCGTACTCAAACTTCTGATTGTCAGACATGTGAAGAATCATCTTCTGTGCCCATATTACTTGAATGCCTGCCATCATTAAAAACACAACGGCAAAAAACTTTCTCATTTTCATATTTACTTACATTTTAATGATTAATTTGCTCAAGAGTTAGGTAGATTTGTCCGTAAACTAATCGTTTTAGGAGTATTTGTAATGATTGTTACAACCTTTAAGAAAGAGTAAAAAATTACTTAATCACAACCTTGCGGACGGTTCCATCGCCCATGCGGAGGATGTTCAGACCTCGCTGGGGTTCGCTGATGCGGCGACCGTTCAGGTCATAGAATTCTTTGCTTGTAACCATCTGCCCCTCAACAACAGCCTCCATATTGCGAATACCGTTTGTCTCCTCTAACTCCACAATATTTGAAAAATTTTTCCATCCATTGCATTTCTCATACAGTGTCTTTGTCCCCTTAGGAACATACAGGGTTATATTAGAAAAATCTATATCACCAACGAAAAGACCTATGGTAGCATCCGGATTCTCGATTAAGGAAATGATAGTCGTAAGAGATGTACAACCTTGAAATATCCAATTATCCACACTTGTCACCCCACTTCCTATCGTGACAGAAGTAAGACCTGTGCAGTCCCAAAACGCATCCCTCTGAATAGTGGTTACACTGTTGGGAATAACAACAGAGGTTAGACCGATACAGCCTGCAAATGCATTTTCTTCAATGCTTGTCACGCTATTTCCTATTGTAACTGAAGAAAGACTCTTGCAGCCATAGAACGCACTTTTCTCAATTGTAGTTACACTATTGGGAATCACAAATGATGACAAAGCATCACAATTGCTGAACGCATACTTCCCAATGTTGGTAACACCATTCCCCACCGTGACCGATGTCAAAGCTTTACAGTTTGAAAAAAGCCTTTCACTAATAGAGGTTATGCCGTTGCCAACCACTACGGATTTCAAACTGTTGCAATAACTGAACGCATAAGACCCAATACTATTTACACTGTTAGGAATGACCACAGAAGTTAGAGCATCACAACCCTGAAAAGCTGTGTTCCCAATACTGGTTACACTATTAGGGATTTCGATAGAGGCAAGAGCTGAGCAACCATAAAACGCCTCATCTCCTATGCTGTTCACATTGTTAGGAATATCTATAGAAGAAAGATTGTTAAGGCCAGCTAACGCAGCTGTTCCGATACTCGTTACGCTGTTGGGAATTGTAGTATAATTACATCCTGCTATTAACGAATTAGATGCAGTTTCAATAATTGCATTACAGTTTCCACGAGAATCGTATATTGCATTATCACCATCTACAGAGATGGATAACAAACTACTGCATTCAGAGAACAACCAACTTCCAATCTGTGTCACACTAGCTGGAATTGTGACGGAGCTCAAACCGCTACAACCATAGAAAGCATTACTTCCTATGGTTGTTACACTATTGGAGATTTCAATGCCAATTAATTCTTCACAATATGCAAACGCAGAATCACATATTTTCTTGATACCTTTTGGAATGGAATAGAATCCTTGGTACGATGTCGGCATATAGGCAAATAAAGTGGAATTATAAAGTGGTGAGGCCAATCCAGTACAACCCGCAAAAGCATTTCTACCAATTGTTTCCAAACTATTTGGAAGATTGATAGAATTCAGCCCAGTACAACCCATAAAAGCACAAGCACCAATAGTAGTCACGCTATTGGGAATCTCCACAAAGGCCAAACCACTGGAACCATAGAAAGCCCACGCTCCGATGCTTGTCACGCTGTAAGTCACTCCATCATAAGAAACGTTTTTAGGGATGACGACACTGCCCGAATACGCACTTCCGGAAGTGACCTCCACGGTTCTCTGCACGCTGGATATGATGTTGTAATAGATACCATTTACCTCAAGATCATAAGCGGAAGCATTTAAGCTAACCATGCTGAGCATAATTAGCAGGATTGTCGTGTTGAGTAGTAATTTCTTCATAACGTTTATTATTTATTTGGTTAGTATTTTATTTCCTTATCCCTTTGGAAACCTGCACCAAACTGATGGACATCAAAAAAGCGCAGCCTTCCATGTATCCCAGTAAGGCTCACCACAAGCCTGATATACCTACACGAAGTCTACGCTATAACGCATACTCCATCGGTATATCCATTGCTCGTCTTTCGCTTTCGAGGTGGTGATTCTACTGGGAAATTGAGCAAATAAAAATGTCCGTGCAAATCCCTTTGAGAGAAAAGCACGGAACAAAAGTACAAAAAGTTTGGGGATCGACAAAGAAAACGAAGAAAAATTTGGAAGTAATAAAAATTTTCTGAAAGTTTTATATTGGGGGCAAAGTTGGGTTAAGTTCATGACAGTGAGAGAAACCATATTGCTCTATCGTTTTCAAGCCTTCAGGCAATGTGGTCTTCATACGATGACATTCGCTGAATGCATATTCCCCCACAGTCTGTAGTTTCTCTGGCATCACTGCCTCAGTGATATAATTAGTGTTCACTGATTAATTGGATTGTTTGGCGATTGGTACAATAAGAAATAGGTGCAAGTCGTTTCCGTTTGCAAGGTCCCAAGGTATCGCCAAACACCTACAAGTTGCACAAATGGAATAACCCACACCTATCAAGTGCAAGTATTCACATCTTACTTTTCTGCTTATTTGGACTTTCCAATTGGCGATTTTCGGGTCCTTCAGCCAGTAAGAGTAAACACTCTATCTCAATATGTCTTTTTCAGTTCACAGTCTTTCGTTCTATGTCATACGATTTTGGTTTTAAAATACTCTACTTTTTTATATAGACGGTGGGGCAAAGCTATTCAATAACCCAATTATTCTTCTTGGCCGACTTGTATAGTTCATGACCTGACCATGCTACTCCAATCATGCCGATTATACCTAACAACAAGAATAAATAAATAATCATAATCTTACAATTTACTTTGGTTGCCTAATATATAGAAAAAGAATCCTAATAATCCAATGCCTACAACGGCAAACGAACCTGCCAACAACAAAATGGTTTTATCAGTATCCATATCTACCACGCCTGCCAACACCACACCAGCCAAAATCAGTTTCGATATGTCGAGACAATAATCGCTGGCTTTTAGGATTGTCCGTTTCTTGATAGTGCTGTTGAATCTTATCTTCTTCGTCACTTTATTTCTGTTTTTATTGAGCAAATAAAAATGTATGTGCCAAATCCCACAAAGGGGAAGCACGTGGCAAAGATAAAAAGAAAAATCCGAACCGCCAAGCGATTCGGAGAAAAAAGAAGAGAACGACCCCCTCCCGTCCTCCCCAAAGGGGAGGAGAAGAGAAAAGCCCTGTCTTATTTTAAATAAGACACATTCCACATTCCTCACCTTCTGTTCGCATTCCTGCCTGCATCGATACGGAGGAAGATGAACAGTAGGAGCGTGAAGCCCCACAACGAGGAGCCGCCGTAGCTGAAGAACGGCAACGGGATGCCAATGACAGGGGTCAGTCCGAGCACCATTCCCACATTGATAAACACATGGAACAGGAAGATGCTCAACACACAATAGCCATAGATGCGCCCGAAGCCACGCGGCTGACGCTCGGCAAGATGAATCAGACGGAGTATCAAGGCCAGGAAAAGCACCAACACGCCCGCAGACCCCACGAACCCCTCTTCCTCGCCTACCGTGCAGAAGATGAAATCGGTGTCTTGCTCGGGAACGAACTTCAGCTTGGTTTGTGTGCCGTTTAGGAATCCTTTTCCTCTCAGGCCGCCGGAGCCAATGGCAATCTCACTTTGATGCACGTTATAGCCTGCGCCGCGAAGGTCTTCCTCCAATCCCAAAAGCACGTTGATGCGGGAACGCTGGTGAGGCTGCATCACGTTTTCCAGCACATAGTCGGCCGCATTAAAGAACAATACCGAACCAGCAGCAAACGCTGCGATGAAGAAGTAGTTGCGAATACGCGCCCCCAGTCCCTGCACAAGCAGCCACAGCACCATCAGCACACAGAGCCCCGTCTGCACCCAGACGACATCGAAGGGATCGATAAAATGAGATGCCAGCAGAGCCACCAACGTGACACCGATACAAATCAACAGCATCAGCGTGCTACGCTCGCGGTCGTTGGTATAGATGCGAACCATGCCCGCCGTGAATATCTGCACAAACAGCAACACGACAAAGGGCCCCACACGGGTAGGCGTATCCCATAATTCAATGCCCCCGTACTTGATTCCAACCACGAAATAAAACACCATGGCTACACCCGTGAACAGGATGCTGCCCGGCATTCCCTCGCGATAGAACATCAGGAAGAACGACAAATAGACCAATGCCGACCCCGTCTCCTTCTGCGCCACGATGAAGAGCATGGGTAACATCACCACCGCACAGGCTGCGGCAAAATGCTTCCATTGCTGTATGTTATACCCATACGTGCTCATCAGCTTGCTCACCGCCAAGGCCGTGGCAAACTTGGCAAACTCCGCTGGCTGCAGGCGCAGCGACCCGATTACCAACCACGAGCGGGAGCCCTTGATTTCGTGGGGATTGAAGATGGTGGCAAACAGCAATAACAGGAGGAGGGCATAGATGACGTAGGCAAAGGTGTCGTACAGACGGTCGTCCATCATCAGCAGCACAAAGCCCAGTACGATACTTGTTCCTATCCATACAATCTGCATGCCCGAGCGCGTTGACAGGCTCAGGATGTCGGTATCGCCATAGGTATAGGAAGCTCCGCACACACTCATCCAACCGAATGTGAGCAACGACAGGTAGATCAGAATGGTCCACCAGTCAATCGAGGAAAGGACTCCACGCTGTTTATCTGCTACTTGCACCATATGATATTCGTCTGTTTTGGAAACTTGTGGCACGCTCCTCCGATGCCGGCGACAGTTTGCCGTTGATATACTTCTCCATGATGAGGGCTCCCATTGGCACACCATAGTCGGCTCCCCATCCACCGTTCTCCACATACACCGCTACGGCAATCTTCGGATTGTCCTTCGGTGCGAAGCCCATGAAGACCGAATGGTCGTGGCCGCGGTTCTGGGCCGTACCGGTCTTTCCGCACACCTCATAATCGGCACGGTTGGCCGAGCGGCAGGTGCCTCGCTCCACCGCCGAGCGCATACCCTCGGCAACGGTTTCGTATGCCTCACGGTTGGCTTTCGACATGTGCTTGCGTGTGAACACGGTGTCAAGGGGTTCTCCCTGCACCTTTCTCACCACATGCGGCACGTAGTAATAGCCACGGTTGGCAATCGTGGCGGCAAGATTGGCAATCTGCAAAGGAGTAGCATTCACCTCACCCTGCCCGATGGCAATAGAGATGATGGTCAGTCCGTTCCAGGAACCTTTGTAGGCCTTGTCGTAGAACTGCGCATTGGGAATGAGACCTCGTTTCTCGCCCGGCAGGTCGATGCCCAGTTTGTAGCCGAATCCCATCGACACCATGTAGTCGCGCCATGTGTCCATGGCATCCTGCACATGCGGATATTTCTTCCGATTGCCTATCATATAGTAGAGGCCCCAACAGAAATAGCCGTTGCACGATGTAGAGATGGCCGGAACAAGCGGCAGTGGTGAGCCATGCCCGTGGCAGCCCACACGCAATCCTTTGTAAACAAAGCCGTGATAACAGGGGAAGGCTGTGGAAGGGGTGATAATGCCCTCTGCCAAGAAGGTCAGCGCCTGCGTGGTCTTGAACGTTGAGCCTGGAGGGTACTGTCCCATGATGGAACGGTTGAGCAACGGCTTCCACACATCGAGCGACAAGGCACGATGGTTCTTGCCGCGCTGCCGGCCTACCATCATATTGGGGTCATAGCTTGGCGACGAGACCATACACAGCACCTCGCCTGTGGAGGGTTCTATTGCTACGATGGAACCGATTTTACCTTCCATCAGTCGTTCTCCCAACGCCTGCAATTCAATATCAATGGAGAGCGTCAGGTCTTTTCCTGCCACGGGTCTTTGGTCCAAGGCTCCATTCTGGTAACGTCCCTGTATGCGACCATGGGCATCGCGCAGCAAGATCTGCACACCTTTCTCGCCACGCAGCTGTTTCTCGTAATAGCGCTCCACGCCGAGCTTGCCGATATAGTCTCCCGACTGATAATAGGAATCGTTCTCGATATCGTCGGGCGACACCTCACCGATGTCTCCCAGCACGTGTGCCGCATACTTGTACTCATACTGACGGATGGTGCGCTTCTGCACATACACGCCGGGGAAACGGAACATCTTCTCCTGGAATACGCTGTATTCCTTGTCGGACAGCTGACTCATGAAAAGCTGTTGCGTGAAGGGCGAATAGCCGTAGTTCTTAGAGCGGTCTTTGATGGTCTCCATCCGTTTCTCGAAGGCCTCACGTGTGATGCCCACCGCCCTGCAGAAGTCAAGCGTGTCAAGACGGCCCGCAATCTCGTTGACCACAATCATAATGTCATACGACGGCTGATTATAGACCAGCAGCTTGCCGTGCCTGTCGCGAATGGCTCCGCGTGACGGAAACTCTATCTTCTTGAGGAAAGCATTGGAGTCGGCGTTCTTCTTATAGTCATCGCTCATCAGCTGCAATGTGAAAAGCCTGATGATATAGATGACAACAATGAAAATGGCAACACCACCGATGACGAGACGCCGCTGTTCGAGTTCAAAGTTCTTCACAGCTCACGCAGATTTTCAATCACCAAAATCAAGACCAACGTAATCACTGTGCTTCCGAGGATGCTCGCTATCCACTGTCCCCAGTTGAAGAAGCTGAAGGTCTCGAGCGTGAAGAACAGCGTACAATAGACCAAAACCGAAAGGAAGGCATAGGAAACATAGCGGTTGATTCCCATCTCCTTCATGGTTGGACGGAGGTCGGCTTCATCGGGGTTGTCACGATGAATAAAGGGAGCCAGCAGCCAAGTCTGCACGAAACCAAGGAATGTCATGCTTCCTGCGGCCACGCCCGGTGTGTTGGAGAAGATGTCAACACAGATTCCAATCAGGAAGCTTTGCAGCAGCACTGCCCAACGTGGGTAGTTGCGCGGCATGAGCAACACCATGTATATATATAATAAAGGTGTGGCGCAGTTAAACAGATGAATGCGATTAAGCACCAACACCTGAATCAGCAGCAACACGACTGCGAGCAATATGTTCTTGAGCAAGTCTATGTTCATAACCTTAATGCCTGTCGGACTTGATTGAATCCTGAGCCATGCGCAAGATACGCAGCCGCTCATTCATGGTTGCATCATCAATCACACACACATCGCGCAGACGGCCGAAGTCTGTTGAGAGCTCCACCTGCAGGCGGAACGACAAGCCGTCGGGCGAATTAAAGACATGGAGAATCTTTCCGACCATCAGCCCGGGCGGGAATACCGACGAGTAGCCGCTGGTGACGATCTTGTCTTTCAGTCTGAAATGGGCATGCCGCGGCACATCATCGACATAGGCGATGCGCGACGAGCCGCCATTCCAGTGCAGATAGCCGAAATAATCGCGCCCCTGTATCTTACAACTGATGTTCGACTTGCTGTTCAGCACTGGAATCACCACCGAATAATGGGTCGAGACAAGATAGACGATTCCAACGATACCCGTGCCGCACACCACGCCCATGTCAACCCGCACGCCGTCGGCAGAGCCCTTGTCAATGGTAATGAGGTTGCCAGGGTGGTGAGTCTCGTTACTGACAACTTTCGCCGGAATCAAGTGAAACTGGTCTAACGAATCCTTGAGTGCGGCCGGAATGCCGGCACCGGCATCAGTACGCAAAGCCTCCAACTGTCGGGAGAGCTTTTCCACCTGATGCTCCAAGACGACATTGCGGGCAGTGAGCTGCTCATTCAATGTTGCCAAGGCGAAGTAAGACTCCATATTGGCCCTTGCCTCGTATGCCTTTCCACTCACGAAGTTCGCCGATGAGAACCACACGCTCCCCTGGTAGCTGTTGTATTGGAACAACAACACCGCACAAACAACCTCAAGCAACAAGAAAAGAAACCAGTGGTTGTACTTTGCCAGGAAAGCAAGCAGATTCTGCATCTATCAGCAAAAGGTTCCCGATGCTTAACGCATCAGGAACGAGAAACGATTGACATTCTTCAAAGCGATGCCAGCTCCCTTTGCCACACAGTGCAAGGGGTCGTCGGCAACGTTGAACTTGATGTTCATCTTGTCGGTAAGACGCTTGTCGAGTCCACGCAGCAAGGCACCACCACCGGTGAGGTAGATGCCGTTCTTCACGATGTCGGCATACAGCTCTGGCGGTGTATTCTCAAGAGCGTTCAGCACTGCTGCCTCGATACGGGCAACCGTGCGGTCAAGACAATGGGCTATCTCCTGATAGCATACCGACACCTCCATCGGGAGAGCGGTAATCTTGTTAGGACCAATCACCGTGAAGTCCTCGGGAGCCTCATCGCCCAGGTCGGTCAGCGCAGAGCCTACACTGATCTTGATGCGCTCGGCCATACGCTCGCTGACGCGCACATTGTGCTGGCGTCCCATATACTCCTGGATGTCGGCTGTGAGATCGTCGCCGGCCACCTTGATGGAGTTGTTCGATACAATACCTCCCAGTGAGATAACGGCAATCTCGGTCGTACCGCCACCGATGTCAACAATCATGTTGCCCTCGGGTGCCTCCACGTCAAGTCCTATACCTACAGCTGCTGCCATAGGCTCAAAAATCAGATATACATCGCGTCCGTCAGCATGCTCGGCACTGTCGCGCACAGCACGCAGCTCCACTTCGGTAGAGCCTAAAGGTACGCCAATGACCATTCTCAACGACGGAGAGAAAAGCCGTCTGCCGGAATGAATCATCTTAATCAGTCCACGCATCATCTGCTCGCAGGCCGAGAAGTCGGCAATCACGCCGTCGCTCAGCGGGCGGATGGTACGTATGTTGGGTTGTTCCTTTTCATACATCAACTTAGCACGACCACCAACGGCAATCATCTTGCCTGTGCGACGGTCGAGTGCCACCACAGAGGGCTCATCTACCACAATCTTGTCATCACTGATAATGATTGTGTTAGCCGTACCCAAGTCCATTGCTACTTCTTGAATAAAACTAAAAAATCCCATAGTAATTCACCTAATACTTAAATCCTTAACTTCTTAACTTCTTTAACTTCTTACTATTTCTTCTCAAACCACTCATGAATGGCAGTGTCATAATGGCTACTCACACCGAAAGCTGCGGCTGCGAAGTGACGACGCTGTTCCAGCGTGGTCTGCGCGCCCTGTGCATTGAGAATGTCAAGCAGCTCGGCATACTGCGCTTTGCTGGGAATGATAACAACATCATTGAAGTTCTTCGCACCAGCGCGTATCAGGGAGATACCGCCTATGTCTATCTTCTCAATGATGTCCTGTTCAGAGGCTCCGCTTGCTACGGTCTGCTCAAACGGATAGAGATCTACCACGACGAGGTCAATCTCGGGAATCTCATACTGTTTCATCTGCGCGCAGTCTCCCTCATTCTGACGACGGGCCAGAATGCCTCCGAACACTTTCGGATGAAGGGTCTTCACGCGTCCTCCAAGGATGGAAGGATACGAGGTTACGCTCTCTACGGTCTGACACTCATACCCGAGTGACTCGATGAACTGCTGGGTGCCGCCGGTGGAGAGGAACTTCACGCCCTCGGCATTCAGCTTGGCGAGCAATGCTTCGAGCCCGTCCTTGTGAAACACAGAAATAAGTGCTGTCTTAATTTGTTTTGTGGCTGCCATTCTGAAAAACATTTTTATGTTGCAACAATAAAATTCTTCCTTACAGCCTGCAAAGTTACGAAAAAAGCATGGATTACACACTCTTTTACCCTAAAAAAAATAAATTTTCTATTCAAGACCAAACACCCGTTCCACGTTGCGATTGGTCTGCTCGGCCACCACCTCTTCGCTGACACCATAGCTCTCGGCAAGCTTGCTGAGCACGCAGGCAACATAGGCACTCTCGTTACGCTGTCCACGGTGGGGAACGGGTGCCATGTAGGGACTGTCGGTCTCCAACACAATCCTGTCCAAAGGAACCACGGCGGGCAGTACCTCTGGCAGATGGCTCTTCTTGAAGGTCAGCACGCCACCAATGCCCAACACAAAGCGGTCAAACGACAGCAGTTCCTCCGCCTCGTGCTCGTTGCCCGTGAAGCAATGGAACACACCGCCTGGCAGGTCCTGCTCGTAACGTCGGAGAAGCTTCACCATCTCGTTCTGCGCCTTCCTGCAGTGAATCATCAGTGGCAAGCGGGTCTCAATGCTCCACCTCACCTGCTCCTCGAAAGCCTCCAACTGCTCCTGCTCGAACTCGCGACTCCAATAGTAGTCGAGCCCCACTTCGCCAATGGCTATAAAGGATGAAGGATGAAGGTTGGTGGATGAAGGATTATCAGAAAGAAAGATGTCGTGAATCTTTTGAAGCTGCTCGCGCCAGTCGGCACGCACTTCCTCGGGGTGCAGTCCGATCATCGGATAGGCATAGCCTGGATACTGGCGACTGAGTGTCAGCACGGCCTCGGTTGTCTTCAGGTCGATGGCGGGCAGGAACACCTTACCGACACCGGCCTCCTGTGCTCGTTGTATCACCTCGGGGAGGTCGTCCTTGAACTCCTCACCGTCTAAGTGGGCATGGGTATCAATGATCATGGGATGCGTCATATCTTGAAATTGATGGGTACTGCAAAGAGTGTGCGGCAGGGCTGGTCGTTGTGAACACCTGGCTTCCACTTAGGCATCATGTTGATGACGCGCATGGCTTCGTGGTCGAGCAAGGGATTCGCCCCTTTCGCAACCTTGGCATCGCTGATGCTTCCATCCTTATTAACAATAAAGGATACTACCACCTTCCCCTCAATCTTCTGCTTGCGGGCAGCCTCGGGGTATTTCAGGTTCTTGGTCAGCCACTTGGTGAACTCCGCCAAGCCGCCAGGGTATTCGGGCAACTGCTCTACGATGCGCATGTTCAGCGGATTGTCTTCCAGATCCTTCGGAGTCTGCTCGATGGGTTCCACGGGGTCCTGCTCTTTGTCGGCAGGGTCACCCTCCATCGCCAGCTGGTTGTCAGGGTCATCGATAGGCTTTTCCTCCATCACCTCGTCCACCACTTTGATGTCTTCCGATGGATGCTTCTCGGGCTGTTTCTGCTCCACGGGAATCATGTCGGGCTTGTCACGTTTCAGGTTCAGCTCCATCTCCTCCACCAGTTCATCGAAAGCCTCGGCATCGAATCCGCCTTCGCCGGGATTCATCCTATACTCCATGACACCCAGGAAAAGCAAGACCGAGACCGCAAGTCCTATCAGCAACCTGCGACCGCGCCCTCTCTCAAGATCTGCCTTACGCGTCTTCTTCTGTTCCATAGCTTATAGAAAACTCCCTTGGAGCTAATTCTCCATTTCCCGACCTGCAAAATTAGTAATTTTATCAGAAACGCCCGTCACCGCGTACCACAATTATACTTTTTTGGCATAATTTGGAGGAAATGACCATACAAGCAACGGGGTTGCACCCCATGGCGCAACCCCGTTTTCACTCTCAAGGTGTTACAGGTAATCATACCTATAACCTATTACCTTCATATCAGTCATCCCACACGCTCTTGTGTTCGAAACTGCGGGCATCGGCTTCTATGCCTCCTTCATAGCCGGTTCCTCCGTAATGAGTATTATCAAGGCTGGAATTAGAGGACAGCTTCGTTAGCAGTTCCTCTGCCATGGCCTCTTTCACGCGGGCTATCGGTTTGATATATCTTTTCTTCATATATGTTCTTATATTATTTTTATTTAATCACGACCTTGAGCTAAAGTTCGAGCTCGTTCACGCTCGGTAAAGCATGAGCAAGCTCTGCTTTACTCTCACTTAATCACGACCTTTTTGCCATTAATGATGTAGAGACCACGAGTCGGGTTCTCAATCTTGCGGCCGCTCAGGTCATAGACAGAATGGTCAATGCTCAATGATGAATGGTCAATGCCCTCGATACCAGTTGTCTCACCGTCGATGACCATTTCGAATCCACGGGCACCGGCTGCAGCTTCTGTCAGTTCAACGTATGCACGGAAGGCCTTGATGCGAACAGATCTGGCTGCATTTTCAGCATCTTCCTCTGCCTGGTACCAAGTGTTGTTGCTGATAAAGAAGGCACCCGTAGGTACATTCATCGGCTTCATGTTACCCTTCATCACAGCATAGGTGGTTTCTGCATCCTTCAGTGTCAATTTGACGGTAACGTCATTCAGCTTGATATTAGTGATTTGCTCTGAAGTCCTGATCATGTAGGGAACGCCAGCCTCAATGCTTGTGGCATTCTCAAAGACCATCGTTACATATTCTCCTTTCTTCTCAGTACGACCGAGCTTCTTGATGGCAGTGATAGTCGCAGGAATCTGCTCAGCAGGAATGTCGAAGGGAACAGTGAACGAGTTCCAAGTGTCTGCCTTGACGGTGCGGTTCAGCGTCACGTCGAAGGTTCCTTTGGTAATCTCTTCATTGTTCTCGGTCTCATCGAATGTATAGTTCACCTTCATGGCGTTCTCGGCAGTAGCGAAGGCTTCAGTATCATCGCTGTAGTACACCTTGATCTGAGCCGTCTGGTTCTCAGGAATAGCGTATGTGAACGAGAAGGTCTTCGTGCCATTCAGGGTAATGTCCTGAGCATCGGCAGTCTGTACAGCTTCCTCATCATCATTGATGAACAGCTTCGCATATACGCCAGTCTCATCAGCACGCAGGCTGGTCACAGTAGCAGAGATGGTAGCTTCATCACCCTTTTCCGTAGATGCGGGGAAGGTAGAAGCTGTGACGTAGAGGTCGTGCTCGATGCCAGAAACCTTAGTCCAACCAAGGAAGTTGTCAACCTTCACACGAGCGCCAGTAATCTTCACGTAGTAGTTACCTTCAGCGAGACCACTGATGTTCACATCCTGATAGCTGGTTGTCAGCGTCAGACTGCTCAGGTCAACCTCGTTCCATGTTACACGATCCTGAGAAGTGTAAACCTTGAAGGTCTCAGCACTGCTTCCAGTCTTTGCTGCTTGGAATGTCAGCACATCACTTGTACCTGCAACAGCCAACTGCTCTGTAATCAGGTCAGCCACGCCGCTGGCAGTATTCTCTGCACGCTGGCTGCTAACCTCCCAGTATCCTCCGAAGTACCAACCAGCGGGCTTGCCAGAAGCGAACTGCTCGTCAAGGGCATTCGGGTTCAGAATAGTAGCGTTGTAGTTAATCACGAAGTCACCAAGGCTGGTCTTGACTGTCACAGCACCACTCTTCTCTCCATAAGGAGCAGCAACAGGCATTGTGATGGTCAGGGTTGCAGACTCACTGGTTGCCAGAGAAGTAGTGCTGACTTCTGCAGTAGCCTCACCTGTTGCAGTTGTTTCGGTGATGGTCAGTGTGCCTTGTCCAATATTCTTAATCGTATAAGTAGCAGTTGCCTCGGCCATAATTGATCCGAATGCTTCTGTTGCACCGTTGTTGATTGTTGTGCTGCTCTTCTTGACGCTGATAGTGGGTTCGTCAGCCTTTGGAGCGAAGCCAATGATATTGTCAATACCGCAATAAGTTCCTACGAACTGGAGTACAACCTTTCCGGCATTCAGGCCACTGATGGTCTTCGTCGCAAACGACGTTGTAAGAGATTCGTCGCTGTATGCGTATGTGGCGAAGTCTGTCCAATCAATACCACCATTATAGCTATAGCGAACAGTAAGATACGGACTGCCCCAAGAGCTATATGCCTTCACGTCAAACGAGATGCTCTCTCCCTCTGTAACAGTAAGAGCCTGTGTGGTTACAGCGTAGGCCGTGCTGCTGCTCGAATTGTAGAGATAGTTGTCAGAACCATAGTTATATACTGTCCAACCCTCGTTGTTCCATGTCTCAGGAAGTGATACATTATCAAAGTCAACAAACAACTTGCTGGCATCACGAGTCTTACCAGTCAGGGCAATCTCCTTGTCTGCCAGACCGTCTGCAGAGATAGTCAGCGTAGCGTTATGCTCCTTATACTCGGTGCTGGCCTTCATCGTTGCTGTAACCTTGATAGCCTGGCCTGCGGGAACATTTGCTTTACCGTCAGTGATGGTAGCTGTGCTTCCTTCAGGGATTGACAGAGCAACCTCGAAATCATCAGCATCGTCACCAGTCAGAGCTGCAACCATATTCTCCATCGCTGCAGTACCGCTATTGGTAACGGTAATCTCATAATCAGCTGCAGCAGTCTGCATACCGAAGTCGTAGCTTGCATCGGCAGGCGACAACGTCATTGCGGGCTTTGCAACAGAAGTGAAACCGTAGATGCGCTGGATGTCGGCATAGTAACCCGTGAACTCAATCTTCACATTGTCACCAGCAGAAACACCCTCAATCACCTTCAGCTCATAGTCAGAGGTCGAGCTTGGCGTAATCGTTGTTGCAGCTGACCAGCTTGCACCGCCATCGGTAGAAGTCTTATAGCTCAAAGTACCCCAGCTGCTGTTCTTCTTAGCAAGAACAACCATTGCTTCACCAGCAGCAACGCTGTAAGTACCCGTTGTCAGTGTACCCGTAGAATAGCCAACCGTAGCCTTCTCATTAGCTGTTACAGTCCATGTGGTTGTCACCCAACCTGCGGGGAAGGCATCGAGCGTAGTGAAGTTGATGTCAGTCTTCGAACCAACCACCACACCGCTTGAAGTAACGGTGAAGGTACCGAGTGTGTTGTCGGCATTGTCCTTAGCAGTCAGCACGACATTGCCAGCGTGGTAACCCTCGTTGTTCTCAGCATCATTCTCCATAGCGATGGTCAGCGTGGTGCTTTCGTCTGCGCCAAGAGAGGTTGCGCCCAGCGTAGCGGTGAAGCCGGCAGGAGCATCTGTCTTAGAGAGGGTCATCGTTCCAGTACCCGTATTCTTAATATAATAGGTAGCAGTCTTGTCCTCGTTCACGAATCCCCAAGCGTTGGTAGCAGTGCCAGTCGTAATCTCAGAAGCAAACTCAGCGTCGCTGAATACACCAAACTCCGGATCGTTGTCATCGTAGGTAAAGCCATTCAGACCGTTCACATATACGTAGTAACCGACGAGCTGCAACTTGTTGACAGTTGTAGGAATATCGTCAAGTTCAACAATAGTGTAGTTTGTATTGTTCAGCTGAGTATTGTCCAGCGTCTTGGTATAAGCAGTCCAAGTGGCACCATTGTCAGAAGAACCGTTGATGGTGACATAATAGCTACTACCAGAGTAGCGTTGCATAGCACTGATAGCCAGCTTTTGTCCTTCAGCAACGGAAATCTTCGGACTCTCAAGTTTAGATGAGCTGCTTGTGGCAGTAGCACCGTTCTCACTGAACGACCAGTAGTTACCGGTATTCGTCCAGCGGTCAGGCAGAGCAGTGAAGGTGGTGAAGATCTTCGTACCGTCTGCTACATAACCCTTCACATTCAAAGTCTTTGACTCTACACCAGTACCTGCAATTGTTACAGTTCCTTCGTGCAGGCCCTTCACGTCATCCTTCAGTTTGACGGTAAACGTAGCCGTTCCATTATTGGCAGCAATCGAAGTGGCATTGTCTGCAATAGTAACCACGAAGTTATCATCATCGCAAGTCACAGAAAGGTCATTCAGCACGCCAGCTCCAGCGTTAGTGATGGTGTAAGCATCGGAAGTTGTAGCAGCGGTAACCATGCCAAAGTTCTTCGTAGTGCCGTCGGCAGCAAAGACCATTACAGGCACTGAAGCGGCCTCGAAGCCATAGATGCGGCGAATCTGGATATACTTACCTGTGAACTTCACACGAACCTGACCTTCAGGAATACCTGTAATAGCAAATACCTTATAGTCGTTTGCGAAACCACTCATCTCAGTAGCTGCAGACCAATCACCATCGCCCACTTTATAGCTGTAACTCAGCTCAGGAGTGTACCAGCTAAGATTTGTAGTCTTGGCCTCAATGAGCAAGTTTTCACCATCACCAACAGTATATTCCTGAGAAGTGAGGTCGTAGGCTGTACTAGAAACGCCTACATAACTGCTATTCGTAACCGTCCATCCTGTAGTTTCCCAACCAGCAGGTAAAGCAGACAGAGAACCACCAACAAAGTCGATATCGTTCTTCGAACCAGCAACACCAGCATTCAGCGTAACGGCAAAGGTACCCAAAACCTCATTGGTCTTGTGATTCTTAGCAGTTACGGTGATAGTACCTTCGTGCAGGCCCTCAGTAGCAGCCATATCGATGGTCAGCGTAGCCTTCTCACCCTCTGCCAGAGCAGCATCGTCAACAGCGGCAGTGAAGCCGTCAGCCTGTTCAATAGTCAGGTCGATCTGACCATTACCAGTATTCTTAATGTAGTACTTCTGCTGCTGAGCCTCTGCTACAAAGCCCCAGTTCTTAGTTGCTGTAGCAGCCTGAGAAGTGGTGCATTCTTCGTTGCTATACAGAGCCAACTGAGGATCTTCATCATAGGTAAATCCGTTCAGGGCATTGATGTATCCATAGTAGGATGTGATGCGCAGCTTGTTCACTGTAGTTGGAACATCGTCCAACGTTACAACAGTAAAGTCTGTCGTGCTCAGAGCAGGGTCACTGGCTGTGCTCAACTGCTTTGTATAGGCTGTCCATGTGGAACCATTGTCGGCAGAACCTTCAATCTTTACATAGTAAGATTCACCTGTATAGCCCGACTTGGCACTGATGGTCAGCGTCTCGCCTTCGCCAACGGCAATCTTGGGAGAAGTCAGGGTAGAGCCACCATAAGTTGTACTATAAGCACCTGTAGTTGCATTGTAGCTCCATCCGGAAGATGCCGTCCAACGGTCGGGCTTGCTGGCGAATGTCTCTGCAATCTTGGTATCATCAAGCATATAGCCGCTGACAGCTACCTGCTGATCTGGGACATCGTTGCCTGCCACTATGAGGTTGGCGGTATGTTCGCCGAGGGCATTCATCACTACTTTCACTGTCAAGGTCTCGCCGGCAGCAATTGTCTGAGGCAGTTCGTTGCCTTCGGTATCTGTAACCATGAAGCCATCTCCAGCAGGCTTCACGCTGAATGCGTTGAGATCTACGCCGCCGGTGTTGCTAACTGTAAAGGTTTGCGCTTGGGCAGCAGCGTTGCTTACGATACCGAAACTGATGCTTGTCGTAGAAAGCTCCATAATAGGAGCAGCAGACAGCGTCGTGAACTCGGCCATGTTGCTCCATGCACTGTATTCACCTCCCTTTTCAGCACGGATGTATGCATAGTAGGTGGTGCTGGCATCTAATCCTGTTAGGGTGAATGGATTGGCATTTACAGTTACCTTTGTGCCTTCTTCATCTGGGTCAAAGTCGGGGTCATCCATATAAGAAATCTGCCAAGCGGTCTCATCGCTTCCAGCTGTCCAGCTGAAGGTTGCCGTTGTTGCAGTAGTTGCAGTATCATCAAAATTCTTTGGCTTCTTCACTGTTGCTACCTGAGGAGCAAAGTAGAAGGTTGTCTGAGGCAGGAAGTTCTGCTGGCTGATAGATGAACCATAGCCACCCATTGAAGCACCCGATGCACTTACGCCCGTCCATGTAGTTGAGGTGTAATCACCATCATCATCTGTTTGGTTGATACCTATCAGAAGGTTCTTGTCACCAGAATAGTCAAAGCCTTCATCTAACGTAATGGTCATCTTACCATCACTGATTTTGAGGTTGCCACTATAAACTTGTTCGAGAGATGCCCAATCACTAAGAGAAGAGATGGTTGCATCGTCAACCTCTTTCAGGTACACATTAAATGTCTTGTTGTTAAACTTTGATTCATTAGAAGCAGTACCATAGAAAATAATCTTTGTAATCTGTGTTCCAGCCAAAGAAGTAAGGCTTGCCTTTGGCATAATGAACTGACTACGAGAATGGTCATCCATGTAATTACCATAGATGGGCACGTAGTTGTTTGTCGTTGAACTTACATTATTGATGGTCAGCGTGCCAGGAGTGAAGCTGCAAACAGCACTCCACTTACTCTTATTTCCAGCTTTGACAGTACGAACATAAACATAATAAGTGGTTCCTGAAGTCAGGCCCGTGAGGTTGTACGAATTGGTATTCACAGAAGTGTAGCTACCCTCAGCATCCGGCTCCGTGCCATCAGTGCTATAACTTAATTCGTATGAATCAGCACCTTCAACGGCATCCCAGCCGATAGTTGCACCTGTTGCTGTAATAGTACCAGCATTTACGTTCTTTGGCTTTGATACAGAAACTCCTGCACCAGGAGTGTAATTAAAAGTCGTTTTTGGAATAAAGTTTCCAGAGTTTTTATTAGCTGATGCAAGCGAAGAGCTATTATAACCATACAAACTTGCGCCTGTTACAGTTGTACCATAGAATGAACATGAAGGATATCCTGAACTTTTTGCCGTCTGATAAAAACCAACAAGCAAATTTTCACCATTATATTGGTATGAATTAGCAAAATTAATCGTCATTGTAGAACCGGTGATATCTACAGTTCCTTCATAAACGACGTTTGACGCTTCATATCCAGAATAGGCACTTATTGTTGTGGCATCTATTTCTTTCAAAAAGACCACAAATGTACCATCTATGGCTTTTGATGCAGGATTTGAAAGATAGAAAGTCATAGAAGTGACCGTTCCACCATTCATGGCTTCAATATCATCTGCAGGAATCACGAATTCACTTTTCAGATAATAGTCTGCATAATAGCCATTAACAGGAATCTTGTCATTCGTGGCCGAGCCATCATATACAGTCAACTCATCCGCCCACGTTGGGCCTGCGCCCATGAGCAGGGCGAACAGTGTCAAGAGTAGCCATCTACTCCTTTTGAAATTTAGAAATTTCTTCATAAGAATTTTGTTTGTTAGTTAATATTATTGTATATTATTTGATTCAAACATTTCAATTTCAGCTTGCAAAGATAAAAAGAATTATTAAAAAAAGAGAAAAAATGAAAGCATTTCTTTGATAATTCTTGCATTTTTACACAAAAAGAGAGGAGAACGTGCAGTTCTCCCCTCTTGAGTAATTATCGTCTCAAGTTATGTGATGGATTACTTCATCACGACCTTGCGACCATTGACGATGTAAACCTGTCCCTTGACAACGTTGTTGACCTTGACACCGTTGAGGGTGTAGATCTGAACGTTCTTGCCGAAAGCAGCCTTAATAGCCTCGATGCCATTGGTGCCAGAGATGATCAGGTTGAACTCAACCAGCTGAGTCTCGCTGTAGCCAGTAACCCAAGCACGGAGCTTCGTAGTAGCGGCGTAAGCAGTCTCGAGCTCGATGTTCACGTTGACAGTCTCCTCAGCACCGGCAGCCAGTGTCTCAACAGTAGCCTGACCGATGAGCTTAGCGCTGTCGTAGATCATCACCTTCACGTTCTTGGCAGCATAGTCCTCACGCAGGTTCTTCACCTTCACGGGAACAACGAAGCTTGTTGTGCCAGCGTCAACAGTGACATCCTCTACGCTGATGCTTACCTGAGCAGCAGGCATAGCAACCTCGAAGGTCTTGGTCAGTGTGTTGTTGGTCTCGTCGATATCACCCTCGGCCACCACGGTAGCGGTTACCTCGATGGTTTCGTCAGTCAGTTTCTCAGCAGGAACGGCGATAGAGCAGAAGCCGTTGTTGCCAGCCTTGGCAGATACAGTAGCTGTTCCCAGCTCAACCTCACCGGCCTTCAGCGTTACCTGAGCGTCGATCATGTCAACGTTACCCAGGTTCTCAACGAACACGGTCAAATAGCTGTTCTCAACCTCAACGCTCAGCGTACCGGTGATAGAGGTAACAGCGAGGTCAACAACGGGAGTCACGGGAGCCTCCTCGAAAGTAACGGTCACCTCGGTCTGTACAGCATTGGCAACCTGTACAAAGTATGTAGCGGTCTTACCAGCCTCGAAGGGATTCTCCTCGGTAGCAGCGATGGTGAAGGTAACAGTCTCCTCTGCACCGGCAGCCAGTGTAGCGATGTTCTTGGTCTCGACATCAGCGATACCCTTCATCAACTTCACCTCTACGTTCTCAGCAGCAACCTCGCTGGTGTTCTTCACAACAGCCACGATGTTGAAGCTCTCTGCACCATAAGCAACGGTCACGTTCTCAGCGGCAACCTCGTAGGTGGGCTGTGCGGGATCAACGGTCTTCACGGTGATGGTCTCTGTCTTGGTGTTGTCCTCGGGAGTAGCATCGCCCTCTACAGTAACAGTAGCGGTAACGCTCAGCTCACCAGCAGTCAGACCCTCGGTAGCAACGGTGAAGATAGCATAGCCAGTCTCACCAGCCTTCACGCTCACGGTCTTGTCGTATGCGGTCTCACCGACAGTCAGCTTAACAGCGGCATCGGTCATATCCTGGTTACCCTTGTTCTCAACGGCTACAGAAACGTTTCCGTTCTCGTAAGCCAGATCGAGAGAACCCTGGATCATGGTGATGGCCATGTCATAGACGGGAGCTACATAGGGCTCCTTCACTGTTACGGCAACCTCACCCTGAGCCTTCGGAGCCTGTACATACATGGTGTAGCTGCCAGCCTTGGTGAAGGGGTTCACTACATCCTCGAAGGTAACAGTGGTCTCAGCACCGGCAGCCAGAGACTCAACAGTCTTGGTAGCGATGACCTCATTGTAGAACAGGGTCACGTCGAAGTTCTCAGCAGCGATAGTGCTGGTATTCTTCACGGTAGCCACCACATTGAACTTCTCTGCGCCAAGCTCAACCTCAACGGCCTGAGCCTCTACAGCGAAGACGGGCTCGGTAGCAACGGAGCTGTCAACAACGTCATACTCGCGGGTCAGTGTGGTAGTCTCGCTGGTGTTGCCCTCAATGGTAACGGTAGCAACAACAGTTGCAGTTGTTCCGGCAACGAGACCCTCGGTGGGCAGAACGAACGAAACGTAGGCGTTCTTGCCTGCCTGTACGTCAACAGTCTGAGCAGTCAGTTCTGTCTCGTTCAGCTTCACAGCAACAGAGGCACCCTCAACGTTTACATTACCCTCGTTGGCAATCCATACGGTGATGGCATTTTCATCAGCAGCCAAGTCGATGTTGCTGAGACCCTGGATAGCAGTCAGGTTTACGTTCACAACGGGAGCAACGGGCTCGGTCACCTTCACGGTCACATCCTGCATGTTGTTCTCCATGTTGTCATCGGTATTCACGATGCGTACATAGTACTTATAGTTTCCAGCGGCCAGCTTGCCGAGGTTGAACTCTACGCTCTCCTCTGCACCTGCAGCAACCGTCTCGATGGTCTGCTGGATGCCTACGAGCTGATACTGGTAGTTCTCATCCTGTGTGTAAACTCCCACCTTCACTTCGGTAGCGTCGATGGCGCTGGTGTTCTTTACAACAGCGGCAATCTTCACTTCCTCTTCAGTGGTAGCGTTAATGTCGGCAATCTTAGCAAGGCTCAGGTCAGCAACAACCTGCTTCACAGATACGGTGAAGTTCTCAGCCTCGGTAACAGGAACATTGTTGATGTAAGCTACTACATGGAATTCGGTAGTACCCTGGATGTCGTAGTCGAATGACAGGCTCACGAGAGCACTCTCACCCTTCTCAATAGCAACGGTCTTGCTGTCGAGATCGGTTCCGTATGTATGATAAACCTTGACGGTAACCTCCTCAGCATCAGCATCACCGGTGTTGAACACACCAACAGAAACGTTGATGGTCTGCTCGCCGACTTCCTCAACCTCCCAGCTGGAGATAGGATTCATGGTGATAACGGGAGCGGGCTCAACCTCACCGCTGACGATGGCCAGCGTCTTGGTCACCTCTACGGTGTTGCCTTCCTTGTTACCCTCTACGCTCAGCGTAGCAACGAGCTCAGCGGTCTCACCGGCAACGAGGCCCTCTGTGGGCAGGGTGAACGACTTAGAATAGTCGCCCTTGGCGATGGTCTGCGGCTCACCTACCTGTGTGCCGTTCATGGTCAGCGTGATGGTAGCGTTCTCAACGTCAACATTGCTGTTGTTCTGGAAGGTAACCATCACCACATTGCTCTCAGCACTGAGGTTGATGTTCTCCAAACCACGGATGTCAATCAGGGCGATGTCAACAACGGGAGCCACGGGAGCATCCTCGAAGGTAACGGTAACCTCGGCCTGAGCCTTGTTAGCAACCTGCACGAAATATGTAGCATTCTTACCTGCCTCGAAGGGGTTCTCCTCTGTAGCAGCGATGGTGAAGGTTACATTTGTCTCTGCACCGGCAGCGAGTGCATCGATGCTCTTGGTGTCGATTACCTCGATACCCTTCATCAGCTTCACCTCAACATTCTCAGCAGCAACCTCGCTGGTGTTCTTCACAACAGCAACGATGTCGAAGCTCTCAGCACCATAAGCAACGGTCACGTTCTCAGCGGTTACAGCGTATGCAGCCTCGGGAACGGGGATAGCCTCTACGTTGAGGGTAGCCTCCATGACATTGTCGGCGGGAGTAACGTCACCCTCTACAGTAACAGTAGCGGTCACGTTCAGCTCACCAGCCGTCAGGCCCTCCTTGTTAACAGAAATCTGAACATATCCAGTGTTTCCGGCAGTAGCACTAACAGTGCCCTCGCCAAGCGTTGTCTCGCCAGCCTTCAGCACAACAGGAGCATCGGTGATGTCAACAGTACCATTGTTCTGAACGGTCACGCGAACATAATTTGTCTCCTCAGCCAGCTTGATGGTGCCGAGCACCTCAGTGATGGCCAGGTCTTTGGTCTCAACGACGGGAGCCTCCTCGAAGGTAACAGTAACATTAGCGAGGAACTTGTCGTTCACATACAGATTATAAGTGTTCTCACCAGTTCCGAAGAGTTCCTTGGCAACAGTAAGCGTCACCTGAGTCTCTCCGTTAGCGTCAAGTGTTGCAACAGTCTGAGTAGCCAGCACATCAGAAATGCCCTTTCTCAGCTCAACCTTCACGTCAGTAGCAGCAACGCCATTGGTCTCCTGCAACGTGGCAACCACATCGTAGCTTGTTGCATCGTGGGCAACAGTAACGGCAGTAGCAGAAATGCTGAAAGTAGCCTCAGCAGCCTTCTTGGTGAAGGTTACAGTCTTAGCTTCGGTATTGAAAGCCTCGGCATTGTCGGCGGTCATGCTCAGATATACCTGGTGCTCGCCAGCCTCAAGACCTTCGAGATTGTACTTGGCATTCCAGAAGTTCAGGTCGTTAGAACCGAAGTTCAAGGTACCAATTTCCTTGGAAGCGTTCTCAACGCCATCCACAAACAGGGTCAGCTTAGCGTTCTCAGCAACGGCATTACCTGTGTTCTCATAACGAACCACGAAGACACCGTTGGCATCCATGTCGTAAGTATCAGCAAGTCCGTCGCTGGTGATAGTCAGCACGGGAGCCTTCACCACGGGAGTGGCAGAACCAGTGTAGGTCACCTTGATTGACTTGATGAGTCGTGCAGAGCTTGCAGTGAAGGTGATGCTGTTAGCGTTGCCTGTCCAGGTGGTGGTATTTTCCGCATAAGAACTTGAAGTGCTTCCAACAGATGCCCCAAGACCAGGGTCGCTGGAGTTATCGAAGGTAAAGACAATTCCTGTGATGGTGACGTTAGCATCGGCACCTGCGATAGTCAGTTTGTTATTCTTCTTCAAGGAAGCAACCATCTTGGTGCTGTTGAAGAATGGAGGCTGGTCGCCAGAAGCTTCCAACCAAGTGAGTGCGATGTCGTTGCCAATCTCAGTGGGAAGGGCGTTGCTCTCTGCACCCAGCCAAGTGGCTTCATTTGTTTCCTGGACTGCCACGTCATAAGTCACCTCCACAGAGGCGAAGCGGCGATGACCAGAGGTTCCACCAATTGTAAACACTACATTCGGGCTCTTGCCAGTCCATGTGCCGTTAGCGTAAGTGCCAACCTCCGTTGTGATTTCATTGGTCTTGTCGCCAGAACCAAACGTAAACACAACCTTCGTAATGGTGATTCCTTCACCACCATTCAGAGAGAGGGTTCCGCCTGCGTAAACACGGACGGCAGTACCTGTTGTGTAATAAAAAGGGGCAGAAGTTCCTTCGCCGAGCACCATCGAGATATTGTCATCGATGGTTACCGAAGAAACCGATTCACCATTCGCATAGCCCTGTTCTGCTGCGACCCATGTAACGGTCTCAGCATGAGCAACCACATTGCCTCCAACCAGAATGAGCAATGTGAGCATCAAAAAGCGTAAAATTTTCTTCATGTAATTTTTGTTAAACAATAATAAAAAACGAGTCTCTTAAATTTGGGGTGCAAATGTACTCACTTTTTTTTATATAAAAAAAAAGAAACGGAAGAAAATCTTCCGCTTCTTTGCTTTTTTTTGCAATTATTATTTATTTTCTGATATACTTCCTACCGTTCTTGATGACGATGCCTTTGTATTGATTGTCAACGCGACGACCCTGAAGGTCATACACGCCCTCATCCTTCATCCCTATTCCTTCATCCTTCATCCTTAATCCTTCAATCCCATTGGTGGGTTTCTCCTTGCTCACAGTCACATTGCTGAAATAGCCCCAGTAAGAAGCGGTGGTCTGTGAGGAGTTGATGAGGAGGGTGGTCAGGCAGTAGAACTGCTGCTTGGCCTCATCGTAGGTGAACGTGATGTCTGTCAGCGATGCGCCATCAGAACCACAATAGTAGGCGTTTTCTGCCCCGAAGGTGCCGATGTACTGCCCGTTGGAGAAGAGATAGACACCATCGCCGGCTTTGGTTCCTCGTAGCCAGGCGTTGCCGTTGATGGGGTTGGGGAAGTTGAAGGCGATGTTGTCGCCAGAGAATTCCACTTCCATCTTCTCAACATCCGATTCGCTTTGCAGATTGCCATTGGAATCATTATAGTAGAAGGTGTAGCTCACGTACCAGGTTTCCTTGGTCGCCTCAGAGGGCACGAGGGTAAACCCAACGAAGTTGTCGAGAATGATGTTCTCCGTGGCGATGCGGAAGCGATAGGTACCGGGTTCGAGTCCTCCGATGGTGTAGGTCTCGAATTCCTCCTGACTGTTGCGCGACTCCATCAGTTTCTCGGTCCATGCTCCGTCATCCTTCTGGCATTGCACCTTGATGTCTGAGCCATACTGGTATGAACGGGCCTCGAAGGTGAGTGCTTCGCCTTCCTTGACGACGAGCTGCGGGGTGACCAGCCAACGGCCGGAGCCTTCATATCTGCCCGTGGCCACACCATCGGCAAAGGTCCAGCTGGAGGCTGAGCCGATGACACTCCATCCGTCGGGGAGCTGGTTGCCGGAGAATTCCTCTCTCCAGGCATTGGGATCTTCCACCTGCGCTGAAGCAGCGATGGTGGCAACCTCCCCTGCATTGGGGGTGAGGGTGATGGTGGCGGCATGACCACCGAATGCCTTCGGCTGATACAGATAGGTGATGGTGAAGGTCTGCTCTCCGCCTGCCTCGACGGTCAGCGAGGAGTGGCTGACAGCGAACTCCTCGGGCTTGTCTGAGGCGATGGCCACCTGCAACTCGGCATTACCCGTGTTGCTGACGGTAATCTCCTGCGAGGCATTGGCAGTCACCTTGCCAAACTTCACCTCCGTGATGCTGACCCCCATGATGGGTGCCGGCACCTTGTAGATGCTCTTCAGCTGAAGGGTGTAAGGGCTCTTGGCATCGTTGGAAACAATGGTCAGCATGCCCTCGGCATCGGCGGCAGGTGTTGCCACGGTGACATGGGCCAAGCCCTTGGCACCGATGGTTGTCAGGTCACCGCCTTCCGTGAGGACGAAGCCGCCCGTCACACTGATGCTGCTGATGGTCAGCTCCGACTGTCCGATGTTCTGCAGGGTGAAGGTATGGGTTGTTCCTTCCTCCACGATACCGAAGTCATGCGTAGCACCTGAAGCGTAGCCTGTCACCGTCAGCGTGGCCGTTTCCATTGCCTCAAACTCCGTATAGGTGAAGTCGTCGAAGATGGCATTGGAAATCAACAATGCCACACGTGTGGCATTGGGAGCCGTGAACGTGACGCTCTCCCATGAGGGTACCCCACTGAGCGTTTTGGAAAGTGTCTTGGAACTGATTTCGCTGCCCAAGACCAACTCGCCGTTGGCATAGGTGCAGGTGTAGGCCGCAACAGTGGCCTGATAGTTCTTGGTGCGGTTGCGCATGTAGAACGAGAAGTCACCCTGCAGCTCCGGCGTGATGAGGTAGCAGTCGGCATTGGTGCCCTCCACCATGATAGCAGGTCGCTTGACATAATAGGTGTCATCGTCCCTGGTAAAAAGGACGGCATCACCAGCATAGTCCCATCCTTGGGGAAGGGCCAGCACCTTGGTCATACCATCGTAACTGGTATTGAACGTGTCGAAGCCCTCGGTTATCGTGGACGCACTAACAGCCATACTGCCTCCGAAGAAAGCAGTAATGGCTGTGAAGATATATGCAAATAATAGTTTAGGTTTTCTTGATGTCATGATAGATTCGTTGAATAAGGAAGAAGGGTTATAGGCGCACCTTCACGGTCTTGCCACCCACCCTTATAATATATAATGTACGCGCGTTAAGGGCGATGTCGGCACTCTGGGCGTTCAGCTTCACAGAGCGAACCAGCTTGCCGTCGGCTGTGAAGACCGACACCACGTCGCCGGCTGCGGCATTGGCGATGTGTACGCCATTGGCTGTGCCGAGAACCTTCACCTGCGACTTCTGGGCTTCCATCATCCGTGCGTCTGAAGAGCCGTTCTGCTCAAAGGTGACAATCAGCTGCGAGAAGGCGGCACCGACAGCGGGTGTTGTAACGGTGTTGTCCGTCACGTCGAGCTCTGTTCCGTTGAAGGTCACGCTGTGCAACGTCCAGCCCTCGCTGGCTTCCAGATAGTAGGTATATTGCTTACCAATCTCTGCCTGCTGCCAGATGCTTCCGTTCTCGGCATGCGACAAGGCGATATAGGTGCCTTCCACGGGTTTGTCGCTTCCATGGCTGAAGGGGTCAACCTCTGCATCGTCGCTGCAATCGTCGCCATCTACCCAAAGGGCAGAGAAGATCCAGCGGTTGTCAACCAGAGCAACGCGGGTGGCATCACCCGTTGTGATGTCAACCTCGTAAAGGGCGGTGTCATACTTGTGGTTGGTGCGCCAGTCCTTGTCGGAGAGACTTGACCATGAGCCCCACTCGTTGTAGCCTTTACCACTATTATAATAGCCTATCCAGTACATTTTGTTAGGATTGCTCTTGCTGAAGCAGGCAGCCTGACGCTTGGGCTGAGAGCTGTAGCCAGTGCCATGTTCGAAGATACTCACCGTCTCAGTAAATGTCTCACCCGTTTGCGGGTCCTTGGCCTCCACCTCCTTGGTCTTCATCAGACCGGTTGTAAGGTCAAACTCAAAGAGGTTGGCACCTACGAGGTTTCCATTGATATCGCGCAGCTTACCATCGGCATCCTCTGGAGCACTGCCGCCGCCGCTGGTGAGGGCAAAGGCGCGTCCCTCGCTGTTGATGGCAAAGGTCACGAAGTTCTGATAGTAAAGTCCCGGGGTGATGGGGGTAACCTTCATCGTGCTCAGGTCGATGGTACAGATGCAGTAGCCGGCATCGCCGTCGGTCATGTCGTCATCCTGGTCAGCGAAGTAGTCGGGATCAGAGGTAATCTCCTCGGGCAGGCTCTGCCCTGTCATGTAGAAAAGTCCATACACCTTTCCGTCCTTCGGGTTATAGGCCATGCCAGCCGACTCCAGCCGGTCGCTCTTAGGACGCACCTGTGTCGAGAGCAGGTTGCCAGTCTTGGCATCCCATGTGCGCACGGAGAAAAGCTGTTCATCAACGGTTGACGACTCATCGTGCGACATCACGGTCACCAGCTTACCATGAATATAAGCCGCGCCCGAGTTACCATACATCATATTGAAGTTGCTGACCCAGATTTCCTTCTCGTTCTTTCCTCTAACATCCTCAATATTTACTGCGGGATCCTTCACGGGGGTTGAAAGCGAGGTCCCATCAGTTGTCATGGAGTAGATGCCATTATCCACAATGAAAACGGCCTTTCCCAGTTCTGAATTCCACCCTACGTAAGTGGATTTCATCTGCTCGCCATCGTTGTAGCGGTTGTTGTGTCCCACACCCTTGAGGGTGACATTCTGTGCACTTGCTGGCATAAGCATCATCACTGACATGCCCAGCAATACTGTTCTAATGTTTGATTTCATTGAAGTATATAAAATTATAATTTTGTTATCAAAAACACATTCGAAACTTACATTTTGGCCGCAAAGGTACAAAAAACAAAACAAATAACAAACAAATGTATAAAAAATAAATAAAATTTTAACTTATTGAAAGACCGCGCCCATACCTTTTTTACGTACCTTATTATATAATGAGGCACACCTTTTACCACTTTTACAGTTTTTTGCGTTTACGATTTTGCTTCTTATTCATCCTCTGACAATTCAGCCAAATCTTTTCTGAATATGGTACGCACTACGCCTAACATCTGAAGGAATTTACGTAAATTCTGCTCCAATGCCTCTTCGTTGGCATAGAAGAACTCACAGGTAGCAGACACATTCTTGAAGGTCTGGTCAATATAGACCTTTAGCAGTTTCAGCTCACGGGTCAATTGGTTGCATACTGCCAGTACCAATGCTTCCTGCCCCTCCTCAAATTCATAAAATTGGGGGAGCATCATGGATATATAGGGATCTTCTTCATCATCTTCTGTCATCACATAGATATTCTTCATCTGGTAACAGAATCGGATGTCACCTTCATGATCCAGCTCTGGCGAGTAGCCCATCTTTTCGATGGCAGCCATAATCAGTTCTTTCTTCTTCATATTTATTTTACTTTTATGAGTTATGTTTCTTTTTCTTTGGTATCACTGCCATCATCAGTACTTTTCAACGTATTGTGGAGAAAATTTTACCGTAAAAACGGTCGTCTGAAAGTCGCAATCTAGAGGGAAAAGTTGCACAAAACGACGGTTTTGTGCAGGTGGTTTTATGACTTCAGGGTGTCGGAACAATGCAATGAGATACTCAAAGCTATGCTTAACACTCTCAACTCAATGGAATGAGCGCCTCGTTTCATTGAGTTAAGAGGGGTGGAGCAGTGAGTTGTGAGGTGTAACACTAAGAGTTATACCCCAAAACTGACATCTCCGAAACCGCCAAAACAGAGATCTACAAGCTAAGTATATGATAATCAACGATTTGTCAAAACCGCAAAATACTCGCGTATTTGAAGGTGAGAGGCACCTTGCTCACAAATACGCGATTCTTCAGAGGACATTTGTCAAAGAATTTCAAAGTCAAAGATATCTTAACACATATTTGCCCACTAGTCCTCTTGTTGTCTAACAATCTAAGGATTTTGTGGAAGTCGTGACAGCAACTCCCTCGCTATGCAATATAACTTTTGCCAATGAGTTCTTAGGCTCTTTCTCTGCAATTTGCAAGTTTTTGGCAGTTTTTTCCACCTTTAGAGACCTTTTATACGAATTAAATTTGTATTTTTGTGACGTCATTACAAACCGATAGCATTTAGCATGAAGACAGACAAGCAGATCGCTTCATCAGTTTTGAGGAACATCATATAGTATGAGTCCAACTATGAGCACAGACGATAGACAAAGGAGAGGGCAATGGAGGCCGGTTGATCCCATGCGGCATCATCGGGAAAAGGATTGGGACTACCGAGGCCGCGCCATCTATCATTTCACGCTGCCTGTAGAGGGGCGTTATCCGCTGTTTGGAACGCTCGAGGGCGAGTGTGCTGAAGCGGCTTATGTCAAACTGAACCCTTTCGGGCGGCGTGTATGCAAGATGCTCGGTGGGCTTGCGCAATTCTACAAAGGGAAAGGCTATGCCCTGAAAGTGCTGGCACAGATGGTGATGCCTGACCATGTGCATCTGGTGATTCAGGTGCTGGAGCCGCTCCCGAAAAGCATCGGGGCGGTGGTGCGTGGGTTCAAGAGCGGGTGCACCAAGGTTTATAAGGAGGAGTTTTATCACTGCGGCGAAAACGCCGCAGAAGTGCACGGGGAGACACAGAAGAACGCCGCAGAAGTGCACGGGGAGACACAGAAAAACGCCGCAGAGAGGC
>JAFSWU010000185.1 GCA_017444365.1 Prevotella sp.
GCTCGAAGACATGGCACCGGCCAATACCATTCCTGGACATGCCGTTACCGCGGACCCGTCGGGGTTGGTTTCCTTCGGTCCTCCGCTGAAGAAGGCCCCCGAGGAGAGCCGCCTCATAGCACGTCGAGTGGCCTCGGAACGCAAGATTGTCGTCCGGTTGGATGAAGGAGCCGGCATCACTTCCCGCGATGTGGAGGGTGCCACGCTCAACATCACCATCGACAAGATTCACGACATGCACGGCAATGAGTCGCTGCCCATTCGCTGGCAGGCTTACTGCTACTTGAACACCCTGAAGTGGACCAAGGACTCTGTGAACGTCATCAAGCGCTATGGCGATGACTATACTTTCGACGTGAACATCGAGAACCGTGGCGGACACACCGAGTACTACACATTATATAATATGCCGCAATGGCTCACCCTCATCAACAGCTACAATACCGATGACATTGCGCCGCAGAAGACAAAGACACTGCGATTCCAGGTGAACCCCTTGGTGGCCGTGGGCAACTACGACATTACCATAGGCCTGCAAGGCAATAACGGGATTCTGGAACCTCTGCGCATTGTAATGAAGGTCAGGGGAGAGGCCCCCAACTGGAGCGTTGATCCGAATGCCTACGAGAACAGCATGAGCATTGTGGGTCAGATCTACGTTAACGGCATCATGATGAGTAACAGCGAAAGCCTCTTGGCCGCCTTTATCGACGACGAGTGCCGGGGTGTCGCCTCACCCAAGCAGATGCGTGGTGCGGCCTACGTACCCATGAGCATCTACGGCACCGCCATGCAGCAAATCAACGGCGTGCCTGCCGATCTTGACAAGGGCCGTGCCGTGACCTTCCGCCTGTGGGATGCCACGACGGGCATCGCCTATCCCAATGTCAGTATCACACTGCGCGATGGCACTGTGACCGACACGCTCACCTTCGACCCAACGAAAAACTACGGCACCTTCGATGCACCCATCATCTTCACCAAGACCGACCTCGTGGAACAACATCTTGCTCTCAGAAAAGGCTGGAACTGGATATCATTGGGCGTGGAGCCATCTAAGCCAAAGGTTGCCGCTGTCTTCAAAGATGTGACATCGTGGGAAGCACGCCTGAAAGACCATGACACGGGAACAGCCTACTGCAACGGCACCTACTGGGCAGGAACCCTGAAGCAGGTGAAAGCCAACACCATGTACAAGTTATTGCTCACAGAGCTCGAACAGAGCAATGACTTGCCACCCTACATCATCGTCCAAGGTCGGCAGATCAAACTCGACGAGGCTCCCGACACGCTGAAAAAGGGCTGGAACTGGCTTCCATTTACGCCCGCGACTACGATGTCTATCGGAGAAGCACTCGCCGGTGCCAATCCACAGATTGGCGACCAGGTGAAGTCGCAGACAGCCTTCGCCTATTACAGCCGCTACGGATGGGAAGGCGACCTCGATGCCTTAGAGAGTGGAAAGGGTTACCTCTATATGAGCACCGACACCCTGACAAAGACGTTTGTCTATCCTACGGTAAGCCTCGGCGGTCAGGCTGCACAGGCCCCGAGAATGAAGAGCAGAAGGGAAACATCTGTGTTCACCCCCGTCCCGCCCACCGACTATCCTGACAACATGACGATGGTCGTGCTGCTCACCAACGGTGGCATACCCGTAGCCGATGCCGAAGTGGCAGCCTTCGTCGATGGAGAGTGCCGCGGTGCTGCCGTTGCCTCGATAGATGACGAGCAGCCGCTCTACTACCTGCTCATTGCCGGCGAGGGCAGCGGACAGCCCATGCAACTGCAAGTCTATCTTGATGGCAGCATCATCACCTTGTCGACCGACCTCATCTATAGCAGCGACGGCAACATCGGTACGCCGTGGGAGCCCTTTGTCATCGACATCAGCGACGCACTCAGCATCAGCAGTGTGGAAGACGCTGACGGCAACCCATCGGCATGGTACACCCTGCAAGGCATTTATCTGGGCACGACTAAGCCCAAGACACCGGGTGTCTACATCTGCCGCACGGCAAAAGACAGCCGGCTGGGTAAGAGCGGAAGGAAAGTCGTCATAAAGGGAAGAAAATGATGGATGTCCGCTAAAATGAATGACTGACAAAACATGAAGAGGGTATGTCTTGATTGACATACCCTCTTTTTTAGGATGATGGATGTGAATGTCTATGAGCCGCGGCTCCCCAGCCCCTTTGTCTTATTCCGAACTACCCCTGACTTCGTCTATGCGCCACCCACTCTCAATCCTCCTCAAAGTTAGCTAAGTCAAACAGCGGTTTGATAGCTTTTTGCTGCTCAGAAAGGAAGAGCGTCTTGGTGTAGAACTCATGGTTGTGCGGCATATTTACTCTAATGGTGGTGACTGTCCTAGCTATGTCAAGCACCTTGTCCACACTCATTTCTATTCCAGTTGAGGCTATGATGCGTTCCAGTTCCTTATACACCTTGTATGCCACGAAGCAGATGCAGACATGCGCCTCCATCCTCCTTTCCGTGAAGTGGAACATTGGACGCATTTCAAGCGTTCCCTTTGAGACCCGAAATGCCCGTTCGACAACCCAGAGTCCGTGATATTGGGCAACGACCTCGTCGGCAGCAAGCTTGGTGCTCGTCACATAACCCTTCAAGCCATCCCACTTCTCGTCCTCTGCTATTTTCTCGGCACTGATGAACACCTGCACGTCCTTGCTGATTTCAAGAAACTTGTTGTAGCCGCGTTTGTTCACCTGGTCCTTGGTCAGTCTTCCACTACCATACGCCTTGCGTAGCCTCTCCACTCCCCGGCTCCTGTTGTAAGCGTCCTTCTTCGCTCTCACCTCAGAGTAACCTACGATGAGTCTCTCGCCGTTTTCACGTTTGTACTCATAGAAATCGCCGCTCTTCTTCTCCCAGCTGAGAATTTCCTCCTTGACGCCCTCTTTCTCACTCTTTATCCTCGCACCTATCACATATTTGTACTTGGCATCCCGCAGCAACCTCAGATTGTCTGCGTTCATCAACCCGGAGTCGGCCACCACGACAAAGTCCTCACCGAGGTTGAAACGCTGCTTGAAGTCGTCAATCATCGGAACTATGGTGTATCCCTCGTACTACGTCCCATTGTAAAGTGAGTGATACAGATTCCCCGTCCCCCTGATTCCCCGTCCCCCTGATACATTGAGTACATCCGCTTCCTCTGCATAGATGATGCTGGCCTGGGCAGCCGTCACCTCTTCTGGGATCAAATCCTGCTTGATGGCATCGGTATGGATGCGGTAGTTGATCTTCGATAGTTCACGTTTCGCCGTCCATCCAAGCTGCTTCTGCTCTTCGTCTTTCAACCGTTGGAACTCACGTATCAGATAGACCTTGAACTCTGGGCTTATCCACATGGCAAACTCAAAAGCAATGTCTTTGTGGGCGTAGGTGCCTCCATATCGTCCTGCTTTCGAGATTATACCTATGGCATTGGTCTTCTCCGTCCACTCTTTAGCACTGAGACGGAAACGGTTCAGTCCGGCCTGAGATTTAATTATGTCGAATTCGGCACAATTAAAATTTGGGTTCATCAACCGCTCCCATATTCCAAGGAACTCAATTGTATTGCGATTGCGCAGCCAGTTGGAGAAGAAGAACTCACCATCTTTAGCTTTCAACATATCTGTCAGGCTGATGTAGTCATCTTCATTCTGCTTAATGACCGTTATCTGCGTATTCTGTACTGTTATCTTTGCCATATTGTCTGCCGTATTGCATACTTTGCGCTGCAAAGTTACTGAATTTTCATCAAAGTAGAGCAGGAATGACAGA
>JAFSWU010000186.1 GCA_017444365.1 Prevotella sp.
CGTACCTTTGCGGCGATTTTACAAGAAGATGCGTTTTATCAAACGACTTGATGTCTTTGTGGTGAAGAATTTCCTCACCCTCTTTGCTGGTACATTTTGTATCAGCCTTTTCGTCGTGATGATGCAGTTCCTGTGGCGTTATGTCGATGAACTGATTGGCAAAGGTCTGTCGATGATGGTGCTGGCCAAGTTCTTGTTCTATTCTGGTGAAACGCTGGTACCGCTGGCATTGCCGCTGGCCATCCTGCTGGCGTCGCTCATCTCTTTCGGCAATATGGGTGAACGGTTGGAGTTGCTCTCCATGAAAGCTGCCGGCATTCCGTTGATTCGGGTGCTGTGTCCGCTGATTGTGGTCAACATCCTGCTGGCTTTGGCGTCGTTCTATTTTCAGGACAACATCGCGCCAAGGTCAGAGGTGAAATTGCGGCAGCTGTTGTTTTCCATGCGGGCCAAGTCACCCGAACTGGATATTCCGGAAGGGGTTTTCTACGATGGCATTCAGTCGGTCAATATGTACATTAACCACAAGGACAAGGAGACGGGTATGCTCTACGGGCTGATTATCTACAACTTGAAGGATGGTGTAAACAATGCGCACATCATCCTTGCCGATTCGGGACGGCTGGAGACAAGTTACGACAAGATGCACCTGCTGCTTCACTTGTGGAACGGTGAACAGTTTGAAAATCTGAACAGTGCTGCCGTTCAAGCCAGGAATGTACCCTATCGGCGGGAAACATTTGTGATGAAAGATGTGTTGATTGATTTCGACACTAATTTCAATTTGGTGGAGGAAGAAAATTTCAAAGACAACGAAGGGGCGAAGAACATTGAACACCTGCTGACTTCGATTGATTCACTGGAGAACTATTACGACAGTGTAGGGCATTCGTTCTACGACGATATGCGCTGCGGTCCGTTGTTCATTTCAAACACGACGATGGCCCGCCGCCGGAACTTCGAGACAGGACAAGTGGAGAATATTGCCCCGACTGATGTTAAACATATAGAGAATGACACGCTCAACATAGACAGTATTTTCCACCGACTGGACGCTGCCACCCAGCAACGGGCAGTGTTCTCTGCCATGCAGAAAGCAAGCATGTTGCAAATGGACACAGACTATAAGGGCGATGTCATGCGATATGCAAACGTAAACATTCGCCGTCACTGGATTGCCTTCTGGCAAAAGTTCACCATGTCGCTTTCCTGTCTGCTGTTCTTCTTCATCGGTGCCCCATTAGGGGCTATCATCCGAAAGGGCGGACTGGGAATGCCCGTAGTCATTTCTGTCATCATCTTCATTTTCTATTACATCATCAATAATTCTGGCATGAAAGTGGGACGCGAAGGCAGCATCCCTGTGTGGTTTGGCATGTGGGTCAGCACTTTTGTCATGGCACCGCTCGGTGTATTTTTTACCGTGAAATCAAACAACGACTCAATGGTGTTCAACAAAGATGCTTACATTGCTTTCTTCCGCAAACTTTGGGGCATCCGACCAAAACGAAATATCACCAAAAAGGAAGTGATCATCAACGACCCAGACTACAACATCCTGGCTTCCCTTCTCGACAATATTATTATCGAAAGCAAAAATTATCGTAAGCAACACCGGTTCTTCCATCTGCCAGAAATTCTCCGTCTGGTTTTCTCGAAAAAGAGGGATAATCAGATTGTCCGAATTGACGATGCTGTGGAATACGTGGTCGATGCATTGTCCAATTCAAAGGACAAGCAGATATTACTGCAGGTCAACCGAATGCCCGTGCTCGACATCCGGTCTTTCCGGTATTACCGCCGTATTCGCCGCGACTTGAAACAAGTTATCCGAACCAGCGAAGTGCTGAAACAGCGATGCGAAGAGTTGGCCTAATCGAATTAAGTTTTTAAGTTTATAAGTTTTTGAATTATTCTCTATACAGGACATGATACAATTTAGCACAATAGAAGAGGCCATTGAGGATTTCCGACAGGGAAAGTTTGTCGTTGTGGTGGATGATGAAGACCGTGAAAACGAGGGTGACTTCATTACGCCAGCCGAACTCATCACGCCCGAAAAAGTGAACTTCATGTTGCGTGAAGGACGCGGCGTACTCTGTGCGCCCATCACCATGCAACGTGCCAGGGAGCTGGAACTGCCCCATCAGGTGGAAGAAAACACCTCGATGCTGGGCACACCATTCACTGTGACTGTAGATAAACTGGAAGGTTGCACCACGGGAGTCAGTGCCCACGACCGTGCCGCAACGATTCAGTGGTTGGCCAATCCAGAGGCACAACCTGCCGATTTTGGCCGTCCTGGTCACATCAATCCGCTTTATGCCCAGAATGGTGGCGTATTGCGCCGCAGCGGGCACACCGAGGCGGCCATCGACCTGGCACGGTTGGCAGGACTACGGCCTGCCGCAGCACTCATCGAGATTCTGAACGAAGACGGCACCATGGCACGAATGCCGCAGCTCATCGAGAAAGCAAAGGAACACAGTTTGAAACTCATTCAGATTAAAGACCTCATTGCCTACCGTCTGCAAAAGGAAAGTCTTGTAGAAAAGGGTGTGGAGGCCGATATGCCTACGGCTTACGGCCACTTCCGCATCATCCCCTTCCGTCAAAAGAGCAACGGGCTGGAACACATTGCCCTTATCAAAGGGGAATGGCGGGCCGATGAACCTGTACTGGTGAGAATGCACTCCAGCTGTGCCACGGGCGACATCTTCGGAAGTCAACGCTGCGATTGTGGCGAACAACTCCACAAATCCATGCAACTCATTGAGAAGGAAGGTAAGGGTGCCATTGTCTATCTCATCCAGGAAGGGCGCGGCATCGGACTGATGAACAAAATTGCCGCCTACAAATTGCAGGAACAGGGTGACGACACGGTGGATGCCAACATACACTTAGGCTTCGACCCCGACCTCCGCGACTATGGTGTCGGCGCACAGATTCTGCGTGAACTGGGCATCAGCAAACTGCGACTGCTTACCAACAACCCCACCAAGCGTGTCGGACTGGAAGGCTACGGACTGGAAATTGTGGAGAACGTACCCATTGAAATCACCCCCAACCCCTTTAATATGCGTTATCTTCAAACAAAGAAAGAACGCATGGGACATACTCTGCATTTAAACAAATGAACAAACAACAATAATCACATCACAAAACAATGGAAAATCTTTCAGAAAGACTTAACCGTCTGTCACCCAGTGCCACACTGGCCATGAGCCAGAAGAGTTCAGAACTCAAGGCACAAGGCATTGACATCATCAACATGTCAGTAGGTGAACCCGACTTCAACACCCCCGACCACATCAAGGCTGCTGCCATCAAGGCCGTAGAAGAGAACTACAGCCGCTATAGCCCTGTGCCTGGCTATCCAGAGCTGAAGCAAGCCATCGTCAACAAACTGAAGAACGAGAACGGCCTCGACTACAAGCCAAGCCAAATCCTCTGCTCCAACGGTGCCAAGCAGTCTGTCTGCAACACCATCATGGCACTGGTCAATGCCGGCGACGAAGTCATCATCCCAGCCCCCTACTGGGTCAGCTACCCCCAGATGGTGCTGCTGGCCGAAGGCACGCCTGTCTTCATCGATGCCCCCATTGAACAGGACTTCAAGATTACTCCGGCACAGCTCGAAGCGGCCATTACCCCCAAGACCCGTGCTCTGATTCTCTGTTCCCCCAGCAACCCTACAGGCTCTGTCTATAGCAAGGAAGAACTTGAAGCTCTGAAGAACGTGCTCCTGAAGCATGAACGCATCATCGTCATTGCCGACGAAATCTATGAGCACATCAACTATGTTGGAGCACACGCTTCAATGGCCAGCTTCCCCGACATCAAAGACCGCGTGGTGGTCATCAACGGTGTCAGCAAAGCATACGCCATGACAGGCTGGCGCATCGGTTTCATTGCTGCACCCGAATGGATTGTGAAGGGCTGCAACAAACTGCAAGGCCAATACACCAGCGGTCCCTGCTCCGTTTCCCAAAAAGCAGCCGAAGCCGCCTTTGCCGGTGACCAGCAGTGCGTGGAAGACATGCGCCAGGCCTTTGAACGCCGCAAGAGCCTCATTGTCCGTCTGGCCAAAGACATTCCCGGCCTGGAAGTGAACAACCCACAGGGAGCCTTCTACCTCTTCCCAAAATGCTCCAGCTATTTCGGCAAGACCGATGGCAACCGTACCATCATGAACTCTACCGACCTCGCCATGTACCTGCTTGAAGTAGGCCATGTGGCAACCGTTGGCGGCGATGCCTTTGGCAGCCCCGAATGTTTCCGCATGAGCTACGCCACTTCCGATGAGAACATCATCGAGGCCATGAAGCGGATCAAAGAAGCCCTCAGCAAACTGAAGTAAATGACCGTTTTATGAACATCGCCGACCGTAAAACCATCCGAAAATACAAGGCTGCGGATGTAGGGAAAGACCTCATCCACAGCCTTCTGGGCACAGCAGCCCGCGCCGCCACCATGGGCAACATGCAACTGTACAGCGTCATCGAAACACGTACCGAGGTAGGCAAAGCCGCATTGGCGCCGCTCCACTTCAATCAGCCGATGGTGACGGGAGCACCTGTCGTGCTCACTTTTGTGGCAGACTTCCGCCGCTTTACCCGTTGGTGTGACCTCTCAGATGCCGATGCCGGCTACGACAATTTGCTGTCGTTCCTGAACGCCGCAACCGACACGCTGCTGTTCTGCCAGAACTTCTGCACCTTAGCCGAAGAGGCGGGATTAGGCACCTGTTTCCTGGGCACCACCATCTACAACCCCAAAGGTGTCATTGCCGCACTCGACCTACCCATGCTCACCTTCCCCGTAGCCACCATCACCGTGGGCTGGCCCAACGAAGACCCAGCCCAGACCGACCGGCTTGACATCGAAGCCCTCATCCATGAAGAGACCTACAAGGACGTGGACGACGAGGCCATCCGCCAGATTTATGCCTACAAGGAATCACTGGCAGAAAACAAGCACTTCGTGGAAATCAACCACAAGCAGAACCTCGCCCAAGTCTTCACCGACTGCCGCTACACCCGCAAGGACAACGAAGCCATGTCGGAAGCCTTGCTTGAAACCTTGCATTTACAAGGATTCATCAAATGAAGTAAACTAAATATATGAACCGCGAAAACTTCGGAAGCAAACTGGGAGCCATCCTTGCCGCAGCAGGTTCAGCCGTTGGGCTGGGCAACGTGTGGCGATTCCCCATTGAGACAGGACAGAACGGCGGTGCCGCTTTCATTATTATATATATAATATGTATCGTCACGCTTGGCCTGCCCATTATGATCAGCGAATTTCTCATTGGCCGCTACACCCACAGCAACACCGCCGGAGCCTACCGCATCCTGTCCGACGGCAGTCCATGGCGATGGGTGGGGCGCATGGGCGTGTTTACCGGCTGGTTCATTCTCTGCTACTACGCCGTCGTCGGTGGCTGGACCATGCACTATACCTGGCTCTCGCTCTCCAATTCCTTTGCTGGAGTACCCGCAACGGAGTTTGGCCACATCTTCGAAGACTTCACGGCCAACCCCTGGCTTCCCTCCCTCTGGTTCATTCTTTTTATCGGCATCACCCACCTCATCATCTCACGTGGTGTACAGTCTGGCATCGAGCAGTTCTCCAAAATCATGATGCCCACACTGTTCATCATCACGCTTGTCTTGACTGTCTGCTCCATCAGCCTACCCGGAGCAACCGCTGGCATTGAGTTTCTGCTAAAGCCCGACTGGTCGAAGGTAGATAGCAGCGTTATCCTCGCCGCCATGGGACAAGCCTTCTTCTCCCTCAGCTTGGGCATGGGCTGCCTCTGCACATACGCCAGCTATTTCGACGAGAAGACACCATTGGCAAAGACAGCTACCCACGTGGCCGTCATCGACACACTCATCGCCATCATGGCAGGCTTCATCATCTTCCCCTCCGTGTTCAACATCGGCATGAATCCCAACGAAGTGGGTGCAGGAGCCAGCCTCACCTTCATTTCCCTGCCCAACGTTTTTCAGCAAGCCTTTGGCGAAGGCTCCCTGCTGGCCATCCTCTTCTCCACCCTGTTCTACTTCCTGCTGTTCGTAGCCGCATTGACCAGTGCCATGTCGCTTCACGAAGTAGCCACTGCCTACATCACCGAGGAGTTCAAACTCTCGCGCCGCAAAGGTACCCTCATCATCACGGGCACCGTCCTCATTCTGGGCCTCTGCTGCTCTCTCTCCTTTGGTCCGCTGTCAGGCATCCAGCTCATGGGTCGCAACATCTTCTCTCTTTTCGACGACTTCTCAGGCATGGTGCTCCTGCCGCTTGGCGGAATGCTTATCAGCATCTTTGCCGGATGGAAACTCGACCGCCAACTCTACCGTGACGAAATCAGCAACGGCGGCGACCTGCGCACCCCCTACTTCCGTGCCCTTGTCTTCTCCCTCCGTTACATTGCCCCCCTGGCCATCGGCCTTGTCTTCCTCGACCAGCAAGGCGCGTTCAATTTCCTGAAGGGATAAAATACAATCTTCGTTGCAACTCAAAGTAATGAACTCGCATATCGCCTACAGACATATTTAATCTTTCCTTTGCATCACTGATTGAGTTATACTTAATCGTGATAAAGGTCTTCAAGTTATCTGAACCAAGTTCCTTGAAACCGTTGTTGACATAGTATTGCAGAATAAGGTTGTCAAATTCTCGTTGCTCCTTGTTCAAGGCATCTACATACTGTTTCTTCACAAGCTCCACTCTCTTAGCCCTCTCTATGGGCGTAGAGTCATAGGCAATGTATTCCAGCACATCCAGCAAATCGCATTTCTGCATTTTCAACATATTCTTTAAGAGTAACAGCTTTTCCTCGGCAAAACCAGCTTCATCCAGTGTTCTCAGCAGTTGCTCACGGGTCTCTGGGTTCGCCCATTTCTCTCTGAGGTCATCTGCTCCAGAGAAAAAATCAGGAATCCTGCCAAAGAGCTTCTTTACATATTCATCAAGACTGATAAACTCGTCACCAAAGAATATCTTCTGCTCCCATGTTGTTTCAAGAGTCAGCCTTCTTCCCATTGATAACTTAATGTCTATCAGATTTGTTTTCGTCCCCTCACAGGTACAAGGGAGGTGTCCGCATACTGGACAAGGTTCTGGCTCGCGTACCACACTGGAATCATCGTCTGGTATTACATAAGGCTTTTTCTTACAAGTACAAGGCCAGTTGCCACAAACAGGACAGTATGTATCACCATCCCAATCAGGATCTTTGAACATATCGCAAGCACCTACAAAATCATAGATGGTGAAATAATACTTCTTATCAAACAAGCGTGTACCACGACCTATAATCTGCTTAAACTCAACGATGTTCTGAACGGGTCGCATCAATACAATGTTGCGCACATTGCGGGCATCAACACCAGTACTCAATTTATAAGAGGTAGTCAGGATCGTCGGCAACAATTTCTCATTGTCCTGGAAAGCTCTCAATGTAGCCTCTCCCACCTCACCGTCATCAGCCGTTACTCGCTCACAATAGTTGTTAGCAGGCCGCTGCTTGTGCTTGTTCACCATATCACGCACTATCATCGCATGCTTCTGAGTGGCGCAGAAGATGATACTCTTTTCATCAGGATCAATCTTATTCAAGAATTCTTGTACGCGATGCTCGTCACGTTCTTTAATCTGAATCCTGCCATTATAAAAGTCCGACTCTGAGTAGATCTTTTCATAGTCTATTTCTCCACTCTTCACGATATCGCC
>JAFSWU010000187.1 GCA_017444365.1 Prevotella sp.
CTGTGGTATAATAATCATCCTTACCATTAGGATCTATCCTATTAACATAATTGTCATGTCCGTACGCATACGGACTGACCTCCGGGTAGTCCCATGCCTTGGGATCGAGAGTGGTGAAGCGTGCTCCCGCTGTGACATCCAGGAAGCGTGCCTCGCTGTCGTACCAGTCCATCCCGTTCATGCGGTCAAGCTCCTTGCCGCAGAATTTGTAGCTGACTGCCACTCCGTATGCTATGTTTCCGACATTCGTCATTCCAAGACATTTACATTGTACACCGCAAATTTAGAAAATGTACTTGAAATCGCCAAGAAAAATAGTTCACAAAAAGGTCACAAATGCACTTTTTCTCGTCATGCCAAAGTTGATGCAAGCATCACTCTGGTCTTGTATGTCATGAGTTCATAGTTCGTTCCTCTTGCAAAGTTCTTTCTTTGGAAAGCGTCCCGAGGGGCCGAGCGACGAAGAATTATCCATGAAGCAAAGAAAAAACGGCGATAAAGCTATGTGCCTTATCGCCGTTTGTGGATTCCCGAAACCTCGGGTTTATGCTTCTGCTTCCTTCTCTTCGATCTTGCGACCCATCACGAGGTAAGCGATGGGAGAGGCAATGAAGATGGAGCTGAGTGTACCGAAGATGACACCGAGGGTCATGGCGAAGGCGAAGCCCTTGATGCTGCTACCACCGATGAACAGGATGCAGAGCAACACGATCAGCGTACTGAGTGAGGTGTTCACGGTACGTGCCAGCGTCTGGTTGATAGAGCTGTTGAAGAGCAGCTGCTTGTCCTGTTTCGGATGGAGCTTCAGGTTCTCACGGATACGGTCGAAGACCACCACCTTATCGTTGATGGAGTAACCGATCACCGTCAGGATAGCACCGATGAACGTCTGGTCAACTTCCAGTGAGAACGGCATGACATTCTGCAGGAGTGAGAACAGACCAATCACCACGAGGGCATCGAAGGCCAGTGCCACGGTAGAGCCTACAGAGAACGCAACGTTGCGGAAGCGCAGCAGGATGTACAGGAAGATGGCAATCAGGGCGATGAACACGCTGATGAAAGCGCCACGGGTGATGTTCTTGGCGATAGACGGTCCTACCTTGGTAGAGCTGATGATGGAGCCACCCTCGCGCACGTCAGGATTCTTGAAGTCGTGAACGTTGGCCTGGCTGACCAGTCCTTCCTTCTTCAAGGCATTGTAGAGCATGGTCTCTGCCTCGTCGTCAACGGTGGGGCTGTTTGACTCGATCTTGTAGTTGGTTGACATACGGATGGTGCGGTTGTCGGTACCGAGGGCGAGTGCGCCGGTGTTGCAGCCAGGGAAGGTCTCAGACAGCAGTGTGCGAACCTGCTCGGGCTGTACGGGCTTCTCGAACTGTACGACGTAGTTGCGACCACCAGTGAAGTCGATGCTCTGGCTCAGACCCTGTACGAAGAAGCTGATCACGAACACCACCACGGCAATGGCTGCCACGGTGAAGGTCTTCTTATAGGTGGACATGAAGCGGAACTTGGTGTTCTGCAGCACGTTCTTGGAAACGCCGGTAGAGAAGGTGAGGTTCATCCAGCGGTCCTTGCTCAGCATCTTCTCATAGACGATACGTGTGAGGAACACGGCTGTGAAGAACGAGCAGGCGATACCGATGATCCAGGTCGTGGCGAAACCACGGATGGGACCAGTACCGAAGGCATAGAGGATGACACCGGTGATGACACTCGTGAGGTTGGAGTCGAAGATAGCCGAGAAGGCGTTGTCGTAACCAGCGGCTACAGCCTGCTTCATGCCCTTGCCGGCACGCAGCTCTTCCTTGATACGCTCGTAGATGAGCACGTTGGCATCAACAGCCGTACCGAGCGACAGTACCATACCGGCGATACCCGACATGGTCAGGGCTGCCTGGAACGAGGTGAGGATACCGAGTGTGAAGAACAGGTTCACGATGAGGGCGAGGTTGGCCATCATACCCGGGATGAAATTGTACATGAGCACCATGTAGATCATCAGCAGCACGAAGGCGATGATGAACGAGATGACACCCTGCTCGATGGACTGAGCACCGAGGGTAGGACCAACCACCTCTTCCTGAACGATACGGGCGGGAGCCGGCATACGACCAGACTTCAAGGTGTTGGCGAGGTCCTTGGTGTCCTCGATGGTGAAGTTACCAGAGATAGAAGACTGACCACCGTCGATCTCACCGTTGACACGGGGAGCGGAATAGACAACGCCGTCGAGGACAATGGCGATGGCTTTGCCCACATTGGCCTTGGTCAGGGCAGCCCAGCGGCGGGCACCCTCAGTGTTCATGCTCATGCTCACCTCAGGAGCACCAGTATAGTGGTTGAACTGGTCGGTGGCATCGGTAACAACATCACCCTCTAACGGAGCGCGACCAGAGGTGCTGGTCACCTTCAGGGCGTAGAGCTCGAAGATGTTCTTGGCATTGATATGGTCGGCAGGCTTGGCACCCCAAAGCAGCTTCACGTCGGTGGGAAGAATCTGCTTGGCCAGCTCTGAGTAGATGATCTTGTTGATTTCTGCGGTGTCGCGGACGCTGGCGTATGCTACGAGAGCCAGTGAACCGGTGCCGGTGGGCTGCAGCATGGAGAGCAGGGGGTGCTGCTTCTTGGCAGCGGCAATCTCTGCCTCGCTGTTGGTGGCAACGCCAGCGGCATTGTCCTTCTGCAACTTCAGCTTGGCCTCTGCGGGCTCAGCCTTGGCGGTCTCTTCTTTGGCTACGGCAGCGGTGTCAACGGCTGTAGAGTCGTTGCTGCTCTCTGCGTGAGCAAAGCGGGCGTCAATCTGAGAGAAGTAGGGAATAATCTCCTCGGCATTGTAGGTCTCCCAGAACTCGAGGTTGGCACTTCCCTGCAGAAGTTTACGCATGCGCTCCGGCTCGCGGATACCAGGCATCTCAACCATGATACGACCCTGCTGGCCCTCCAGCTTCTGGATGTTGGGCTGTACAACGCCGAACTTGTCGATACGGGTGCGAACCACGTTGAATGAGTTGTCGATGGCAGCCTGCACATCGGCGCGCAGGGCTTTCTCCACTTCCTCGTCGGTGCTCTGAGGGCTCACCTTACCCTGCAGCTGCTGGGTGGCGAAGATCTCTGCCAGGCGACGGCCGGGGGCATTCTTGTGGAAAGCGTTAATAAACAGCGAGATGAAGTCGGACTGACTTGTCTCTTCTTCCTTCTTGGCTTCGTTCATGGATTTCACGTAAGCCGCGTCGCTCTTGTGGTCGGCGAGCATATCGACAACGTCGGGCACGCTGATCTCAAGAATCACGTTCATACCGCCCTTCAGGTCCAGTCCAAGACCGATCTGAGTCTCCAAGCAACGTTGGTAAGAATAAACGCCCAGATACTTCACAGAATCCTTATAGTTCTGCTCGGCAATGAGGTCGTTCAACTTGGCGGCCTCTTTGTCATAGTAGCTTGTGGCTACTGAAAACGACAAATAGAAGATGCTTGCAAGCGTCAGTAAGACGGCGGTTACAATTACAATTCCTTTGTTTTGCATTTTTGTTTGTTATTTATTGATTTTAAGTTTTCTTGCTGTCTATTATATCGCACGCGTTACCTTAATATTATGCACATGTGCGCAAACAAGGCACAAAGGTACGCATTTTTTTGTTCACAAGGAAAATAATTGGCGTTTATTTATTCAATTTTTAAGGTTTTCCCCCTTTTTTAGCCACGTAATGATGGGATAATGGTCGGATAAGCTCGTTTCGTTGTCAACATAGCAGCTGTATGACTCCCAGTAAGGGGAGCAGAAAATGTGGTCGATACGCACATGCATGCCATGATGGTGATAGGTGAAGCCGAAGCCCGTTCCGCTCTCGACGAAGCAGTCTTGCAGGTACTGGCTCATGCGGTAGTGGGTGTAGGAAATGGGACTGTCGTTGAAGTCACCGCACGCGATGAGGCTGTACTGCTTGTGTTGTTCAATGTATTCTGCTACGGCATCAGTCTCGGGAGCGCGCAAGACGGAGGCCTCGCTGATCTTATTGATGAGCCGCTTGGATTCCACTCGGGCGCTGTCGTGCTCCATCTCTCCTTTGACAATGTCGGAGAAGTTGTTGCGCTGTTCCGTGGAAAGGTGGGTGCTCTCAAGGTGGTTGTTGATGACGATGACGGTGTCATGGTTCACCAAGAGATAGAAAGCTGTTGAGTGGTTGGTCTTTGAATCGTAGGTGATATTCTCTTTCTTGAGGATGGGGTACTTGCTGAGTACACAAAGAATGTCGCCTCCGTTTTTGGCATCGGATGTGTCGGAATACTGATATTGCTGCCCAAAGGCTTTTTCAATGGCTTTCCTGCCACATTGGGCCTTGCTTACTTCCTGTAGGCAGACGATGTCGGCATTCTGTTCCGCAAGGTAGGCATATACGGGGTTGGGCTGGTCTTTGTCTTCCCATGCGCTCAGGTTCCAAACGTTGTAGGAGAGAACCTTGATGGCATCGTCGGGTGGGGTGCTCTTCAGGTTGAAGGGCACGTAGGTACGTATGGGGCCATAGGCAAGGATGAGTCCGACAAGGGGAATGAATACCCAGCGAAACTTAAAGATGACCCAAAAAACAAGGAAGCACAGATTGACTGTCAGGATGATGGGGAACCCCAATCCAAAGGTGGACAGGGTGGGGTGGCTGACAGGATCCAGTCGGGAGGAATAGCCTATCAGCAACATAAGCAGGATGCTGGTGATATTGGCTCCTGCAATGATTCGGATGACAAAGGTTTGTAGCTTATGGATCATCGGCGGCTGCTTTGTTCGAACAACTTACGCTTCTCCTCGGCGGTAAGACTGTCGTATCCGCTCTTTCTGATTTTGTCGAGAATGCGGTCGATCTCTTCTTGTTCGGCACGCTCTTGGGCGTTGTATTCCCAGTCGGAGGCATGTGAGTTGCCAGATGACTGACCGCGTGAGTCGGTTGTTGTCGTGTGACTCTTCTGCTTGCGTCGCTCCCAACTGTTCCTCAGGTTCTCAAAGAACTGGTCTCCTTGTCCGGGCCGGAAGTCTTGACCTGGGTGTTTCTGCCAGTACCTGATCATGAGGAAGCCAAAGAGCATGCCACCCAGGTGCGCCAAGTGCGCTACGTTGTCACCCGTCGTGCTCATGGCAGAGAACAACTCAATGCCTGCATAGCCCACGACGAGCCACTTCGCCTTGATGGGGATGGGGAGCGGGAAGATGAAGATGCGCTCTTCCGGGAAGATCATTCCGAATGCCAAGAGGATGGCATAGATGGCTCCAGAAGCACCCACCGTGGTCAGTCCGTTGAATGATTCTGGTGACACCATGGAGAATGTGAGGTCGTTGGCACTAAGCTCGGAATAGATGCTGATGAACTGTGCCAGTTCCTGTATCAGACCAGCTCCGACACCGCACGAAATGTAATAAAAAATGAATTTCTTGGGTCCCCATACTCTTTCTACTACACAACCGAACATCCACAAGGCGAACATGTTGAAAAAGATGTGGCTCAAGCTGGCATGCATGAACATGTAGGTGAAGAGTTGGTACAGGTGGAACTCTGATGCTTTGAAGAAGTGGAGTCCAAGTGTGTCGTTCAGCACATATCCACCGTAGGCATCCGTGCCTGAGAGCATGCATGCAACGTAGGCTAACACGTTGACAAGTAGCAGATTTCTTGTTATTACTGGTATGTTTTGCATTTCTTTGTTGGCGTTGTTATTGTAATTTACGGGCACAAAAGTACGAAAAATATCCGTTATTTGGCATAAAAAGAGCCCTGCATGGCGTTTTTTTCATAAAAATCATCACTTTTTTCTTTTTTTTGCTTGTTTTATAAAATGATTGTTCTATATTTGTAATCGAAAATGAAAACAAACTTTATTTTTAACCGTTTAAATAAGAAGAAATTATGAACAAGACAGAATTGATTGAGAAGATTGCAGCAGGCGCAGGTCTGAGCAAGGTTGATGCTAAGAAGGCTCTTGATGCCACAGTAGAAGCTATTAAGGGTGCTTTGCAGGCTGGTGATAAGGTTCAGCTCGTTGGTTTCGGTACTTTCTCCGTTAAGGAGCAGCCCGCTCGCGAGGGTATCAACCCCGCTACAAAGGAGAAGATCACAATCGCTGCCAAGAAGGTTGCCAAATTCAAGGCCGGTGCAGAACTCGCTGACGCTGTGAAGTAAGACTTTGTAAAAAATCTTCAAAATAAAAAGGCGACTCGATTGAGCCGCCTTTTTTGATGGGAAAGGGGTGAGTGTCACCCCTGTTCTTATTTGGGGTGCTTGCCGATATAGGCGAGGATACCACCATCTACATAGAGCACATGGCCGTTGACAGCGTCAGAGGCATGGCTGGCAAGGAACACAGCGGGACCGCCCAATTCTTCGGGATTGAGCCAGCGTCCGGCAGGAGTCTTGGCACAGATGAACGAATCGAAGGGGTGACGGCTGCCGTCGGCCTGACGCTCACGAAGCGGAGCGGTCTGAGGAGTGGCGATGTAGCCCGGGCCAATGCCGTTACACTGAATGTTGTACTCTCCGTACTCGGAGCAGATGTTGCGGGTGAGCATCTTCAGACCACCCTTGGCGGCTGCATAGGCAGAGACGGTCTCGCGGCCTAACTCGGACATCATGGAGCAGATGTTGATGATCTTTCCCTCCTTGCGTTCCATCATCTCGGGAATAACGGCGCTGGAGCAGATGAACGGACCAACGAGGTCGATGTCGATGACCTGCTGGAACTCGGCGCGCTTCATCTCGTGCATGGGGATGCGCTTGATGATGCCGGCATTGTTCACCAGAATGTCAATCTGTCCCACCTCCTCGTGAATCTTCTCCACCAGAGCCTTCACGTCGTCTTCTTTCGTTACGTCGCATACGTAGCCCTTCACGTTCTCGATGCCTGCCTCCTTGTAGTTGGCGAGTCCGCGCTCAAGAGCTGCCTCATTGATGTCGTTGAAGATGATGGTCTTCGCACCTGCGGCCACGAAAGCCTTGGCAATGTTGAATCCGATACCGTAAGAAGCGCCGGTAATCCATGCGTTCTTACCTGCTAATGAAAAGTCTTGTAAGCTTGTCATAATATTATTTTTTTTAAAAGTGAATTTTGGTTTATAGCATGGCAAAGGTAATCATAAATTCTGAGAAAGCCACAACGTTTAAGAAAAATTAATGCATGGCTCGGTAGGCGGCGGGTGTCACCCCATAATATTTCTTGAAGTTGCGGCGGAAGGTGCTGTCTTCATAGAAGCCGGAGCGCATGCCCACGTCTTTGGCCGATAGCGTTTTGTCGGAAAGCAGCAGGTGGGCCGCATACTCAATGCGCTTTTGGTTCAGGTAGTCTACGCGTGTGTTGGTGCTGGCAAAGCGCTGAATGAGCTGTGTTGACCTGCGGCGGCTATAGCCCGCCTGGTTCATCACCGTGTCGATGTTGGCCGTGGGGCTCAGGAATACTTTCTGTTCGTCTATGATTCGCTCCATCTCTAAAAACTCCTGCAGTTCGTGGTCTTCTGCACTCTCTGCCGGAGCGGGTGTGGCAATAGGAATGAGGTGTTTCACAATCTGCTGTTTCTGTTCCAGCGAGCTGATTACATTTTCCAGGTCGCGGTTCTTGTTTTTGATGCGGTAAGCGAACAAGGCCAGCATGGTTAGTATGGCAACAATGCACACAATGACCACGCACAACAACTGCACACGTCGCTCGCCAATAACAATCTGGTGGTCTTTTTCCTGCGACTCGAACTGTTCGGCATATTCCATGGCCTTCTGTTGCATGTCGCGCCCGTGCAGCGAGTCGGTGACGATGGCAGCCCGCCGGCTCAGGCGGTAAGCCTCTTCATAATGTTTCATGGCCACCTGGTAGTCTTCGGCTTCGTGCAGCAGACTGATGTATTGGCGGTTGATGGTGTCGGCCTGTTGCCGGCATCGGGCCAGGTAGTCTTCGGTCACTTGCAGTCCCTGGGCATATCTGCCGGTGAACTTGAAATAGGTTTTCAGTCGCTGTCCTTTGTTTTGTTGCGCGTAGGGTGTTCGCCAGTAAAGGTTGGCATAGTGGTGTGCACTGTCTTTGAGCGCAGGGTTTGTTTTCGACAGTTTGGCAAAGGCCCCCGCCATCATGGCATAGGTCTGCCCGTGCATCATGCCTTTGTCCTTTTTCTGTGCCTCGGCAGCGCGGTTGGCGTTGAGCACCGCCAGGGTGGTGCGGCATAGTGCTATGCCCCCCTCCATGTCTTGGTCGTTCACATGTGCCGTGGCCACGGTAAGCGCCATGGTTGCCAGTTTCGAGCGTTCGCCATCGCTGAGTGTTTGGTTCTGCATGGCCTTCACCTTTTTCATGGCCTTGTTCATTCGTTCCCAGGCATGAGGTTTGTCGCCCATGTCGTAATAGCACATGCCAACCAACATTTCGAAGTCGGCCTCCATGATGGGGTTGTTCAGCTTTCTGGCCAGTCCGATGCCCTCGATGGCCTGACCGATGCACGCCTCGTGGTTGCCAAGGGGCAGCATCAGGCGTGTCATCCATTGCAGCACTTGTGCGCGCATGGTGTCGTTCTGCTGAACGAAAGGTGTTTCGTAGGCACGTTTCACCTCGTCGATGGCCAGCAGACGGTCCACCGTGCCCTGATAGATTCGTGCGCGTGTATAATAATAGGTGTGGGCAGCCAGTGCCCCCTGCTCGTAGAGAGAGTCGAGCAGCCGGAAAGCCCTTGCGGTGTCGGTTTGGGCCACCTTTTCAATTTGCAGTGTGGTACTGTCGCTCAGTGCACCGTGGGTTTCAGGCGTGTTTTTACCAGAATGCCCACAAGCCACCGTGAGCAGCAGCATGGCGGCAGCGGCCATCAGCTTTTGAAAGCGTATGTTCATTTTCTTCTTGTTTTTCCTGCAAAGGTAATAAATAAATACATTCGTACAAACGGATATGAGCAAAAATGCCTGCCAAACGTGCAAAAATACCTACAGAAGAGCACGGGAAAGTTTTATTTTATTAGCTATCTTTGCAACATTGATGCTACTAACCTCAATTTTTTTATCAACTTATAAAAAACCAAAGCTTATGAAAAAGTCTAACATTCTATTTTTCCTTGTATTGCTGCTGGTGGCAGCATCGGGGACGAAAGCGCAAACGTTCACGGATGTGTCAACCTTTGCCCAACTCCAAGCGGCCGTGAGCGATGGAGCCCATATTAGGCTAACAAGCAACATCACCTTCACTCAACAGATTACCATTGACAACGGAGTAAAAGTGGTTATCGACGGCAACGGAAACACCCTCACCGGTTCTTCATGCCGTGCATTTTTAGTTAATTCTTCGGCAGTTCTTTCCCTGAAGAATGTTACCATCAACGGGTTTGACCTGAATGCAGGCGGTGGAGCTTTCAGAAACTATGGCACACTGGTGTTCGACGGATGCACCGTCAGCAACAACCACACCGATGGCTCGAGCCAGGGAGGTGGTGCCATCGAGAACGGAAGCGGCTCCAAGCTCTATGCCTCCAACACCGTGTTCAGTAACAACTATTCAAGCGAAATTGGCGGAGCCATCAACAACTACGGTGGAAACCTTTACCTTGGCGGATGCACGTTCACCAACAACTACACCACTTCTTCCAACGCCCGTTATGGAGGAGCCATCGGAGTGAACGGAGGCAGCGAAGTTAGAATCGTGAACTGCACCTTCTCCGGTAACAAATACGGCACCAACCAGGGAGCAAGCGACCTGGGCGTGTATTACAATGCGCAAGATTATACCATTGCAGGCTGTCCGGGAATAGTGATACAGTCAAACTCTTCCGTCACCACTCACGATTATGGCGGAGCAACCCCCGACTTCTCCGACTTGGATAACCTTGAGTTTGATTATACCTCGTCTGATGAACCCCTTATTGTGCAGTACGACCTCACCCTTGCCGAAGGCAGCAATGCCCACGGCACAGTGGCCTTTACTGTGGGCGGCACTGCTGCTACAAAGGCAGAGATGGGCGACGTGGTGACCGTTTCCGTAACACCCACCGAGGGCTATTCGGCTAAAAACGTGTTTGTTAATGCCTACACTTCGTGGTTGGCTGGTTCGCGCGGTAACGGAATAGGCTTGCTCAATGAAATTGAAGTAACCAAGAACCCCGACAACGGCACATGGCAGTTTGTGATGCCCGAAGCCAGCGTGTGTGTTCAAGTGACCTATGCGAAAAACCTGCAGGATGCCTGGGTTCAGCCCATCGCCGATATTTCCTACACGGGTGAGGCCCTGGAGCCCGTTATCACCGTGCAGGATGGCACCACTGTTTTATCCCTTAACACCCACTACACCGTAGCTTATGCTAACAACGTGAATGCCGGAACTGCTAACGTAACCGTCACTGCCGTTGAAGGTTCCGATTACAGCGGAACGGCCCATGCTACGTTCAATATCCTGAAAGCCGACATCACCGCCGTTACCCCTCCAACCCTGAAGGAAGTGTTCTACACAGGTGAGGCCCAGGCCCTGATAGAAATAGGTAGTGCCACTGGTGGCGAGATGCAGTATTCGCTTGGCGGAGAAACCTATTCGACTGCTGTTCCCACGGCCGTTGAAACTGGCAACTATACTATATATTATAAGGTGGTGGGTGATGGCAACCACAACGATGTGGCACCACAAACCATTATCGCTACCATTCTGAGGGCCGAGGACAAACTCTTGGCAGAACTTTACGAAGCTCTTGGCGATGATGTGTGGACGGGCTACGGAACCACGTCGGGTGTCATCAGCTATAGTCGTGGCGACGGACCGAAAGAGTTCAAGGCAACGTTCATGGGTGGTGCATACACCATTACCGTTCCCTTCGACGATGTGGTGAGTGCCGAGAAGGTAGATAATGGCGACGGCTCGTTCACCTATACCTTAGTGGTTAACCTGCCTGCCGAAACGGGCATGGCTTCTGAAACGCTGCATGTGACCATGAAGAATGGCGAGATTACCGAGCTGGAGAGTGAGAACACGGGTATCAGCATGAATAAGGAAAGCGGCGAGATTTCTACTTGGGCCGAACTGCAAACGGCCATCGGCAACGGCGGCGTGATTAAGCTGTCGCAAGACATCACAGCCGGAAGTACCGACGAGGCCCTTACCGTGCCTGCCGGGAAGACTGTTGTGCTCGACCTGAACGGGTTCACCCTGAACCGCGCTCTCGCCAGTGCC
>JAFSWU010000188.1 GCA_017444365.1 Prevotella sp.
GTGCCGTTCATCACTACCGTTACAGTCTTTCCATCCTTCTGACGAGCATAAACATAGCAACCATTTTGTATAGCATAATGAACCAACTTGCCAAACGCTACCGTTTCATTGCCCTTACGCCAGTTGAGCAGTTTCTTGGAGAAGTTGAAGTATTCGTTCTGCAACTTCGTTCTGCCAGCCTCTGTGAAAGCATTTCTTCTGTCGCCAGGGAAACCACCAGGGAAATCCTGACGCAATGCACCATCATTCACACTCTTGTTGGCATACATGCCAATCTCATCGCCCACATAGAGTTGTGGGATACCACGCAAAGTGAGCAGCAAAGTCAGCGCTTGCTTGTAGCGCGTCACATCCTGTGCCTTCTCTTTCGTAGGTTGAAAACGGTCTGTATCGTGGTTTGCCAAGAAAGTGAGCAGATGGTTCACATCGGCATAAACCATATCCTGACAAAGGTATTCATACACTCTGGCAAGTCCTTTTCCCCACTCGTCCGTTTCCTCATCGTAGAAAGAATCGAGGATGTACATCAATGGGAAATCCATTACCGTCTTCAGTTCGCTGTTATTGGGAGCAGCCAGACGACTATCCTTCTGCCAATAACTCACGCCTACATTATTATTGATCCAAGTCTCACCCACAATGTTGAAACCAGGATATTGTGCCTCGACCTCCATACACCAGCGACGCATGAATTCAAAATCATTGTAGGGGTAGGTATCTTGACGAATACCGTCTATACCAGCATATTCTATCCACCAGATAGAAGCCTGAATAAGGTAATCAGCGAAATATTTGTTGCGTCCGTTCACATCAGGCATTTGTTCTGTAAACCAACCATCCACCGTCAACGAGAAATCCTGAGATGCGGCATGGCTGTCACTTGCTGCACCAGTCTTGTATCCCGTCTGTGTGTACTTGCTCCCATAGTTGAACCAATCATCAGCAGGACGGTCGGCAAAGAGGAAATTGAATGCACCACAATGGTTGAAGACAATGTCCTGAATGACCTTGATGCCTCTGCGATGCGCCTCGTCAACAAACGTACGATATTCCTCATTCGTACCGAAGCGAGGGTCAGTCCTGTAATAATCCGTGATGGCATAACCATGATACGACTGCTCTGCCATGTTGTTTTCTAAAGTAGGAGTTGGCCAAATGGCTGTGATGCCCAATTCCTGCAAGTAGTCCAAATGCTGTGTCATGCCAGCTAAGTCACCACCATGACGCGCCATATCTACCGTTCTGTCCCAAGTGTTTTCCTTCATGTTCTTGTACATCTGGTTCTTCTGCTTTCGGGTCGTGCCTGTGGCAAAGCGGTCTGGCATCAAGAGATACACCACATCGCTAGCATCGAAAGTCTTGCGAGCCACCTGCTCACGCTCCTTCAGTTCGTAAGGAACGGACTTCACGGTCTTCTGACCTTTCTTCAGAAGGATGGAGAACTGCTGTGCTGGAGCACCTTTCGTGTCTATATATATAATAATGTAGTTCTTGTTGTCGAATTTCACCACATCTTTCAGGGCAAGACCTTGGGCATCCTTCAGTTCCACATCGAATGCACCGATGCCTTCACCGTGCAACAGGATTTGCAATGTAGGATTCACCATGCCTGCCCACCAATTCAGAGGATGGACATGGTCAATAGTGGGTGTGGCTGCCTCCACTGTGGGGAGACCGAGCAGATTGACGAGCACCATAAGAAGTACAATTGTTTGTTTCATATAGGGTATGATAACTTGATGATTGCGTTGCAAACGCTACAACAAAAATTAACATCAACGGAAAATCATAAAAAAAATATAAATATAAGAAAATGTTATATTATTGAAAATAAGCATGTTAAACATTTGTCACATATACAGAAAAGTAAATCCATTGATAAAATAAAAATGAAAAAAATTGGCGAATCAGAGAGAAAACCGTACCTTTGTACCCATGAAAAGATTCATTTTGATGCTGATGGTCATGTTGGGAGGCACTCTCGGCATGCAAGCACAGGAATTGAGAGCTCTGCTGTTGGAACTGGACAGGTGTGTGGAGAGGAAACAAAGCTATAGGGCTGAACGGCACGAGCGGATAGACAGTCTGAGGCAACAGATGGAAAATGCCCCAGACGCATTACTGATGGAGGTGTACGAGGCAATGGTTCAAGCCTACTCACACTTCCAGACTGACTCTGCCCTCTTCTACCTCGACAAGCTGAACGAACTGCAGGAGGTGAAGGACAACCCGCAGAAGCACACGCAGGTGGCGCTGGAAAGAGCTGAACAGCTGGCCATCATGGGTGCCTACAGCGATGCGGAGGTCATCGTGCAGAAACTGAACACGGCAGAGATGGAACAGGAGGAGCGCACACGATACTACCACGTGTGCCGCACCATCTACGGATGGATGGCTGACTACATGAGCAGCACTCCGTCGCTGTCGAAAGAACTGAGACACAAGACCGACCTCTATCGCGATTCCATCATACAGACTGACTCCGATCCGCTGAGCCGCGACATCGTGAAGGCAGACCAGCTGTTGGCCAAGGGAAAGGCTGAGGAGGCCAAACGGCTGATAGAAAGGTACATAGACCATGTCGAGAAGGAGCAGAAATCCTACGTACATTATATCTTGGCAGATGTGTATCGTCAGAAGAACAACACGAAAGAGGAGATGCGCCATCTGGCCTTGGTGGCTATCGAAGACCTGCGGCGAGGTGTGACGGAGTATGCTGCCCTACCCTTGCTGGCCACCAAACTGAAGGAACAGAGCGAAGTGGAGAGAGCCTACAACTACCTGTTCTGCAGTCTGGAAGATGCCAACTTCTGCAATGCCAAACTGCGTTCGATGGAAATCAGCGAGATGTTCCCCATCATCGAGAAGTCGTACAAGCAGAAGGAACGGATGGCTCGGCAGACGGAACGGGCTTTGCTCCTGGGCGTGACCGTGATGATGATCATGCTGGTGCTGGCCGTGCTCTATCTGCGAAGCCAGATGCACAAACTCACCCAGACCCGCCACCGGCTGTCCATCGCCAACGACCAACTCGAACAAGCCAACCGGCTCTTGGGCATGAGGAACGACACCCTCCTGGAGTCCAACACCATGCTCCAACAGATGGATCGCGTGAAGGAGGAATACATCGCCCTCTTCCTCGACCGCTGCCAGAAGAACCTCAGCGCCATGGAGAAATACAGAAAGTCTCTGCTGAAACTGGCCAAGAGCAATCAGCAGTCGGAACTGATAAAGAAGCTGAAGGACGATGCCCTTATCGAGGCTGAACAGGAGAAGCTGTATGCAGACTTCGACGAGGCTTTCCTCGACCTCCATCCCAACTTCGTGGAAAAGTTCAATGCCCTGCTCCATCCAGAGGAGCGCATCATCCCCAAACGGCACGAACGCCTCAACACCGAACTGCGCATCTTCGCCCTCATCCGTCTGGGCGTGACCGATACAGCACAGATTGCACAGTTCCTCGACTACTCCATGCCCACCATCTACAACTACCGCTCACGCATCCGCAACAAATCAATATACTCAAAAGAAGAATTTGACAAAAAACTAATGGAATTATGAAAAAATGCTTTTACTGGCTTTGGCAGGTGTGATGGCCTCACACCTTCAGGCACAAAACGCTATCAACTTGGGTGGCGACATCTCCATGCTGCCTCAGTATGAGAGTGCCAACACCCCCTACTACCGTAGCAACGGCGCAAAGATTAACGATGTGCTCGACTACATGAAGACCAACTGCAAGATGAACGCCATGCGTGTGCGACTCTTCGTGGAGCCCGACAACACCACAGACATCACCCTGGTGCAGGATCTCGACTACGTGACCCAACTGGGCAAACGCATCAAGGACAAAGGCATGGACTTCATGCTGAGCATCCACTACAGCGACACATGGGCAGACCCAAGTCATCAGGACATCCCCAAGTCGTGGACGAAGAACACCGCGACGGATGCGCTGAAGGATTCAGTCTATAACTACACCCTTCGCTGTCTGACCCATCTGAAGGACAATGGTGCCACACCCGACTTCGTGCAGATAGGCAACGAGGTGAGCTACGGAATGCTGTGGCGCAACAACAACGACCGTTGCTACTCCAACGCCTCCAACAGCACGTGGAAACGCTTCACCGATTTCCTCAGCGCAGGTGCCAAGGCCGTGCGTGAGGCGACGCCCAACGCCAAGATCATCCTCCACATCGAACGGAGCGGATATATATGACTCATGCCATAGGAACAGGCTGGAGAATGCGCTTGAGATGAACGCGCCGCTCATGAAGGGGATACTATCTCAAGGAGTCACTCCGGGAGATATGGATGCAGGTGACGAAAGAACAGGCGCAGCAAGTACTCATGAACTGGGTAGAGCAGGCACAGGACTCAAAGGTGCCATTGCTGCAGAAATTTGCCATGACATTGATGGCACATCGCAGTGGCATACTTTCCTGGTACGACCATCATATCTCTACAGGGAAACTGGAAGGGATAAACAACAAAATCAAAACAATGAAGAGACAAGCATATGGATACAGAGACGAGAAGTTCTTTGAACTCAAAATCCTTTCTCTACACGA
>JAFSWU010000189.1 GCA_017444365.1 Prevotella sp.
AAACGCTTCCTCAACGCAATCTTCAAGGGTGAACTGCCTGCCAGTATGCGCGATGACTACCTGCACCAGACGGGGCAGACACTCGCCGACATCATCCGAAAAGTCTATAGCGAACCCATGCCCAACCGTTTTCTCGCCTCCACCTCTTTATATATTGGTTCACATCTTGATGAACCTCTGCTCCGCCAATTGATTGTCGATAACTTCCGTCTGTTCTTCCGCCGCAACCTCCTGCCCTACCAACGCAAAGACCTGCCCGTAGGAGTGGTGGGCAGCATCGGCTGGCACTATCAAGAGCAATTGCGGGAAGCCGCTGAAGCTGAAGGATTTACACTCGGAACCATTATCAAGAGCCCAATGGAAGGACTCATCCGATTCCATTCCTGAGGATGAAAAAAACTCGGAACTCCCCTCAAGGAATTCCGAGCTTGTTTTGTTAGCAAAAATCTTATCACACGTGTGATTAGAAGTTATAGTAGAGGCTCAGAACGATGTCGTTGCCGTCGAGGTTGGCACGATAAGCATTCTTCTTGGTGGTCTGTCCCAGATACTTGCACTTATCCTGCTGCCATCCGAAGAAACCAACATGAGCAACAACGCTGAACTTCTCAGTTACGTTGAAAGCAACACCGGGCTTGATACCAGCAGAGAGAACGTTGTACTCTTCAACCTTCGTATCTACGCCATTAATATTAGCGGTGGGGTTGCTGTAGTAGTGCTTGTAACCAACAGAAGCGTCAGCGAAGAGGCTTACCATACCCTCTTTGAGGAAGGTGTAACGGAAGTAGGGGTTGATCTCGAAGCTCTTCTGTCCACCCTTGTTAGAACCTTCCCAACCGAAAGCGATACCAGCTGCCATGTCGTCGGTGAAGTTGTAACCAATCTCAGGAACAAACTTCCAAGAAGCTACGCTCTCAGCGCCGTCTGTATCCAACTTCTCTGTACCATAAGCAACACCGCCACCAACATAAAGCTGAGCGTTTGCACTAACTGCCATAGCAGCAATAACCAAAGTCATGAAAATCTTCTTCATAATACTTTCCTTTCTTTAAATGTGTTTGTTAAACTAAAATACAATCTTTTTTTTTCAATAATCTTGAATTCGGCTGCAAAGGTATAGCATTCTTTTCTGAAACGCAAGAGTTTTGCAGAGTTTTTTCACTAAGAGCGTAAACAAATGTTAATTACTTGTTGTTTCAACTACTTTTGCGTACCTTTGCACTAAATTTTCATGATGTAACTGACGTCTATATACCTTATTATATATATATGAAACCCATCTTCATTGCAGGTCCTTGTGTCATCGAGTCGCAGGAACTGCTCAACATTGTAGCTCAAGAGATTGCCGACATCAACCTTCGACTTGGTATCGACATCATCTTCAAATCTTCATTTGACAAGGCCAACCGAACAAGTATCCGCTCATTCAGAGGACCAGGTTTGGAAAAGGGTCTTCAGATGCTCGCCGACGTGAAGGAGAAATTCGGCCTACGCATACTGACCGACATCCATGAGAGCTATCAGGCAGCTGCGGCAGGAGAAGTTTGCGACGTACTCCAGATACCCGCTTTCCTCTGCCGACGGACCGACTTGCTCGTAGCGGCTGCCAAAACAGGTAAAACGGTGAACATCAAGAAAGCCCAGTTCCTCAGCGGACAGGATATGCGCTATCCTGTTGAAAAAGCATTGGAAGCAGGCGCAAAAGAGGTGTGGCTCACAGAGCGGGGTAATTCCTTCGGCTATAACAACCTTGTGGTTGACTTCCGCAACATTCCAGACATGTTGGAGATTACCCCCAACGTGATTATGGATTGCACCCATAGCGTACAGCGACCTGGTGCAGGAGGCGGAAAGACAAGCGGCGACCGCCGGTTTGTTCCCGCTATGGCACTTGCCGCCAAAGCCTTCGGAGCAACAGGATACTTCTTCGAGGTACATCCCACTCCCGACCAAGGACTCAGCGATGGTCCCAATATGTTGGAACTTGGCAAATTAGAAAGTCTCATCAAGGATATCATTCAATGAAAAACGTCAGAACGTATGCCATTCAATGCCTGCAAGACGAGGCAAAGGCAGTCTTAGACATCATTCCCCAGTTAGACGAGAACTTCGACAAGGCGGTGGACATGATGCTCCATTGTCACGGAAAGATCATTGTGACGGGTGTAGGCAAAAGCGGACATATCGGTGCAAAGATTGCCGCCACACTCGCCTCCACCGGCACACCAGCTTTCTATATCAATCCGCTCGATGTTTATCACGGAGACTTGGGCGTGATGACACCCGACGACGTGGTGCTTGCCCTGAGCAACTCTGGACAAACCGATGAGCTGCTACGCTTCATCCCGATGGTACTCCACATGAAGGTACCCATCATCGGTATGACAGGTAACCCCAACTCCTTGTTGGCGAAATACAGCAATGCACATATCAAGGTGTGGGTGGAACGCGAAGCCTGTCCGCTGAACCTTGCACCAACAAGCAGTACGACAGCAGCACTTGCCGTAGGCGATGCACTCGCCATCGCTTTGATGCAGGAACGCAACTTCAAGCCGGGCGACTTTGCCAACTTCCATCCTGGTGGCGAATTGGGCAAACGCCTGCTTACAACCGCAGCCGACGTGATGCGCTCAGAGGAAATGCCCGTCATACCCGAAGAGATGCACCTCGGCGAAGCCATTATCCACGTCAGCAAGGGAAAACTGGGATTGGGTGTCACGCTGGATGACAGCGGACGAATCATTGGCCTGATTACCGATGGCGACATCCGAAGGGCTATGGAGAAATGGCAGGCTCAGTTCTTTGACCATACTGTCAAAGACATCATGACACCTCATCCGAAGATGGTTCTGCCCACAACCAAGATAACCGAGATTCAACGTATCATGCAACGCCATAAGATACATACCGTACTCGTTGCCGACCAGCAGAAGCATCTGCTCGGAATCGTTGACCACTATTCATGCATGATCTAAGGGAGGTCAAGGATGAAAGAATAAGGAATAAGGATTATGAGTAAGGAAAAAGAAACAACAACTGTCATTATATCATCCTTCATCAGGATGGGTAGAAAAGGAGAATTTCCATTCTCCTTTCTTTTCGTTTACCTATTGACCTTCTTATCCCTTTGTTCTTTACCCATCAATGCTCAGACCTCCGACTCGCTCATTGTCAGCAAGTTGCGCCAGGAAGGAGTGAGCTTTTCCAACGACAACTCCATCACCTTGCTCATGAGCGGACAGGAGAAGTTCGACGATATGTTCACAGCCATCCGACAGGCACGCAGCAGCATTCATCTGGAATACTTCAACTTCCGCAACGACTCTATCGCGAGCCTTCTCTTCGACCTGCTTGCAGAGAAAGTCAAGGAGGGAGTGGAAGTGCGTGCGCTCTATGATGCCTTTGGAAACGCCTCGAACAATCAGCCGCTGAAAAAGCGCCACATGAAAGAGTTGCGAAAAAAGGGCATTGAGATTTACCAGTTCGACCCATTACATTTTCCGTGGGTCAACCACGTCTTTGCACGCGATCACCGGAAGATTGTTATCATCGATGGGAAGATAGCCTATACGGGTGGAATGAACGTGGCCGACTACTACATCAAAGGTACCGAAGTGGTGGGATCGTGGCGCGACATGCATTGCCGCATCGAAGGCAAAGAAGTGAACACACTACAGAAAATCTTTGCTGACATCTGGTACAAGACCACCCATCAGCATCTGCATGGCGGTAAATACTTCCGAGCCAACGAAACTCCCGACTATTTCAAGGGATTGAAGCCCGACACCACCGCTACGGCAGGCAGGAAGATGGTGGGTATCATCAACCGCGAGCCGCGAACCTCCAACAAAATCATCCGTTCTTTCTATACCAACGCCATCAACTATGCACAAGAACATATTCAGTTGGTAAACCCCTACCTCACTTTGAACGGCAAGCTGAAACGGGCCCTTAGAAATGCCGTCAAGCGAGGCGTGAAAGTTGAGATTATGGTATCCACCCACAGCGACATTCCGCTGACCCCCGATTGCATGTTCTACAATGTCCATCGGCTCATGAAGCATGGTGTGGATGTCTGGATGTATGAGCCTGGGTTCCACCACACGAAGATCATCATGGTAGATGGTCGCTTCTGTACAGTAGGAAGCGCCAACCTCAATGCGCGAAGCCTGAACTGGGATTACGAGGAGAATGCCGTCATCGTTGACCCTTCAACCACCAAGGAACTGAGCGACATGTTTGAGCGCGACAAGAAAGACTGCTTCAAGCTTACCCCCGAGTCGTGGAACCGTTTCCGTACTCGCGGACAGAAGTTGCGCGGATGGTTTGCCCATCTCCTCACCCCCTTCCTCTGAAGGCAGACAATGCTTAATGCTCAATGCTTAATGGCACAATTCATCATCAACGCTCAAATGTGAATGACGAATTATGCATTAAGCATGATGAATTGTGACTTTTCAGCCCTGATGCTGTTCGCGGAGCAGGTCGTTGACCGTCTTCACGGGATTAAACGTGGAGAGAGGAACCTCTACAAACACGGTTGACCAGTCGCTCATCGCTCCATTCCAGAGACCAGGGAGCTCCAGTGCCTTCAGCTCTCTGCCATTCTTGCTCTTCGAGGAAATGAAACCTGTGGAAGCATCGACAAACTCTGGGAGGTTAAAGGGCTTGCCCTGATAGTCCCTGATGGCACAAACCAGATCAACGGGGTTGAAGTGGGTGCCTTCCGTGAACATTTTCATGTAGTCATCATTCGACTTGTCTATCTGCGATGACTCAAGGATTTGCAGGCTCACGGTGCCGTCCTGATTATAGGTAAGGAACGGTCCGCCACCAGGCTCACCCACATTCTTCACGACTCCACACACGCGCATCGGGCGATTGAGTTTCTTGCGCAGATAGATTACCAGCTCTGCATCTTCCAGCTTTTCGATATCAGCTTTCCTGCAGCAGAGATCATGCTGAACAAAGTGGATGATTTCCTGAAGTTGCTGATGCGTGTACTCTCCTGAATCAAGGAGGCGCAAATAAGCAAAAGCCTTCTTCTGCAGGTCAACGAGAATACCTGCCAGCAGCTGTTTATAGGCTACGGTATCAGCCTTCAAGCGATCAGGAACCACATTGTCGATATTCTTGATGAACACCACATCGGCCTCAATGTCGTTGAGGTTTTGGATGAGGGCTCCGTGACCTCCTGGACGGAACAGCAGCGAACCGTCATCATTGCGGAACGGCGTGTTGTCGGGATTGGCGGCAATAGTGTCCGTGCTGGGTTTCTGTTCAGAGAAGCTGATATTGAACTTCACTCCGAATTTCTGGGCATAATAATCGGCTTTCTCTGCAACCTTCTGTTTGAACAGTTCCAGGTGGTCGTGGCTGACGGTGAAGTGTACGTTTGCCTCACCATTGGAACTGGCATAGAGGGCAGCCTCCACCAGATGTTCTTCCATCGGTGTACGCGGCCCGTCCTCGTAGTTATGAAACAGCAGGAGTCCCTTAGGCAGTTGGCCGTAGTTCAGTCCTTCCTTGCTGAGCATATTGCGAGCAATAGCCTTGTAGTTGCCTTCCTCCAAAAGAGTCCTGATTTTCTTGCCTTCGTTGTCGTGGCATTTCTTACAAAGCGCCTCTCGGAAGGCAAATTGGCGGATATGCTCAAAGAACTCCTTCTCAAATGCAGTTGTCGGTTCCTCGTAGGAAGCATCGACAAAGGCAAACATATCTTTAAACATTCGGCTGGCGGCACCACTGGCAGGCACAAACTTCACAATCTTGTGACCCTCGGCCTTATACTGGTTCCACACCTCTGTGAGTCGAGCTTTCTCCTCCTCATCAGGAGCCACGATTCCGTTGCCAATAGCGGCTGCGGCCTCCAAACGCAGGAAGGGGAAACCAGTCTTAAACTGGTGGAGCTGATGATTCACTTGCTCCTCGCTGATGCCACGTTGGGCAATCTGTTGGTAGTCTTTTTCGTTTAGCATATCCTTTTCAATTATTATGTTAATAGCATTTTGCTACAAAATTACAAAAAAACTTTCATCTCTCACCTCTCATCTCTCAACTTTTTACTAACTTTGCCTCAGTTTTATGTATAAATTATGAGCGAGACATTCATTTTCACAGATATAGAACGACAGGAAACCGTACGCCTCTTCAAGCAACTGAAGGATAGCATAGGCGATACGCTTCTACCCGATGATGATAAAAAGATTATCGAGAACTTCCGCAGCACCTTCGAAAACGGACAGCTCCGCCGAAACGTCTTCGGACTGAATCCCGTGCTGAGTGCTATGCAGACGGCCCTCATCGCCGTAGAAGAGATTGGACTTCGCCGAGACGGCATTCTGGCCATCCTGCTCTATGCCACCGCCACCAACACACCTGAATACACGAGTTGGGTTCGCCAAAGCTTTGGCGATACCGTTGCCACGATTATCAACGGCCTTCATCGCATTCATCGTCTTTACAAGAAAAGCCCCGTTGTGGAAAGCGAGAACTTCCGCAACCTGCTGCTGTCGTTTGCCGAAGACATGCGCGTCATCCTCATCATGATTGCAGACCGCGTGAATCTCATGCGACAGATCAAGGACACCCCGCAGGTAGAGGCCCAGCGACGCGTCAGCGAGGAAGCCGCATACCTCTATGCCCCCCTGGCCCACAAGTTGGGACTCTACAAGCTGAAGAGCGAGCTGGAAGACTTGAGCCTGAAATACCTGGAGCACGATGCCTACTACCTGATCAAGGAGAAGCTGAATGCCACCAAGAAAAGCCGCGATGCCTACATCGAGCGATTTATCGCACCCGTGAGGCAACATCTGGAAGCAGCAGGCCTACAGTTCCACATGAAGGGGCGCACCAAGTCCATTCACTCTATCTGGCAGAAGATGAAGAAGCAGCAATGCGGCTTCGAGGGCATCTACGACCTGTTTGCCATCCGCATCATCATCGACTCCCCATTGGAGAAAGAGAAGATGCAATGCTGGCAGGCTTTCTCCATCGTTACCGATATGTATCAGCCCAACCCAAAACGACTGCGCGACTGGCTCTCCGTTCCCAAATCGAATGGCTATGAAAGTCTGCACATCACCGTGCTGGGCCCTGAGAACAAATGGGTGGAGGTGCAGATTCGCACGGAGCGAATGGACGAGATTGCAGAGCGAGGTCTTGCTGCCCACTGGCGATACAAGGGTGTAAAGGGAGAGAGCGGACTTGACGAGTGGCTCGGCAATATCCGCTCTGCACTGGAGGCTGGCGACGACATGCAGGTGATGGATCAGTTCAAACTCGACCTCTACGAGGACGAAGTGTTCGTATTCACCCCCAAGGGCGACTTGCTGAAGTTCCCCAAGGGAGCCACCATCCTCGACTTTGCCTACCACATCCATTCGGGTGTAGGCAACACCTGCATCGGCGGAAAGGTCAACGGAAAGGTGGTGCCCATCCGCGAGCAGCTGCATTCGGGCGACACGGTGGAAATCATGACGCAAAACAACCAAAAGCCCAAACAGGACTGGCTGAACATCGTCAAGACCTCCAGAGCCAAGTCGAAGCTGCGGCTCGCCCTGAAGGAAGCCCGACAGAAAGACGGCCTCTATGCAAAGGAAATGCTGGAGCGCAAGTTCAAAAACAAAAAGGTGGAACTGGTGGAGAGCATCATGGCCCACACCATGAAGAAGATGGGCTTTAAGGTTGCGTCAGACTTCTACAAGCAGATTGCCGACGAGAAGCTCGACCCCAACGACGTGATTGAGAAATACATCGAGGTGCGCGACTTCGACCTGAACCTCAATGCGCCTGCACCCACCCGCAGCGCAGAGGACTTCAACTTTGAACACCCCACAGAGGAGATGACCAAGGGCAACGACGACGTTCTCGTCATCGACCGAAACCTGAAGGGGGTTGACTTCTCACTTGCCCCCTGCTGCCGCCCTATCTACGGAGACCCTGTCTTCGGCTTCGTAACCGTCAGCGGAGGCATCAAGGTTCACCGCACCGACTGCCCCAACGCCCCAGAGCTGCGCCGTCGTTTCGGCTATCGCATCGTGAAAGCTCGCTGGAGCGGAAAGGGTGCCTCGCAATACAGCATCACCCTGCGCGTCATTGGCAACGACGACATCGGCATTGTGAACAACATCACCAGCATCATCTCCAAGGAGGAGAAGATCATGATGCGCTCTATCAATATCGACAGCCACGACGGACTCTTCAGCGGCAATCTGGTGGTGATGCTCGAAGACACCTCGAAGCTGGAAGCGCTCATCAAGAAGCTGCGCACCGTGAAGGGAGTGAAGCAAGTGATGAGGTTGTAGGAGGGATGAAGGATGAAAGATGAGGGATGAAGGATTATTAGATTATGAGAAAAGGGATTATTACTGTTGTGCTGATGCTGCTGACTTTAGCCGTTGGTGAAGCTCACGCACAGGCCATACAATATGAACAGGCTGACAGCCTGCAGGTGATGCAACTGCTTTCAGAAGCACGGGGGCTCACCAATGAGACCAACTGGATGCTCCACTTCGGTAGGAGGCTCAGGGGGATTCCCTATGTGGCCAAGACATTGGAAAAGAACGAGCAGGAACAGCTGGTCGTGAACCTTCGCCAGTTGGATTGCACCACCTTTGTGGAATCGGTTCTGGCTCTTGCGCTCTGCCGCCAAAACGGGCAATACCAGTTCAAGGACTACTGCGAGTATCTGAGGAAAATCAGATACCGTGAGGGAACCATTGGCTACCCCACTCGACTTCACTATTTCTCAGAATGGATTGCTGACAACACACGCATGGGATTTGTCAGGGAGCTGCAAGGCCCCAACCCTCCGTTCACCCGCATTCAAACCTTGCAAACTGACTATATGACCCAGCATGTGAGTCAATACCCCATGCTGGTCAGGAATCCCTCGTGGGTGGAAGAAATCAGCAGTATGGAACAGGCTCTCTGCGGACAAAAGGTGCGTTACATCCCCAAGGAAAGCATCCGAAACACACGGCTTTTCCGCCAAACCATCCACAACGGCGATATCATAGCCATCACCACCAGCAAGAAGGGACTCGACACCTCCCACATCGGCATCGCCGTGTGGCACAAGGACGGTTTGCATCTGCTCAACGCCTCGCAAATCAGGAAGAAAGTGGTGGAAGAACCGATGACACTCTACACCTACATGCAGAAGCACCCGTCGCAAGTGGGAATCAGGATTGTCAGCGTTGTCCGAAATTGAAGCCTACATAGACGTTCACATTGCCAAACATCGAATTGGTGGCGAATTGCGACTTCTCATAGTTATAGGTATGGAAGATGGCATTTGCACCCGCATACCAACGGGTGTTGTTCCACACCAGTCCAAAGCGGCCTATACCGTCAATATTGAAGTTCTTGAACGAGAAATTACTCAACGAGAAACGGTTTTCCTCACTGGTCTCTCCCTTTGTGCGCTTATATCCCAATGCTGCCGACAGGGATGCAGCAAACAGGCAGTTGCGTGCAAACACCCAGTTGTAGGCATAGCCAACAGAGCCTGATATGTCTGTGTACTCCACATGAAACGACTCCATCTCGTCCAGCCCCTCTGGAGTATGTTCGCCAAAATGTTCTTTTACGACAGCTGTCAGCTTCTCCGCATTCATCTCCAAGGTGTGCTTCGTATAGCCGATGCCGGCTAACAACGAACCGCAGCTGCGCTTCTGGCAGGTACTTTGGCTGAATGCAGCCGGATAAGAGAACTTTCTGTGATTGAAGATGTAGTAGAGATTGAAACCCTTGATGCTTGAGTGGAACCCGTCGAAGGGCACGTTCTTGATGCTCTCGTTGCTGTAACCGCCTAAACTCAGACTCTTGATTTTGTACTCGATACCCGTCTTCCTATAAAACAAATCCACGCCTATCTGACTGCTATAAAGGCTCACATTGAAGTCCTGGCGCTTCTTTCCGTCGTTGACATGCGAAAAGTCCAACGTGTATCCTAAGAATATCCATCGCCAACCAAAGTATGGACCTACTTTCACCGTGGGGTCAGGCGAAAGCGTAATCTCGTCGCCATCCGTATCGCTCAGCGAATAGCTCTCATAGGAATAGGTGCCTTGCAGCATCACCGTGTAATTATAATGCTGCGGCTCAATATAGTTGGTGTCTATCTCGCTGAATTTCTTCACCACCTGATAGACACGGTCCATGAAACCTCCCTCGCGCTTCTCCTTGCGGGGACGTGCCACCTCCAAGCTGTCACTCTCGGCATAAGTCAGCAGAGACGACAATAACGCTATCAATATCAGAACCTTTCTCATTCCACATTCCACATTCCTCAGATCTTCCCAAGCACACGATCCATCACCCAGTTCACGGGTGTGGCACTCACGCTGGTACAGTCACACAGCCCTATACCCTGCAACGACTCCGTTACGGCCTTGATGAGCGGAAGTTGCACATACGGCGGATTGGGCACCGTGATACTCGTCTCCCCCTCGCTGGTTACCAGCTGAATGGGAGCATAGTTGAATACAGAGAACGACACCATTCCCTTCTCTCCTACCACCTCTATGCAGTCTTCCTTTGCACTCTCGTGCCCCACGAAACACCACGAGCCGCTACCCACAAGTCCGTTCTCGAAACGGAAGCAGATGCTGATGGTGTCTTCCGCATCATACAGATGAGCGCGGTTTGCCGCATAGCCGTGAGCCTTCACGATAATGCCGAAGAAATCCTGTAGCAAATCCAGCTGGTGGGCACCCAGGTCATAGAAATAACCCCCACCCGCAATGTCCGGCTGAAGACGCCAGGGCAGGTTCTCCCTGTTATAGTCAAGGTCGCGCGGAGGAGCCGAGAAGCGTATCTGCACATTCGTCACATTGCCAATCTCCCCGCTGTTGATAATCTGTTTTACTTTCTGGAAATAAGGCAGATACCGACGATAATAAGCCACATAGCACGGCACCCCCGTCTGTTCACTCACCCGATTGATACGCGCACAATCCTCATAGCTGGCGGCAAGTGGCTTCTCCACATACACGGGCTTCCCCGCCCGCATCGCCATGATGGCAAACGTGGCGTGCGAACTGGGCGGCGTAGCAATATACACGGCGTTGACATCAGGGTCTTCTATCAGCTCCAAAGGGTCTGTGTACCATTTCTTCACACCATGCCTCTCAGCATAAGAGCGGGCTTTCTCCTTACTACGACTCATGACAGCCTCTATATGAGAGCCCTCAACCTCATTGAATGCAGGGCCCGACTTCTTCTCCGTGACCTCGCCACACCCAATAAAACCCCAACCTATCCTTTTCATCGTTTCTGCTAATTGTTTACAGTTTACAGTTCTAAAACATGTTGATGCCACAAAGGTACTGATTTTTTCTGTTATTACGCACTCATCTTTGAAAAAAGTCGAAAACAAAAGAAAAAACAGGGATGAGAATAAGTGAGCAAAAAATGAAATGGCTTTCTGTTGAAATATTTCATAGAAAATCGGAAGCGTTTCCAAAAGGTTAATTTGGTTAATGGTTAATTTGGGGGCGTTCGTGGGGACAATGTGTGTTGGGGGTGGTAGAGTATAATCATTAATTATTTGTTTAATT
>JAFSWU010000190.1 GCA_017444365.1 Prevotella sp.
ATCAAGTGAAACATAGTAAGCTTATACTGTCCGTCATAGGTATATCGGTTGCAACCATAGTTGTAGCGGCTGCCATCGTAAGTGCGGTGTTGCTCACGAAATGCTATAAAGGCGAAGAGCGCACCTATGTCTATCTGACGCCTGATGTTCCAAAGGATTCCGTATGCGCCCACCTTCAAGAGGTGGGTGTGCGCACCACTGGGTTCAACCTGCTAAGCAAAATGGTGGGTTACAAGGTGCGTCCAGGTCGTTATGCGGTGGAGTGTGGCGATAACATCATGACCCTCTTCCGCCGACTCCGTAATGGTCAGCAGGAACCCATCAATCTCACAATTCCTTCAGTGCGCACCCTCGATAGGTTGGCATCTTTCCTCGGCGAACACTTGATGATTGATTCGATCGCTTTCGAACAAGCCTTTACGGATTCTGCATTTTGTGCTCGTCTGGGTTATACCCATGAGACGTTGCCTGCCCTCTTTATCCCCAATACCTATCAGGTGTATTGGACCATCAGTATCGATGAATTCATGTCAAGAATGCAACGCGAGTACAAAACCTTCTGGAACAAAGAACGTGAGCAGAAAGCCACTGCCCTGAACCTCACGCATGAGGAGATTTCCACGCTGGCTTCCATCATTGATGAGGAAACTGCGAACAATGGGGAGAAACCTATGGTGGCAGGCATGTACATCAAACGTCTGGAGGTGGGAATGCCCCTGCAAGCCGACCCCACAGTGAAGTTTGCTTTGGGTGACTTCTCTTTGCGCCGAATCTGGGGACGCCATTTGACTGTGGATAGTCCTTACAATACATACAAGAACGAAGGACTTCCTCCAGGTCCCATCCGAATTCCTTCCGTTGCTGGCATTGATGCTGTGCTCAATTGCGTCCATCACGACTATCTCTATATGTGTGCTAAGGAGGATTTCTCGGGCACTCACAACTTCGCCAAAACTTATCCCGAGCACCTGCAAAACGCACGTCGCTACACTAAAGCTCTTAACGAACGTAATATCAAGTAAGTAAATAAAACTAATAACCTCAAGGCCTCAATGATGAAACGTGTTGCCCTTTCACTCCTTCTATGGTGCGCAACGATTTCGTTGCAAGCTGTCACACTCAATCTTCGCGACAGTCTTTCTTTGTCTTCGTATTACACTTCCGTTCAAGTTCCTGACGGCAACTACCGTGTTACGGTGACATTAGGAGCCAAGAAGTTTGCGGGCAATACAACGGTGCGTGCCGAGAGTCGTCGCCTCTTTATCGAGAATGAACCCACAAAGAAGGGGGAGACAAAGACAATATCCTTCCTCGTCAACAAACGTTCGACGCGTATCAATGACAAGGAGAGCGTACGAATCAAGGAGCGTGAACGCACGAAACTCAATTGGGATGATCTGCTTACCCTCGAGATTACAGGCGACCGTCAGGCTGTTACACAAATAACAATAGAACCCGATACCCTCTGTCCTACTGTATTCCTCTGTGGAAACTCCACCGTTGTTGACCAAGACGACGAACCTTGGGCATCGTGGGGACAGATGATAACACGTTGGTTCACAGATAGCGTGTGCTTCTGCAATCTTGCTGAGAGCGGTGAAACTGCCAGCACTTTCATCAGTGCAGGAAGGCTGAAGAAAGGACTTTCCATGATGAAGCCAGGCGACTATATCATCATGGAGTTTGGTCATAACGACCAGAAGCAAAAATTCCCTGGGGCAGGAGCCTATTACAATTTTGCCACTTCTCTCAAAACCTTTGTTGATGAGGCCCGTAAA
>JAFSWU010000191.1 GCA_017444365.1 Prevotella sp.
ATAATCTGCTTCAGCTCCTCAAGATTGGGACCCTGCATCGCCTGGGCATAACGCTCATGCAAGGCATCGCGCTTCTGCTTGACTTCCAAGACGCGGGGGGAGGTGGCAAGATACTGAGCCTCGTCGAAAGAGTCACCGAAACGCTTACGGGCCTTGGCAACCTCTTTTTCTATCTTCTCATCGTACTTGGCAAGTTGATCCTCGATCAACACATCGGCACGATAGCGCTTCTTGGAGTCGCGGTTGTCAATCAGTGGATCGTTGAAGGCATCAACGTGTCCGCTGGCTTTCCAGATGGTGGGGTGCATGAAGATAGCAGAGTCGATACCCACGATATTCTCATGGAGCAACACCATCGACTTCCACCAATATTCTTTGATATTGTTTTTCAACTCCACGCCGTTCTGTCCATAGTCATAGACAGCGCCGAGCCCGTCATAAATGTCACTACTGGGAAACACAAAGCCATACTCTTTGCAATGGCTAACAATCTTTTTGAAAACGTCTTCTTGTGCCATATCTTTTTACTGTTTTACTTTCTTTCCTTTGTACTTTTTTGAAATTTGGTTGCAAAGTTACAAGTTTTTCATGGAAAATCGGAAACTTTGGCATAATATTTTATGCTTCCGCTAAATAGAAACCATTGGTCTGACTTAGCGGAAGCATTCATTATTATGGAAATTATCCTACAACCCAAGTAACCAGATACAGGACTAACGGAATGGTGACAATGGCTATACCGATGAAGTCGATGATTACGCCCGACTTGATCATCTTGGTGATGGGCACATATCCACTGGCATAAACAATGGCGTTGGGTGGCGTGCTGACAGGCATCATGAAGCCAAGCGACGACGAGAGGGCCACGCCCACAGCCACAGGAATGGGACTGAAACCGGCGGTAATGGCTGCACCAATGGCCAACGGGCCAATCATGTTGGTGGCAGCGGTGTGCGAGGTAAGCTCACTCAACAGCAATGCCATCACGCAGAAGACTGCAACAAAGAGCAACTCCGACGGATTTCCACCCAGCATATTGATAATCTGCTGGCCGAACCACTCGGAAAGGCCGGTGCTGTACATCATGCCACCCATGGCAAGACCACCACCGAAGAGCAGCAACGTGCCCCACTCTACTCCTGCCACTGCATCCTTCCACTTCATGGTCATGTTCCTCCACTTCTTGTCAACGGGCAGGAAGAAGAGCAACAGAGCACCCACCATGGCCACGACAGCCTCAGGGAAGTATCTGTTATAGGTTTTCAGCTCCAAGCTGTCGGCACCGAAGATAATGTTCAGCACACCAGGCGTCACCCACAACACAACGGCTACGATGAAGGCAATGAGCGTATTCTTCTGCGCCCTGGTCCAACTGCCAAGCTCGCTGATCTTGCGACTGATCAGCTCCTGAGCACCCTCGATGTGCTCCACGTCGGCAGGGAACATACGCCAAAGCACAAGATAGGCAATGACAAAATAGGCCACCATCGCACAGAAGCCCCATACCATCCATTGAAAGAAAGAGATATGAATGCCTGCCAACTCGTCCAGGAAACCTAACATGATGATGTTGGGCGGCGTGCCGATAGGCGTGAGAACACCACCGATGGAACAGGCATAGGCCGTCATCAGCATCAGGCCCGTAGCATATTTATAGGTACGCAAGTCGATGGTCTTCCCGTTCACGGCCATCATCTCACGGATAGCCTCCAGCAAACCCAGCGAAATGGGGAACATCATCGCTGCCGTTGCCGTATTGCTGATCCAGCCTGAGCAGAGCATGCAGGCCACCCCAATGGCAAGAAAGATCCTGCGGGGCGAGTCTCCCACCCACTTCATGGAGATAATGCCATAGGCGATGCGCTTGTCAAGCCCGTTCACCATCATCGCCTTTGCAATGATGAAACCGCCCATAAACAAGAATATCATCGGGTTGGCAAAAGCAGCGAAAGCCTCTTTCATCTTCACCACGCCAAGCACCACGCAAAGCGTAGGCCCAACAAGCGAGGTAACGGGAATAGGAATGGGCTCGGTAATCCACCATAAAGCCACGAGCACCACGATAGCGAGCAAGTGGTGGGCTTCTTCAGAGAGCCCGGGAATGGGAGAAATCCATACCAGTAATGCACAAAGAGGACCACAAACTGCGCCAATCACGCGCCGCCAATGGTCAAAACGAGATTCATGAGGCATCAACTCTTCCTGTTCCACAAGTTGAGCTTTCATCTTCTTGTTAGGTTCCATAAATAAAGGTTTTAAACTCAATTTTCGAAAAATAATGCGCAAATATATAAATTTTTTCTCAAACAAAAATGTTTTTACAAATATTTTCGTATTTTTGTGGCTGAAATACTTAAACAAGAGGAAGAAACATGAATAACGCGTCATTGATTTTCGGCATCATCCTACTGGTAGGAATCGCCATGGTATTCTACAAGTACACCCATCGCATGGGGTTGCACAACAACGTTGAACAGCTGGATAAAGTCATCCGGCAAATCTTCGTGGAAGCTGACAAGAGCCCGATTTCACAGAACCGACTCATCAAGGGTCTGAAGCAGCATCTGGGTGTCAACGAGAAGATGGCACTCAAGCTCATCGGAAAAGCACGCATGGAAGGAATCATCAAGAGCGACGGCGTGAACGTAGAGCTACCCTAATCAAAACCACTGGATCTCCTTATCTGATTTATGAGTGAAGAAACAAAAGACGAAGAGATACTGAACGCTGAAGATAACCTTGGCGAGACAACGACGGAAGAACATTCCGACTACCAACCTGTGAACCGTTTCGATGCTGCTGCCGTTCATCATCTGAGCGGCATGTACCAGAATTGGTTCCTCGACTATGCTTCCTATGTGATATTGGAACGGGCCGTGCCTCATATCGAGGACGGTCTGAAGCCTGTGCAACGCCGCATCCTGCACTCGATGAAGCGCATGGACGACGGCAGATATAACAAGGTGGCGAACATCGTGGGACACACGATGCAGTTCCACCCGCACGGTGATGCCAGTATCGGAGATGCCCTGGTGCAGCTCGGACAAAAGGAACTGCTTGTCGATACACAGGGAAACTGGGGAAACATTCTGACTGGCTCCAGTGCCGCGGCACCTCGTTACATCGAGGCCCGCCTGTCGAAATTCGCACTCGACGTGGTCTTCAATCCCAAGACTACTGAGTGGAAAATGTCGTATGACGGCCGCAACAAGGAGCCCATCACGCTGCCCGTGAAGTTCCCGCTTCTCCTGGCACAGGGGGCCGAAGGTATTGCCGTGGGCCTTTCCTCCAAGATTCTTCCTCATAACTTCAATGAAATATGCGATGCCGCCATCAGCTACCTGCGTGGCGAGCCTTTCCAATTATATCCAGACTTCCCGACAAGCGGCAGCATTGACGTATCGAAATACAACGACGGACAACGCGGCGGCTCTGTGAAGGTGAGGGCCAAAATCGAGAAACTCGACCAGAAGACACTTGTCATTCGCGAGATTCCCTTCTCGAGAACCTCCGAGACCCTGCAAGACTCTATCGTTAAAGCCATTGAGACGGGAAAGATCAAGGCCAAGAAAGTGGAAGACCTGACAGCCGCCAACGTGGAGATTCAGATCCACCTGGCACCAGGCATCCCCAGCGACAAGACCATTGATGCCCTCTATGCCTTCACCGACTGCGAAATCAACATCTCGCCGAACTGCTGTGTCATCGAGAACAACAAGCCCTGTGTCCTGAAGGTGAGCGATGTGTTGCGCCACAACACCGACTACACGATGGGACTGCTTCGCAAGGAGCTGGAGATACGTCGCAATGAGTTGCTTGAGCAGCTGTTCTTTGCCTCGTTGGAGAAAATCTTCATCGAAGAACGCATCTACAAAGACAAAGGCTTCGAGAACGCAGAGAACATGGATGCTGCCATTGCACACATCGACAAGCGACTGGAGCCTTTCAAACCGTCGTTCATCCGCGAGGTGACACGCGATGACATTCTCCGTCTGATGGAAATCAAGATGCAGCGCATCCTGAAGTTCAACAAGGACAAGGCCGACGAGCTCATTGCCCGTATGCAAAAGGAGGTCAAGGAGATTGACCACGACCTTGCACACATGATCGATGTCACCATCAACTGGTTCCAATACATCAAGGAGAAATATGGTGCCGACCACCCACGACGCACCGAAATCCGAAACTTCGACACGATTGAGGCCACCAAGGTGGTGGAAGCCAACCAGAAGCTCTACATCAACCGCAGCGAGGGCTTCATCGGAACAGGATTGAAGAAGGATGAGTTCGTGTGCAACTGCTCGGACATCGATGACATCATCATCTTCTACCGCGACGGCAAATACAAGGTGGTACGTGTTGCCGAGAAAGTATTCATCGGCAAGAACGTGCTTCACCTACAGGTGTTCAAGAAGAACGACAAGCGAACAACCTACAATGCGGTTTATCGCGACGGCAAGGCCGGCTTCTACTATATCAAGCGCTTCAACGTTCCTACGATTACCCGCGACAAGGAATATGACCTCACAGCCGGAACACCAGGGTCGAAGGTTATGTACTTCACGGCCAACCCCAATGGAGAAGCTGAGACCATCAAGGTGACACTCGATGCCACCCCCACCGCAAGGAACATCTTCCTGGTGCGCGACTTTGCGAATGTACTGATCAAAGGCCGCACCTCAAAAGGAAACATCTTGTCCAAGAAACCCATTCACCGCATCGGCCTGAAGAGCCACGGGCACTCCACCCTCGGTGGACGCAAGGTGTGGTACGACCCCGACATCAACCGACTCAACTACGACGAGCACGGACGGTTGCTGGGCGAGTTCCAAGAAGACGACTCCATACTCGTGGTACTCAAGAACGGCGACTTCTATCTTTCAACCACCGATGTCAACAACCACTTTGAGGATAACATCGAGCGCATAGAGAAGTGGGACGACCAGAAGGTGTGGACAGCCGTGGTGCTCGATGCCGACAACGAGGGCTATCCCTATCTGAAACGATTCCTGATGGACGCCAACAAACGGCACCAGAACTATATGGGAGAGAACATCAACTCGAAAATTGTCCTGCTGACCGACCAGGTTTATCCGCGTATCGGAGTCACCTTCGGTGGCAGCGATGCCTACAGGGAACCCCTGGAGATTGAAGCAGAGGAGTTCGTTGGCGTGAAAGGCTTCAAGGCCAAGGGAAAGCGCATCTCCAACTGGCAGATTGAGAAGATAGAAGAGCTGGAACCCACCCGATTCCCAGAGCCGGAGGAGGGAGAGGAAGACGAGGCTGTGGAAGAGACAGAAACAAGCGAAGGGTCCTCGAATGCAGGCGACACCAATGATGACAACGCCTCTCAGGACTTCAGCGACCCAACACCCTCGCCCGTCATCGAGCTCGACCCAACCCCCGCAAAGCCGAAACGACGTCCATTTGAGGAGATTACCGGACAGCTGAGCCTGTTTCCAGAGGAATGAGGAATGTGGAATGTGGAATGTGGAGTGAGAAATGAATAAGTCTCTATATATAATAATAGGTGTACTGTGGGTTTCGATGGCTCATTCTTGCCGAGTCATCGCACAGGAGCTCGACACGCTGGTGTCGCCCAAGACCATCACCAACTCGCAGCTCATCGGCATCGGCAAGACACAGATTCTCGACACCTACCTGTCGCCTGAGAAATATCAGGGACAGGAGGTAACCTATCTATCGCACACCATTCGCGACTACGACGGAAAACCACTCTCCAAACTGATTCGGCATCAGGGCACATTTGCCCAGGTTCACAATCGGGCCAACAATGCCAACGAGTTGGCGGGTATGTATTATTTCAGTTATGGCTGGCTGTACAACTGGCACTTTTTCAGCAACCAACTGATTGTCAAGGCAGGTGGTAGCATCGAGGCAAACCTGGGATTTGTCTATAACACCCGCAACAGTAACAACCCTGCACAAGCTCGTGCCGCCCTGAACATCTCGCCGACTGCGGCTGCTGAGTATCACTTCTACATCAAAAGGCTCCCATTCGCTGTTCGCTACGAGTTTGCCGTTCCCCTTGTCGGAGCGATGTTCAGTCCCAACTACGGCCAGTCGTACTACGAGATCTTCTCACGCGACAACTACGACCACAACATCGTGTTCACCCATCCGGGCAATATTCCCTCCCTGCGCCACATGTTCACAGCCGACTTCACCCTTTGGCACCAGACATTCCGCATCGGCTACCTCGGCAACTATCAGCAAGCCCGTGTGAACCATCTCAAGCAACATCAGTACTCCCACGCATTCCTCATCGGCTGGGTGAACCGGTTCAAGCTCATCCGATACAGGGAGAAACGCAAAACAAGACTTAGTCCCTATTAAATGAAAATAGATTCCACCATACGCTATGCACTCTCTATCGTGCTGCTCTGCTTCCTGTTCACCTCGTGTATCGACGAAGAAGAGTATTCCAACAGCCCACAAGGAAACTTCGAGGCCCTGTGGCGCATCATCGATGAGCACTATTGCTTCTTCCAGTACAAGCAGGAAGCCTACGGCCTCGACTGGAACGAGGTGCATGCACGCTACAGCCGACAGATTGACGAGAGCATGACAGAGCGGCAACTCTTCGAGGTGCTCACCAACATGCTTGCCGAACTGCGCGACGGCCACGTCAACCTCTATGCCGGCTTCGACGTAGGGCGCTATTGGTCGTGGCACGAAGACTATCCTTCCAACTTCTCCGACACGCTGCTCAACCGATACCTCGGCACCGACTACCGCATTGCCTCGGGCATGCGCTACCGCATCCTCGATGACAATATCGGCTACCTCCGCTGCGCCTCTTTCGAGAACACCTTTGGAGCAGGCAATCTCGACGATATCCTCCTCTACCTCACGCCCTGCCGTGGACTGATTATCGACATACGCGACAATGGCGGCGGACTGGTCACCAGTGCTGAGATGCTGGCATCACGCTTCACCAACGAGAGCGTTCTCGTTGGCTTCATGCAACACAAGACCGCTCCCTCCCACAACGCCTTCTCGGGCATGGAGGAACAATGGATTCACCCAGGAAAGGGAATCCGCTGGCAGAAGGATGTCGTTGTGCTCACCAACCGACAGGTGTTCAGCGCAGCCAACGAGTTTGTGAAATACATGAAGTGCTTCCCCCGCGTCACCGTTGTCGGCGACCCTTCGGGCGGTGGGGCCGGCCTACCCTTCTCCAGTGAGCTCCCCAACGGCTGGGCGGTTCGTTTCTCTGCCTGTCCGATGTATGACCGCAACCGCCAACCCACCGAGTTCGGCATCCAGCCCGACCATCAGGTTTCGCTCCTGCAAGAAGACTTCCTCAAGGGCGAAGATTCCATCATCGAGTTTGCCCGAAAGCTACTGGTGAAATAGCATCTGACCAGCCAAGACTGGTTACAAGATACCAAATATTGAAAATAATAAATACAAGAATCATGAAATTACTTCGCTTATTATTCGTGACGGTACTGAGTATCTTTGCCGCCAACAATGTGCAAGCCGACGATCTGCCGAAGAGCGGCTTAGTGATGCAATTCGCACCCTTCGATTCCAAATACGGTCCGTTCCATGACCGAATCAGTCACAAGCAGCTACAGGCTTACGACAGAGCCACGGGGGAACTGAGCGATGCCCCCAAGCGCGAAAAGGAAGGACTCATGGGCGGCGATTACGACTGGGGATTCAAGCTCGACAGCTGTCAGATGTTCGATACCGACCTGAAACTGAATCGCAACAGCAAGATGACCATCCTCGTCAGGTTCTTGTCAAACAATGATGCCACCACACGGGGCCCGATAGCCTTGATACGCAGCGGACAGCCCGACTCGCTGTGGTACTTCCCCATCTCTGTGGAAAAGAATCGCATGATTTACATGGAGGGCAAGCCTACTCCAGAGGACAGTGCCATGGTGCGCTCACGCTGGCACTATGAGATTGAGGGCGGCATGATGAGTGCCATCTTCATACAGATAGACATGAAGACGGGGCGGCATGAGATTTACATGCGCGATTCTGCCTCAGTATTCTACAACGATCGCCTTGCGCAACTGCCCGAGCTACCCAACCGCATCCTGTTCACACAGCAGGAGAACGTGCTCATCAACGAATTTGCTGTTTGGAACCGCCACCTCACCCTGGCAGAGATGCAGAACTACTACACCGGGTCCTCCAGCAAGGAGTATGCTGCCAAGCACCAGATGAAGGAGCCCGTGCCCATCGTGGGCAACATCGAAGAGGCCAGCGGTGTGATGATGCATGGCTGGAGCTGGATGCGCTGGGGATGGACCATCGGCATGGCAGTACTCATCATCCTCTGTGGCTTCCGCCGCTTCCGCAACATCAACGTCCACTATTCCTTCAGCGGCAGCCCGCTCATCATCTTGGCCGGTCTTTTCGGCACATGGTATATGCAGGGTGTCAAGGATTTCGACGTAGAGTATCTGTGGATATTCAACACCGTTCAGCTGCTGGCCTACTACTTCGTTTCGTTCCGTGCCGATCCCCTTTACACCATCCGTAACGCCGGTGGCGTGGGTAGTGTCATCAACTATGTAGGCGGTCTCTTCGCCATGCTGGGCGAGATACTCGACTCCATCCCTCACACGATTTGGGAGGTAACCTACGTGAACCGCAATACAGGAGAGAAAAAGAAAAAGATAGAACGCCATAACAACATCATCATCTCCATCTTCTGGATTATCGTCATTGTTGTTGTCATCTGGCTTTTCATCATCCTCTCAGAGATTATTTACCAGGTGCTGCCCCTCATTACCGTTTATAAGTTTATAGCCAACTATTTCAAGGAGCGCAAAGCATTCCGTGAGGCCGAGGAAGCCAAGGGAACTATGAGATAAACATTTTTTTAGCCGATAATTTGCATATTAAGCAAAAACGTTGTAACTTTGCAGCCGCAAAAATAATTGCAAGGGCTGCAAATGCGCCTGTGGCGGAATTGGTAGACGCGCTAGACTTAGGATCTAGTGTTTACGACGTGCAGGTTCGAGTCCTGTCAGGCGCACCAATGACAACGGTGCAGAGCGCACAAACAGTTTTCGTCGGCATAGCTCAGCTGGTTAGAGTATCACCTTGACATGGTGGGGGTCCTTGGTTCGATTCCAAGTGTCGACACAAAAAAGGAGCACCTGATGTGCTCCTTTTTTTTATTCATACTTCTATATTCACACTTCTTTACTCTACCGCCACGTCTTCGTAGGAATTGGGATAATTGTCGCGCAGAACCTCTGGCTCAATGACGCTGTTGCCCATTCCATTCACTCCTGAAACAAGTATCCTGTAGAAGTTATTCCCGACAATGCCATATTGCATGGGCCCCATCACGTCGTTATCGCTATTCTGATGATGGAGCCAATACGTGTAGAAAGTCTCATAGACACCCATATTGAATTTGCACTGCTTGATACCGTATGGTTTCAGCTGGGAGTCAGAATAGGTCTCCAGCTCGTCAAGCATCATCCCACTCGCTACGTTAACAGCCTGAATGGTACCATAGAAGTTGTAGTTGTACAGGTAGAGGGTGTACGGCCAATACTCAGGACGGTATTCTTCTTTCAGCTGCCGCAGGGAAGAGTCGTAGAGATAGACAAATACAGGGCTGACAGCCGCCTTGAAGACGATGCCCGGCGAATAACCGTTCTTTTGACTGGTCTTGAAAGAAGTGTTCTCCAGAATATAGGCATAGCCATGATTGTCGGCCGAAGGCATGGATGCAAAGTCTTCGGTGGTAAAGGCTCCGAACCATGACAGATAGTTCTTGCGGAAGGAATTGGCATCAAGGGTGTTCGTTGTCTTCTGATAAAAGTGAGGGTCAACCACATACTGATTGTCCAATCCTTCATACTCGACATAGTTATCAGGAAAGACAAATTCCGGTTTGCCGGTAAGTTCCGATAAGATGTCGGTATGCTGGAAAAGGTAATAGCACTTGTTCAAATTGACGAACTTGTAGTTGGTGATGTTGATGTCGGCATACTTCCTCCCATTGTGCGACAACTCGAAAGAATTCTGCGACACACCAATCTGCAGTTTTGCCATCACACGTTCCAGTTCCAGCCTCAGGATAAATTCCTTATTGGTCCACGGAACAAAATCCACGGCCTGCAATGCCGTGGCCCGAGTAGTCATAACAGGTCCTTTATCGGGAATATTCGCCTCAATGCCTTCGCTATAGGTGACCGCATCAACCATATCAAGCAAGTCGGCCTCTTTCTCCACCTTGTCCGGAGCTTTGTCGTAATTGGCTACGGCAAAAATGTCGTACAGCCCCACCTGAAGTTTCACCTGATCATAGATATAGGTAATGTCATATTCATCATCCCATTCAGTCTCTGCAACCGTTAGATTTCGAATAATTACTTTAGCTGCGAACTCTTTGGTTTCAGCATCGAAGAAATAGATATCAAGTCGGCTGACGGCATATTCGTTATGGAAGTAATAGTCATCTATGCCACTGCGAGTGGAATCTTCAGTTGCAAAATTAAGAAAATTATAGCTTTCCTGCAAACATTTTGTCGTTTTTAAAAAAAAATATTTTTACAAATTGTAAGTTACACACTTAATATTTGATATACGCATCAATAAAAAAAAAGTGTCCACTCCCAAGGGAATGGACACCGAAAAGTATGAAAGTTTTCACATCATCTCATCATAACCTTGCTCACTTGGTTGCCACGCTTAACGATAACAAATCCCTTGGCGGGCCGACTGATGCGCATGCCCGAGAGGTTGTAGTACTCCACCGTCTCCTGCTTGCCTTCCACGGCCAGTGCGGGAAGATTTTCTATGCCCGAGGCATTCTTTCCGTATTCGTTCATCGCCTCTCCAAGCTGGGCTATAGCATTCTTCACCTCATAGACTTGCTCTCCCTGGCGGTAAGTGAAGAAGTCCTCAGCCGTCTTCATGGCTTCGAGCAGGGCTGTCTGCTGAGCTTCCGAAGCATAGGCACTCCGTTCTGCCACCAGCGTGTAGGCATTGTTGATGGAGTCAGCCAGCTGGCGATAGAAAGCGTCGATGGGGCCTGAGTAGGCTCTGATGCCATTCGTGGCACTCTTCATCAGAGCAACGGTAAACGGTTCGAGCGGCATGCCCGAGATTCCGATTCTATATACAGGATTATTGTTGTTGTCCGTTCCCAGGGTGCTGTAGCGCACATCGGTGAGTTGCCAAGCCACCGTAGAGGCAGTCAGCAGTCCGTCGTACACCGTAGCCACCGTGTCGGCAGGAACGGCAACGTTCTCGGCTGTGAACTGTGCGCGTTGTGCATAGTCGATGAGGTAGAGCACGGGTGTGAAGGCTTCGATAACGTCTTCTACTGGCTCCAGCGTGGCGGCCACGCTCTGTGTGTCAACCACCTTGTTCACCTGTACGCCATAGGGGACCTGTGCTGCAAACGGCACGAGCACATTCCCCCACTTGCCCACTTCTGCGCGGTCGAGCTTGAGCACGGCCTTGCGAGCGGTGAACGCCTCGCTGGGTTTGAACTCTGACGTGGTGTGGATGACCAGGCTGTCACAAACACCGTTGGCGATGATGTTTGTTCCTCCCTCTATAGGATTCGCCACCAGGAAGAGAGCATTGGGGTTGGGAGCCACGGGCTGGGCCACAAGGTCTTCAACGGCCGTCATGTCATAGACGCAGACCGTGCTGTCGCCCATGCTTTCCTCGAAGAGCAGTTTGTTCCACTTACCTGTAGCCACAGCTTTTCGTCCGTTGATGGCCACATTGAAGTCGGGTTTGCGTGTTGTAAAGTAAACGATGCTGTCGCCGTCGAATGTCAGCGGATTGGTTCTCACGCTACCGATGCGTACCTGCTTGCCCACTTCCATTTTGTAGTATTTGCCATCCTCCATACCCATGACCTTCATGACGATGTCACGGGTTTCTCCGGGTTCGAAGTAGGTTCCTGAGTGCGATACCGTTCTGACTCTCGTCCATGTCTTTTTGTCTGGAGCATAGACATAGACAGTACCCGTCAGCTGGGGTTGGCAGAGTGTGGCTTCCTGGGAATTGGTGATGCGTGCGAGAACCTCCACCGTCGAATTATTGACGCGTGCGAAGTTCATCTCGTCGAGTTCCTCCACCGCTACGGGGTCTGAAACGCACATTTGGTCAACGGTAAGTTCGGCAACGGGTGTTCCCACGGTGAACGTCTGTGTGGCGATGATGTGTTTGTTGGCATCGGTCACAAAGACATAGAAGTTGCCTTCGCTCACGGGTGAGCAAGTGAACTCAATGGTAGCCTTCTCTCCTGTCGGTATAAGCGTGGCATCGGTGGCCTTGGCCATTGCCGGCAGCTGGTCCTTGGTGTTGGTATAGAAGTAGATGCCCGAGTAGCCGAGTGTTCCGTTGTTCTTCACCGTCACCTTCACCTTGTTTTCCATTCCGCGATAGAGCAGGTGTTCCTCCACTTCTGCGGCGAGGTTCTGCTTGCGGGGGTGGAAATTCATACAGCCTCGCTGGTCAGACTTGAAGCCGTTCATGCCCGTCTCGTCGTCAACGGTGTACCATCCGTCGCCACCGCCACCCCATCCGAAGTTGAAGTGGAACAGACCGGTAGAAGCCTGATAGCCGTCGAGCACCACGGCGTGTCCGCCTTGCTGGGGGTGCGTGGCACCATAGAGCATGGGGCTACCCTTCTTCAGGCTGGCATAGATCATGGTTTCCCAACCCTGTTGTGAGTTTTCCCACTTCTTTTCATAGTCGCTATCGAGCCAGAACTGGTTGGCCAGTGCGCGGCCTGCCTCGTCGGGCTGTCCTGCCGTTGAGGGGCCGTAGTTCAGATACGAGCTGGTACCCACGGCAACCATCAGCACGGCAACGGCATGATCCTGCGCCGCCGTTCCGTGTCCGCTCATGCGCATGAGGTTATACTGCACGGGAGTGCCGGCCGGCAGCGATGTGGTGACGGGGTAGTTTCCGTAGTCCTCGCCCCAGTCAATGGTGTAGGTCGGTGTGTCGTAGATGAGCGTGTCGGGGTTGTCCTTGTGGAAGTAATAGACAATCTGGGAAGCAGCCGTTGCCACACATCCCGTGACGGCACGCTGGCCGTTCTTCACAGGACAGAGGTCATTGTAGGGCGATCCCTGACTCCAGTGGGTGGGACAAAGCGCGGGAACATCCTGCCAATTGGCCTTGAACCCTTCCACGCCGCGGCGCGACTGAGCCACGCGTGCCCGGGCGCTCATTCGCGGCTGCTCTGCACGGGGCTGCTTCTGCAGCTTCTCAATTTTCTCCTTCCATGCGTTGAGCATGTCTGCAAGCTGCAAGGGGATGTCCTTCTCGTTGAAGTCGCCCGAGTCGGTATAGCCGATGATGGGAGCCACGGCATCGTCGCCGCTGACAATCACAAAACCCTTTCCTGCGCCTCGCGAGAAGATGTAGTAAGGTGCCAGCTCATCGGTGTCGGCCGTAGCGTCGTCGATTGCCAACAGTTCCTGCGCCACGAGGCGTGCCTCAGAGCGGGTGATGGGGTTGGCAAATGCCGCAACGACTGCACACAATGCCAGCAAGGTAAGTGTAAACTTCTTGGTCATATCGTTTGATTCTTTTGGTTATACCTTATTAATATATTTAAGTTTTTAACCTACAAAGGTATGAAAATTCTCCCAACCCACAAACTCTTTGCTGACAAAAAATGCCTGTTGGCTGATTGTTTTTGGACGGGCAGCCTGTTTTTCCGTACATTTGCAATGTTTTCAGGGGGCGTTCTGCCAACACCGGCCCCCACATTGTATCACCCAAGAAAAAAAGAGAAGAGTTATGAAACGCATCAGCATCCTTACCTTGATGGCAGCCGCCTTGCTCGCCTTCACCGCCTGTTCACCCGACAGCGACAGCTATACAGGAATCATCAGTAGCGAAGAGGAAGAAACCGATGGCAACGTCAGCGACACGGGCTCTACCACCACCATCGACACCAGCAACATGCTGGGCAATCTCTCGTCGCTCTCCATCAGCGTCGATTCCACCAGTCTTGCAGAGACAGAGTCAATCCCCGCTGACGACGAAGACTATCTTGAGAACAACAGCTTCCCTGAGACCATCTACATTTATTATAATGGTACAAGTGCCAGTTATGAGGGCGACGTGGCAGGTGTGAGCATCAACATCAACGGAGCCGATGTCACGGTCACTTCCACCACGAAGGGTGTGAACTATGTGCTCTCTGGGGCCGCCTCCGACGGCATGTTCAAGATGGCAACGGGCGACAACGACAAGAAGTTCCAGCTGACGCTCAACGGCCTCTACCTCCGCAATGCCGACGGACCCGCCATCAACATCCAGGCAGGCAAGCGCTGCTACGTGACCCTGGCCGACGGCACCTTCAACTACCTCACCGACGGCAGCTCCTATGCCAGCAGCTCCGAAGACCAGAAGGCAACGCTCTTCAGCGAGGGGAAACTGCTCTTCAACGGCAAGGGCAGCCTGCGCGTGATAGCAAATGCAAAGAATGGCATCGCCTCCGACGACTACCTGCTCTTCCGTCCTGGCGTGAACGTCTATGTGAAGTCCACCGCCAACCACGCCATCAAGTCCAACGACGGCATCTTCATCCGTGGCGGCGTGATCAATGCCGAGACCTCTGCCACCGCTGCCAAGGGTTTCAAGACCGATGCGCGCTTTGAGATGGAAGGCGGACGCGTGACCGCCATCACCAGCGGCGGCGGTGAATACGACAGCGACGACCAGGACGTGAGTGCTGCTGCCGGCGTGAAAGCCGACTCCACCATCACCATCAATGGCGGCAGCCTCTACTGCCGCAGCACAGGCAAGGGCGGCAAGGGCATCTCCACCGACCAGGAGTTCATCGTCAACGACGGCACGGTGATGGTCATCACCACCGGCCAGACCTACACCTACAGCAGCCGTCTCGACAGCAAGGCCAAGGGCATCAAGAGCGACGGTAATATGACCGTGAACGGCGGACACGTCATCGCCAAGTCAACAGGCGGCTCCGGCTCGGAAGCCATCGAGAGCAAGGGAACGCTCACCATCAACGACGGCATCGTGGAGTCCTACGCCTACGACGATGCCATCAACTCGGCCAGCCACCTGTATATCAAGGGAGGAATCGTGAACGCCTACTCGACCGGCAACGACGGAATCGATGCCAACGGCAACCTCTACTTCCAGGGCGGCACCACCCTCGCCTATGGCAGCCGCGCACCTGAGTGTGGCATCGATGCCAACGAGGAGGGCGGCTACACGGTGTACATCTCCGGCGGCACCATCCTGTCCATCGGTGGCGGCAACTCCACACCTGGCAGCTCGCAGAGCACACAGCCCTACATCTCCACCACGGGCACCTTCACCCAAGGAGGTACAGCCCGAATCGTCTCCGGCTCTACCACGATGGTGAAGATCACCACCCCCTACGCCTACAGCGGCGGCTCGGTGCTCGCCTCCATCAAGGGCATGACCGTGGGTTCCACCTACACGCTGCTCACCAACAGCAGCTCCGCCTCTGCCTCTGCCCAGCAATACGGCTCGGGCGGCATGCAGGGAGGCGGCGGCATGCCTGGCGGAAGAAGATGAACTCCCGCACTACAAAGAAGTCAATCAAGAAAGAAAACAATAACCTGCACGGTTTTCCGTTTTAACAATATCCTATGGACAAGAACATCAATAGCAAGAAAGAGACGCTCGTGTACCTCATCCTGTGGTGCATCACCTTCCTGGCACCCCTGCTGAGCCTGTATATCAGCACGAGTGCCAGCGAGGGCCAGGAGAGCTTCCACTGGGGCGAGGTGTTCCACATCTGGATCATCTATGTACCCTTCCTGGTCGTCTTTCTCGTTCACAACTTCCTACTGGCGCCCCTGCTCATCTACAGGCGCAAGAAGGCACTCTACGTGGCCGCTACGCTATGCACCGTGGCGGCATTCGTGGTGGTGCAATGCATCAACCGCCCCAAGATGAACCACGCCGACAGGAAGGAAGGGCCACGACAAGAGCTGCCGTTAGGCGAGCGCCCTCCCCTGCCGCCCGACTTCAAGGGCGAGCTGCCACACCCTCACCACAAGCCGCCAACCATCATCCAAGAGCACGACATCGTGCGCACCATCGTGCTGGTGCTGCTCCTGGGCATGAACCTCGGTGTCAAGATCTACTACAAGTCCGACAGCGAGCACGAACAGCTCAAGCAGTTGGAGCGCGAGAACCTCCGCCAGCAGTTGGAGTACCTGAAGTACCAGATCAACCCCCACTTCTTCATGAACACGCTCAACAACATCCATGCCCTCGTTGACATCGACCCGCAGAAGGCGCAGCACAGCATCGTCGTTCTGTCGAAGATGATGCGCTACCTGCTCTACGAAAGCAACCAGGCGATGGTGCCACTGGCCAAGGAGCTCGACTTCGTCAACAACTACATCGCACTCATGCGCATGCGCTATACGGAGAAGGTACATATCAACGTCAACCTCCCCAACCCCGCCACAGACATTCCTCAGAACATCGAGGTACCACCCATGCTGTTCATCACATTCATCGAGAACGCCTTCAAGCACGGCGTGTCCTATCAGCAGGACTCCGACATCAACATCCAGCTCACCGCCACCGACAACCTGCACTTCATCTGCGAGAACTCATGCTTCAGCAAACCAGTCGCAGAACAGGGAGGCGTGGGACTCGCCAACGTGCGCAAACGGCTCGACCTCATCTACCACGACAGCTACCAGCTTCAGATTGACAACACGCAGACACGCTACAAAGTCACACTCATCACCCCTCATTCCACATTCCACATTCCACATTCCACACTCCACACTCCTCATTCCACACTCCACACTCCACATTCCACACTCCACACTCCACATTCCACATGATCAAGACATTAGCCATCGACGACGAGCCGCTCGCCCTTCAGCAGCTGAGCGCCTACATCAAGAAGATTCCCTTCCTGGAGCTCACAGGCATGTGCCAAAGTGCCCTCGAAGCCCAGCAACTCATGAAGACGGAGAGCATCGACGCCATCTTCATCGACATCAACATGCCCGACCTGAGCGGACTCGACTTCGTGCGCTCCTTGGAGTCGCCCCCCATCGTGGTCTTCACCACCGCCTATTCCGAATATGCCATCGACGGCTACAAGGTGAACGCCATCGACTACCTGCTGAAACCCTTCAGCCTCGACGACTTCCAGCGGGCCGCCGACAAGGTGAAGCAACAGTACAACCTGCTGCACACCGCCGCCATCTCGCAGGTCGATGACGACGATGCCCTGTTCTTCAAGACCGAACATCGCGTGGTGCGCGTGGACATCAACAAGATACGCTACATCGAGGGCATGAGCGAGTACATCAAGATCTTCCTGGAAGACCAGAAACCGCTCGTCGTGCTGCTCGCCATGAAGAAACTCGAAGAGCGACTCCCCGCATCCTTCATGCGCATCCACCGCTCCTACATCATCAACCTGAAGAAAATCCTGGAGGTCAACAAAAACCGAGTCATCATGCAGCCCGCCTTGAACTCCTCAAACCCCTTGAACTCCTCAAACCCCTTGAACCCCTTGAACTCCCAGCCCTCCCCCGACTCCTCAGACTACCTCCCCATAGGCGACCTCTACCGCGATGCCTTCAACCAATACCTCAACAGCAAGTTCCTGGGAAAGTGATGGAAGTTCATAGTGCATAGTGGCTATGAACTATGCACTATGAACTATGAATGAGGGGCGTAGGAATGAATTGAATGTTGAAATTTCTTAACAACAAGCTTCGCAAGAATCGCGTATTTGCGAGCGAAATGTCTCTCAGCTCCAAATATGCGAGTATTTTGAGGTTTTAGAAAATCACTGATAATCATGAACTTATCTCGTAGAGCTCCGTTTTAGCGGATTCGGAGATGTCAGTTTTGGGGTATAACTCTTAGTGTTGCACCCCACAACTCAATGTTCCGCCCCTCTCAACTCAATGTAACAAGACCCTCAAGCACTATAGTGAGGGTCTAAAGCATAGCTTTGAGGACCTCATTCCATTGTTCCGACGCTCTGAAGGCATTAAGCCACCTGCACAAAACCGCTGTTCTGTGCAACTTTTCTCTCTATAATGCAACTTTTAGACGAGCGTTTTTTTGACCAAAATTCTTGACAAAGCTGATTCTTCGTC
>JAFSWU010000192.1 GCA_017444365.1 Prevotella sp.
CCGTTGAAGCCATCGACCTGAGCGGTCTCTCTAAGCTGGAAGCATTCGTGGCACCCAACAACCAACTCGCCGGCATCACCTGGACAAAAACCTCCGCTGCCAACCTCTATGCAGCCCTCGCCTACTTCGATGTAAGCAACAACGCGCTGAACTACACCCACTTCCCCACCATCGACATTGCTGCACACCCCATCAACGCCGTGCTTGCTCCACAGAGTGCATTCGCGTTCAGCGAAGGTGTTGACATCAACACAAAGGTCTCCTTCAGAGACTTCCGACTCAACGGTTGGAACCAAAGCATCACCCCCGTCATCAAATGCTATGACGCAGAAGGAACAGAACTGATTGAAGGCACCGACTACAGCATTCAGTCGGCCAACCTCACCATCCTCACTCCCCACGAGGGAATGTACATCGGCATCAGCAGCAACAAATATCCTAGCGTAGAGCTGTTCTCGCTGCCCTTCGATGCCAAGGATCCAACAGGCATCTCCACAATGAATAATGCACAAAGCACAATGCATAATGAGGTGTACGACATGCAGGGACGCAAGGTGACGAATCTCGACTCTCGCACCTCCAATCCCAATCTCACCAAGGGAATCTATATTATCAACGGAAAGAAAGCAGTCATTAAATAAAGGAAGAGAATTATGAAACTACAGAAGATTTTTATCGCGCTCATGGCATTCACCCTTTCAACGACTGCCATTCAAGCACAGACATTACAGATAAACGGAATGGGTGGGCAGGAATATATCCTACCCGCTACCAGCACCGTTTCCGTGGGATACAACAGCGACTTCGTGACCATTCCCGTTGCCGCCAACTGCGATTACAATATCACCAGCAACGAATCCTGGCTGAACGCCAAGAAGGAAGCTAATGGCAACGTTACCATCTTCAGCGGATACAACTTCGAATCAAGTGAACGCGAAGGATCCGTGACCTTCACATCTGCCGACGGCACATTCTCGCGAATGGTGGCTGTGAAACAGGGAGCCAACAACATGCAGATTGCTTCCGACACGCAACTGACTGGCATCACCGCCGAAGACGACAACCACAACGGTAGCCAAACAGCAAGCAACACTCTCGACGGCAATGTAAGCTCCCTCTACCACTCACACTACACTGCCACTACATTCCCCGTCCATCTGACCTACACCTTCAGCACCCCATCACACGTTGACTACGTGGTATATACACCGCGTCAGGACGGCAACAACAATGGTAACTTCAAAGTGGTGACCATCGAATACAAAGTGGGAACTGCCACTAACTGGACAGAGCTGAAAACCATTGACTTCGGAGGAAGCGGTTCGGCAACAAGCGTGAACTTCGGCGAAGAGGGTATCGACAACATCAAGGCCGTACGCTTCACCATCAAGAGCGGAGAGAACAACTTCGCATGCTGTGCAGAAATGCAGTTCTTCCAGAAAGACCGCACCATTGAAAACGAACTGAATCAGTACTTCGCTGACAAGTTATACACACAGCTGAAAGAGGGTGTCACCAATGCCGACCTCGCCAAAATCAAGAGCCCGTTAGTGAAGAAGTTCGTGTGGACGCTGCTTCAGGGTAACTACGACACCAAATTCCGCTTGGGCGAATACGAACCCTTCCGTCCCATTGGCGACCTGAGAAACGAATTGAAGAACTCGCACACCTATTGCAACCACGAGAATCCCACCGGCATCACCTTCAAACAGGGTGAGTCAGTAGCCGTTATCGTGGAAGGACTGGAAGAAGATCCCCTCGCCCTGCAGGTACGCAATTTCGGACCAGAGGTCTTTGCCGCAAGTTCCTACTCGCTGCGCAACGGTATCAACATCATCAAGATTCAGAACAAGGGTAATGGCTACATTAATTATTATACAGCCAACTACAAGACAGCACCCAACGTGAAGATTCATATCTTTGCAGGAACCGTCAACGGATTCTTCGACCTCACAAAGGGCGACACCAACGAAGACTGGTCACGCATGCTGAACGCTGCTCCTGGCGACTGCTTCGACTTCAAGACAGAATATGTCATTGGAACATTCCCCGTTAGCTATCTGCTGAAGAACACTCCGAAGTTGGGTGTTGAACTCACTACAGCCTACAACAACATCATCCGCTATGAGCGCGAGATCATGGGACTCTTCAAGTATAACCGCAATCCCAAGAACCGCCAGACAGTTATCACCGTTGCCACCAGCGGCGGTCTCTATCATGCCAGCAACGACGGATTCTGCGTTCCCGTCAACGCTTTAGGAAGTCCTACAACATACCCGTTTGAATACTGGGGACCGGCACATGAGTTCGGACACAACAACCAGACACAGGGATTCGTCTATACTGGTCTGACTGAGGTAACCAACAACCTCCACTCAGCATGGTGCCAGCACAAACTTGAAGGCGGCTATCACCGTTTGGAAGACGAAGCCTATGGCAGCCCTCGCGCTGAGCGTATTGAGGCATACCTTGAGAACGGTATCAGACTGGGCAACGTGTGGCAATTGCAGGAAGGACCTGATAGCTATGGCAAGAAATTCGACAAGGTGACGGTCAACGATGTCGATGAGAACGGCACCGCAAAACAAGCCATTGAGACAACCGCCTATAACCACGACGTATTCGTGAAACTCGTTCCGCTGTGGCAGCTCATGCTCTATACGGAGGAAACAGCCTGCGGATACAGCCCTGAGGCTTATGCTAAATTCTTCGAAGGACTGCGCACCTACAAAGGTGATGAGAACAGCACCAATGGCAAACAGCAGATTAAGTTTATGCGCTCGTTCTGCGACTCAACGAAGATTAACTTCCTGCCCTTCTTCGAAAAGGCCGGCCTTCTGAAACCTGCCCACTTCTATCAGAGCGACTATTCGTCGGGATGGATTGTTATCAGTCAGAAGATGGTTGACGACCTGAAGGCATACATCGCTGAAAAGAACTATCCTGAAGCACCCGCAGGCCTGCATTGGCTGACTGCCTACAACATGGATCGCTTCCGCGACAAGGTGGCTTTGACAGAGCCAGAAGAAGGAAAGCTCAACAACGGTTGCGCTACATCGGGTAACTACATCCGCGTTATGAACAGCGCATGGCCAGGAGCCGTAGGATATGAGACCTACAACGCAAGCGGCGAGCACATTGCCAACACCGTCTTCGGATACAACGACAATGCAAGCAGCACGAGGTACACCTACGTGAAGTGGCCCTCTGGAGCCTCCTACATCATGGCTGTTGACTACAACGGCACCAAGGTGAAGATTTATGAGAAGAAATAAGTTTCTTCGGATATCAGAAACACGCTGATAACTAACAAACAGAAAGAGGGCTCGGAATCAAAACTCCGGGCCCTCTCTTTGTGTTGTAACGACTGTATTAAATCGTGTTGGATTGATAGCGTTGGATTGATAGCGTTGGATTGACTGTTGACTATTCACTATCACTATTAATGATGTGCAAATCACGCTGTGGGAACGGAATCTCAATATTGTTAGCATTCAACGTGTTGTACACACACTCCAGGATGGTGCCGCAATCGCCATACTGCGTAAGCACATTCACCCAAACAAGAATCTTCAGATTCACGCTGGAGTCGCCAAACTCCTTAAGCACGATGCGGGGGGGCTTCGAAGGATCAGTTATCTTCAGCTTCTTAATGGCATCAACCAACAACTCCTTGCATCGCTTGATGTCAGTTCCATAGGCAACGCCCACATCCAAGACAGCAAGCTCATAGCCGTGATTCTTTGTCAGATTCTTATAGTTCTTCGTAAAGAGCTGGCTGTTGGTGAAGGCAATGACAGAACCGTCCGTGGCCTCAATCATTGTTGACGTATAGCTGATGGAAGACACCTTGCCTCGTGTTCCGTCACAGACAATATAATCGCCCACCTTCACTCGTCCGGCCATCAGCGATATGCCGTAATAGATATTCTCAAGGATGTCTTTCGATGCGAAACCGATACCTGTTGACAAACCGCCTGAAACAACCACTAACCAGGTGTTGGAAACGTGGAGGATGTTCAAGCTGATCAGAAGCCATATACCCCAAACGAAAATCTGTATGACATTTCGCGCCATTACCATCTTCGAAGCTGCCGAGGACGGATCCTTCTGCTCGAAATACATGTAAACCAGGTCCTTGATCGTTCTATTGGCATAGTCAAAGATGAAGTAAAGATTGATGACCTGCGCAATAGTGAGGATGCTGGCGGTGAAATTGGGCGACTCAATGAAGTTCTTGTTGAAAATCATCCAGGTGGTATCGCCGAGGTTGAACACTTTCGACGCCCAATAGATAGAGATGAGCACAGAGAACACGCTCAACGTACGTAGTACAACATCGTTGATGAAGCGGAAATGCCAGGTCTTCGTAATAGGCAGAACATTGTAATGCTTGCGCTTCGCAAAGGATTCCAACCACCCTACCACACATGTAATCGTAAGCACACAAGTAAGCTGCATCACCCACCAAATGAGCACCTGCACACTCAGCAGCGTGTAGCCAAGCCACGAACAAATAACAGAGGCGATGAACACCACTAAGGAGATGTAGGTATAGAAGACATCGCTACGGGGGATGTTGTGGTTATGCCGACGAATGACAACCCATTGCCAAACCGTACAGGCAAGCAGGATGGGCGGCAAGATGAGATTGACCAGGTGATTGGGAATCAGCACGATTCGGAATGAGATGACCAGGAAGCCAACCACGATCAGCGGAGAATATATCAAGAAGGCACTCCTGATCTGCTTTCCGTCCAGACGCAGCAGCAGCGAGATGAGGATAACACCCAGCAGCCACGTGTACTCCACCAGCAGGTTACTCGCCATGATGAGGAAGTTCTGATTGGTAGTGTTATGGATGATTCCAAGAATGAATGCCAGCAGCACCACCGATGCCGCCATGATGATGCAAGTGCGCTTGGCCATAAACTCCTCAGTCCTGAAACGACGAGGCATCAATACCCTGATGACAAAGAAGTTGATTAACAGGGAGAAAAGACCATAGGCAAAGAGCGAGCCGAAGAGATAGAGTATGGAACTCACATCCCAGTCGGAATGAACCTTCCGATAGCGAACATACTTGTCGTTCACCACCTCTCCCGTCTCACGCAAGTTCGTCCCCAGGTTCGAGAGCAGGGAAAGATAGTTCTCGCCACCATTGCTGAAAATGTTCGACTGAATGTCGGAATAGCGTCTGTTGGCATAGTCGTTCAGATTCTTCAGGTGCTTCTCAGTCGTCTCGTAGATATGAACATAGTCGTTCAGCTGGTCACGATTGTCACGCAACGTGCGACGGATATTCACAGCCAGCGTCAGACAGACATTCCTGTCTATTTGAGCCCGCTCCGACAGAGTGACCGTACTCATCGTGCTCAAGTTGTTGATGAGGCTGTCATAGCGCGCTATCTCAGAGCTGGTCTTGTCTATGAACTTACGAAAAGGAAGCACACTTTTCTGAAACTCATGATACTGAACCGTAGCCTCATGGCAGGCATACGTCAGGTCGAAGATATAATCCGACTTCTGCGAATAGAGCATCAGAGAGTTCTGATTGGAACGGTTCAGCGCACTGAACAGATTATTCCTCACCTGCTCTTGCTGTTCCTTTATGAAACCGCTTTGTCGCTCAAGGTTGTTGTAATAATCTGTAAGTTCCGTACGTAGGATGGATAAGGTGTTGTCTATGTTCTGCTCTTTCAACACAGCGTGCGAATGCAAGCCAAACAATATCAACACCAGACATAATAACAAACTTCTTTTCATATACTTTCAACGAATTTGCCGCAAAAATACAAAAAAGTTAAGAGATGAAAGATGAGAGATGAGAGTTTTTTCGTAATTTTGCGAAAATAATACACATCGTGACATCACCTAAACCCATTTTCAGAACATGATGACCATCATTGCCGACAGCGGAAGCACCAAGACCGATTGGACAATCATCGGCGAAAACTCCGCTCCAACCTATATCCATACACAAGGCATCAACCCCGTACTGATGTCGAAGGAAGAGATTGAAACCATTCTTCGCAAAGAACTGATAGAACAACTTCCACCTCACACCTCGCACCTCGAAACTCGAAACTCGAACCTCTTCTTCTATGGTGCCGGCGTTCGCGAGGAGCAGATACCCAAGATGCAGGAAGCATTTCATTCCTCATTCCACATTCCACAGTCCTCATTCCACATTCCACATTCCACATTCCACGTTGACTTCACCTTTTCCTCCGACCTTTTGGCAGCTGCCCGAGCCGTATGTGGACACAACGAGGGAATTGCGTGTATCTTGGGTACAGGAGCCAACTCGTGCCTGTATGATGGCGTGCGAATTGTACAGAACACCCCTGCGCTGGGATTCATCC
>JAFSWU010000193.1 GCA_017444365.1 Prevotella sp.
CAGAACTACCACTTCCAGGTGCTCTCGATACTGCTCGACCGTCTGGGCTTCAAGTGGGGCAAGGAACTGACCCACTTCAGCTACGGCATGGTGGAGCTGCCCAACGGCAAGATGAAGAGCCGCGAAGGAACGGTGGTCGATGCCGATGACCTCATCGCCACGATGATTGCCGATGCCCGCCAGACCAGCGAGGACAAGGTGAACAAGCTCGAAGGCATCAGCGAGGAAGAGAAGCAGGAGATTGCCCGCATCGTAGGAATGGGTGCCCTGAAGTACTTCATCCTCAAGGTCGATGCCCGCAAGAACATGCTCTTCAACCCCGAGGAGTCCATCGACTTCAACGGCAACACCGGACCCTTCATCCAATATACCCACGCCCGCATCCGCTCTATCCTCCGCAAAGCCGGCGAGAACGCCCTTCATTCCACACTCCACATTCCCCATTCCACATTAAACGAAAAGGAAATCGCCCTCATCCAGAAGATGAACGACTTCGGAGCTGCCGTGGAACAGGCCGGCAAGGACTACTCACCGAGCGGCATCGCCAACTACTGCTACGAGCTCACCAAGGAGTTCAACCAGTTCTACCACGACTACAGCATCCTCGGTGCCGACACGGAAGAGCAGAAACAGCCCCGCCTCGCCATCGCCCGCAATGTCGCCAAGACCTTGAAGAACGGCATGGCACTCTTAGGCATAGAGGTCCCCGAGCGCATGTAGCATTCAGAGAAATCTTCCACAATACGGTTTGTATCTGCTTGAGATACAAACCGTATTTTGTGCTATATACAAATTGTATTAGCTACAGATACAAACTGTATTAGCTACAGATACAAACTGTATCTCATAGTGATATATAGTTCTAAACTTGTAATTGACACTTTTGGTTGACTTGAGTCTTGCTCAACTTTCACAAGGTTAGGAGTTACTGGAGTTCGGGAGTTCTTGATTATTTCTTCCGTCCGAAGTCGGCGGGAACTTCCCCCCATTGCTTGGTTTCCCATTTCAGGATGGGCGTGCTGACATGATGCGTGCGGAGCCATTGCTCTGCACGCATAATGATTTGATAGAGCTGTTCCGTCTGTGGCGTGCGCTCAAGCTTGGTCTTGCATTGCTTTTTCGTCACCCAGAGGATAGCGTTGTAGGAGTCGGAGTAGATGACCTTGTCGGTGATGCCCTGCCTGTCCATCAAGGCGAGTGCATGGACAATGGCCAGGAACTCCCCGATGTTGTTGGTGCCGTGTACAGGTCCGTAGTGAAACACCTGCGCACCCGTGGCCAGGTCGATGGCTCTGTATTCCATCGGCCCCGGGTTGCCAGAGCAAGCGGCATCAACAGCCCACGCGTTGGCCTTCACCTCAAGGGGAAGGGGCAACACCGTGTCGTGCCGATAGTCAGGAGGATTCTGTATCATTCTTTTTTTTGTTTGCAAAATTACTGAAAAACGAGAGAAATGCAAAAGGATTCTTCGTTTTATTTTTATTCCCGCATTATAGCCGCCCCTTATTCATGACCATTACAAGAACCCATCGAATGTCTTTGATTTTTAATAATATAATTCAGGCTAAGGGTTCTATCAAAGAAAAAAAATGGGAGGAAAGGGGGCGTATATATATAATAATGTGTAATTTTGCAGTCGAAATCTAATCAAACTAAGACAAATGAAGAAAATACTTATCGTATGGACGGTTCTGGCCCTGTTTGTGATGCAGGCAGGAGCACAGAAAGTAAGTGTGAAATGGGAGCTTGGTGACGTGGAGCATCTCAATGCTGTTGTGATGACGGGCGATGAAGCCTACACGTCGCTTCTTTCCACCAGTTATGCGCAGGGCAGTCAGATTGCCAAGGTGACGGCCTTGACGGGCAGCAATGCGGATAGCGGCTACGAGGCCGTGACCTATACTCCCCCGTTTGCCGCTTACACACCCTCCACCCGTGTGGAGGCTGCCACGGCAGGCCATAACATCACTTTCGGCATCACGCTGTCGGAAGGGCATAAGCTGAAGGTGACCCGTGTGAGCTTCGACTGTGCCCGTGTGGGTACCGATGGCGGTGGGGTTCAGGCGACGCTGAGGCCTCTGAATGGCACGAGGGTAACGCTGCCGGTAGAAATCCTGCGCAACAAGATCACTGCCACAAACAGCACCGGCTATGCCCACAACGAGTTTGAGATAGCCGACATGGTGGCAGACGAGAGCGGCCTGACCCTGACGTTCTCCATCTTCCAGCTCAACGGGACCGACAATGCCAATCCGAAGTCGATGGCGTTCCGCAACGTTGTGATTGAGGGTGTTGTCGATGAGGAGGTGTACGACGTGTCGCACTACCTGTCGGACTTCACCTGCCTGGCCAAAACCAGTGCCGATGCCCCCGCACCCCTTAGCCTCTACGACTTGGTGAAGGGTTTGAAGAACGGGCAGAACACCCGCCTGACCACCAAGCTCTATGCCCAGCCCACCGATTTCACGGCAACGTTGCAGCCCTCGCTCGGCGAAGGCTACGCCGTGGCTACCGACTATAGCGAGGCCACCAACACGGCGACTGTTGTCATCAGCAAGAACGGCGAGCGCGAACTGGGATTCACCATCGGCTTCACCGTGAGCAACCGTCAGCCCAAAGGAAAGCCTGTAGCCCTGAAACGCGGCGTGATGGCTATCCATAAGACGGGTGGAAATCTCGTTTCGTGGCGCTCGCGCAAGTCTGACTCCCGCAACTACAAGTTCAAGCTCTATCGCGGCAGCAACGCCTCGGCACAGAACTCAGCCGTCAACAATGGCAACTTCATCATGGGCAAGACCAACTTCCTCGATACCAACGGTGCTGAGGGGAACTATTACCGCTTGGAGGTATATGACGATGCCAACACCCTCGTAGAGAGCGAGGTGAGCGGTCCGGCATGGGGCTCGCAGGTGAGATACATCACCCTGCAAGGGGGTGCTCCCACCGATCCCACCTCGGCCAAAGCCACCTATACGCCCAACGACGCATCGTTCTGTGACATGGACGGTGACGGAGAGTACGAGATTGTGCTGAAGTGGGCACCCTCCAACGAGAAGGATGCCGCGAGCAGTGGCACCACGTCGCCAGCCTTCTATTCCTGCTATAAGCTGAACGGCACGCGCCTGTGGATGATGCATACAGGCAATAGTATGTTCAACTCCGCCCACACCACGCCCTTCGTGGCATGGGACCTCGACGGCGACGGCTTTGGCGAGTTCATGGTGAAGACTGGTCCGGGTGCCGTTGACGGCGAGGGCAACTATGTCATCATGGCTGGCGATGACCCCACCAAATCGTGGAAGGGCAGCAACGGCAAGCAGGTGAGCGGTCCTGAGTATATCACCGTGTTCGACGGAGCAACCGGAGCCGAGCTGAAGACCATCAAATACCATACCGCCTACGCGGACGAATCGACCAGTTTCTGGGGCGACAGCAAACAGAATAGGTCTGAGCGTTATCTGGCCTGCATAGCTTGGCTCGATGGCGAGCAGGAAAACCCTTCGGCTATCTTTGCCCGCGGCTACTATAGCGGCTGCAAGATTGGAGCCTACGACTGGGACGGCAACAACCTCACCCTGCGCTGGCTGCACCGTGGCGACAGCAAGACATCGGGCACGGTGACCTACGCCAACGGAACGGTGAAGCAGATGAACAGCTCAGCATACGGAGAAGGCTATCACTGGATCAGCGTGGGCGACGTGACGGGCGACGGCAAGCAGGAGATCCACTACGGCTCGGCTGCACTGAACGCCGATGGTACCACCCTCTACCGTACCGGCTTCGAGCACGGCGACGCTTTGCATCTGGGTGATTTCATCCCCTCACGCCCCGGACAGGAGCTGTTTGGTGTGCTGGAACACAAGCCATACGGCTCCAACCTGCGCGATGCAAAGACCGGTCAGGTCATCTGGCGCAATACGGCTGGCGGCGACACGGGACGAGGCATCATGGCACACTTCAACCCCGAATCGGAGAACGCCTACTGGCAAAGCTCTGCCGATGCCAGCCTCTACGACACCGACCGCAACGTGATTGCCGAGAACGTGAGCCATGGCGGTGGTGCCGGCCTCAGCTTCCGCATCTTCTGGAACGGCACCCTGGCCGACGACTTCTACGGGAAGAACATTCTGGAATACTGGAACCCCACGGCCAACGCCTTCTGGCGCATGCAGGTGAACGGCGGCAACTACGTCTATGGAAACTATAACAACGACTCCAAGCAGAACCCCTGTGTGTCGGGCGACCTCCTGGGCGACTGGCGCGAGGAGATTGTGACCTGGCAGCAGTCGGGCGACAACTACCAGCTCGTCATCAATGCCACCGACTACGAGACCGACTATATCTTCCCCCACCTCATGGATGACTATGCCTACCGCGCTCAGCTCATCAGCCAGAACTGTGCCTACAACCAGCCGCCTCACGTGAGCTATGACCCCCGCACGGAGAAGACCATCGCGGCAGAGACCTTCGAGGTAGATCCGGGCGAGACGAAGGCCGACCGCTACTGGGGCTCGCTCTTCACCACCTATCCCGTCATCATCCCCCAGGGCATCAAGGCCTGGTCGGTCGGCAACCGCGTGGAGACCAACGATGTCGATACGCTGCTGATCACACCGCTGGCAGCAGGAAAGATTGTTCCCGCCAACCGCGCCATCATCTTCAACGCCTCGGTGCGCGCACCGAAGTTCGTGCCCACGTCGCTCACACCGAATGCCACCGTCAGCACAGCCTATGCCAAGGGCTTCTACTGCGACTCCATCGTGGCAGACCCCAGCGATGTGAAGTTCGCCTACGAGTTCCGCGACGGCAACCGCGGCCCGGGCTTCTACCGCACATACGGCGAGAAGAAGATTGCCGGTGGCACTGCCTACGCCCTCTATGGCATGAACAGCCAGCCGGGGCGCGAGTCGTATGTGCTGGGCACTGAATACAACTCCGTGCTGCGCGTTCTGCTCGGCATCGAGGAGATTGCCGACAGCCGACAGCCAAACACTTCTCGCGATGTCATCTACAGCATCGAGGGTGTGCGGCTCGACAAGGAACCATCGCACGGCCTCTTTATCAAGAACGGAAGGAAGTACGTGAAGTGATCTTCACGTACTCCCCCCCCGTTTTTTGTCAAAAGATGAACAAGGGAAGTTGAAGTTGAAAGTTGAAGTGATGAAAAGAAAAAAGTAAGTTTTTCCTGAAATGCTTTGGTGTTTCGGATAATTCGTTATAACTTTGTGGTCGGATTCAGAAGGTCAGAGGACCGGAAAGTTCTGGTTTTAGTGGGGAAAAGAAAGGACAAAGCGCCTTGAGGAGGGTTCGCAGAAGTGAAAACTTTTCTGCGTCTTTTTTGTTTGTACCTATCCAAACACCCTTACACCGCATATAATAACTAAATAACAATAAAAACTTAAACATTATGAAACAAAAAACTCTACTTCATTTTTGGCTCCTGCTGTGCCTGCTGGTAACTGGGGGGGGTAGTTCTGCGTGGGCGCAAAGTGATCTTTCTTCGACGTACACAAGCAACGTGACACTTTCTGCCACAAACGGCACTAAAGCTACAGCATCCACAATAGTTATTAATAGCTCTAATTATTCTGCTATGAAACTTGGTTCAAACGGAAATGCTGGAAGTTTTAAAGCAACTTTCCCCATCGGTACAAAATATATACATTTGCATGCAGCTGGTTGGAATGGAAAAAGCAACACATTGAATTTATCTACAATTAATAACAATTCCTATAGCAGTCCAACTCTTCCAATTTCATTAACAGCAAATTCAGGAATTTCTGGCAATTCCTCAACCTACACTTTTGGCACAGGAAATTCAGATTCCAATCCAAATTCAGCAAATCATTATAAAGTTATTACACTCAGTAGTGCCTTAACCACTGCTACAGAAATTACCATTAGCTGTAGCGAACGTTGCGTTATTTGGGGTGTAAACTCTGAGGCTGCTTCCTCAACCTACACCGTCACCTACGATTCCAACGGTGCCACTTCTGGTGATGTTCCCGAGGATGATAACGAATATGATAAAGATGCCACTGTGACCGTCCTCGGTAATACGGGAAGCTTGGCAAAAACGGGTTATGCCTTTGGCGGCTGGAACACAGAAGCTGATGGCACAGGAACGAATTACAGTGCTGGTGGTACATTCAGCATCACAGCGAATACGACTCTCTATGCAAAATGGAATCCTTACACAATAACAGCGGTATCAAACAATAATAGTTACGGAACAGTATCTGGAACAACAACTATTACTGCGACCCCTGCTGAAGGTTATCGAGTTGTGGCTGGCGACGGAGGATACACCGTGACCAGCGGTACAGCAACGGTTGTCAACAATGGCGATAACACCTTTACCGTTACTCCTTCTTCTGACTGCACGGTGCAGATTAACTTCGAGGCCATTCCCACTCATACCGTCACCATTTCAACTCCTACGGGTGGAACCTTGACCGTGAAGAACGGCGACGATGTTGTCAGCTCGGGCAGCAGCATACGCGAGGGAACAACCCTTACCATTGTTCCGGAGGAAGACAGCTCGCACGAATTTGCCAAGTGGACGGCCACGGTTGGCAACACTTCCACAGATTATACGGACGTCTTCACCTACACCGTTCCCGCAAGCGACTTCACCTTGTCGGCCACCTTCAATGAAGTCGTGAAGTATGCCGTCAACTGGAGTGTCAACGGTAATGTCACCACAGAATACTATCAGAAAGATGAGGACATCGTGTTCCCCGATGACCCCGATAATATTGAGGGCAAAGAGTTTATGGGATGGTGCGCCTCTACCGTTTCCACAACCGACACCAAACCCACCCTCGTGAGCGAAGCAACGATGGAAACGTCAGACCTTAACTACTATGCTGTGTTCGCCCAAAAGAATACATCTATTATTATAGATACCTTGACTCGAGCAACCACAGGAATAACAAATGGTACAACCACATATTCAGGCTGGTCTGGTAAATCTGCAAGATCTTCTGCTGTCTATGCGGGAAATAGCGCGGGTGGCAATGATGCCATACAATTAAGGGCAAGCAACAATAGTGGTGTAGTTTCGACCACTTCTGGTGGTATCATCAAGAAGGTTGCTGTTAAATGGAATACAAACACAACATCTGGTAGAACAATTGATATTTACGGAAAACATACCGCATATTCATCAGCTTCAAATTTGTTTGGGACAGTTGCTCAAATGGGTAAGAAGCTTGGTAGCATTGTTTATGGGACAAGCACCGAGTTAACCATTACAGTTGATTCCACCTATATAGGTATTCGTTCTAATAGTGGTGCATTATACATAGATTCTCTCTTCATTAATTGGGAAGCAACAAGCTATTCTGCATACGAAACCACCGTTCCCTTGAAGTATGCCTTGACGTTCAGCAACCCGACAGGTGGAACAATTGGCGTTGTTGACGGAAACGACGAAACAGTTTCTTCTGGTGATCGCTTCTATGCAGAAACTGATTTGGTGATTACAGCCACTCCTTCTACGGGTTATTCTTTCTCAGGTTGGTCTGCTACCGCTGGTACAATCGATGATGATACAGAAGCTGAAACAATCTTCACCACAGCAGAATCCGCCGCAATACTCTCCGCAACCTTTACGAAGAACAGCTACACGCTGAGTACTTCTGCCACCAACGGCACATTGGCTGTTACTGTTGATGGTGATGACTGGGACGGTGAGTCTAAGATTGAATACGGTTCCACTGTGAGTATCACTCCAACACCTGCAGACGATTATGCGTTTGCTACTTGGTCGAGCAGTGACATTGACGGTCTGAATACCACGGCTACTCCGCTGGAATTCACCATGCCCGCCAAGGATGTAAGCGTTACAGGAAACTTCGTGGCAGCCGATATCGATTATAATATTGCTGTTGCCGATGATTTACCTGATGGGGTAAGTGTAAGCGTTGCCGATGATGCCACTACTGCAAAGGCAGGTGACAAGATTGTTGTTAGCTACACAGAGAGTGACGACTACGACTTTGATTCATGGAATGTGGTTGATGATGATGATAACACTGTTACAGTAACCTACGATGAAGGCAAGGATGAATATTCTTTCACCATGCCCGCCAAAGATGTGACGGTTGGAGCAACTTATCAGCGCATGTATAAGATTACATACAAGGTTACTGGCGAGGAAGATGTTGTAAGCAGAGTTGCCTCTGGCTCCACACTCGACATCAGTGAGCCTGCCTCAGGTCCTGACTTCACTTTCGCTGGATGGTCAGAGTCAAACACCATTTCTTCTACTCCGACTTTCGCTACAGCCACAGCCGTTACAGGCAACAAGACACTCTATGCCATTTATTATGCAAAGCAGTCGGAAACATCTTACCGACTTGTTGAGGCTAATCAGGCAAACTGGCTTGGTGATTATTTGATTGCATACGACGATGATACTTTTGCCGATGGACGTAAAGGTGGAACTGATTCAAACTGTATAGGAGCTTCTGGAGTAATGGCGAACACAACAGGACGAGTTATGAGCAAGGACAAGAAGACCATTGATGCTACTTGGGGCGATACTTACCATGTGTCTCTTGTTGCATCTGCAACATCAGGATATTATTTGTTACAAACACAGGATGGGAAATACAATTATCAGTCTTCTAATGCAAATGGATTGACGGCAACTGAAACCAAAGAAACTGCAGACAGCTATAAATTAACGATAACATTCACCTCATCAAGTGATGTGAAGCTGAAATTATCGGGAAGCGCTAATGGTGCCGTATTCCGCTATAACACAGGTGGATTCTTCAGATACTATAAGGATGGTGGGCAATCTGCCGTCTATCTCTATAAGAAGGTCACCACTCCTGCTGTCTATACCCTCGGCGAAACCGTGAGCGTTTCTGTCTCTGCCGCCGGCTACGCCACCTATTGCAGCAACAAAGCCCTTGACTTCTCACATGCAGACGATGGTTTGACTGCTTACATTGTGACCAGCGATGGTGAGACTACAGACTATACCAAGATGGAGGAGACCGTTCCCGCTAATACAGGACTGTTGCTGAAGGCCGCACAGGGCTCTTATAATGTTCTCGTTGTTGGTGCCAGCAGCACAAATGTCTCTGACAATAAGCTGGTGGGCGTACTCACCGATACGGGCATCTCTGCAACAGCAGACGGCAAGACCAACTTTGTTCTGAGAAGTACAGTTCAGTATGGTGTAGGCTTCTACAAGGTGACAGCTCACAACGACGGCAATCCCGACTTCACAGTAAGAGCCAACTCTGCTTATCTATCTGTTGCACTTGCCGATGCTTCAAGAAGTTTCTTCGAAATGCCAGAAGATGAAACAACGGGCTTGAACGAGGTAAGAAGTAAGATGTCAGAAGTAAGAGAAGGCATCTACGACATGCAGGGTCGCAAAGTGGCTCAGCCTACCAAGGGCCTGTACATAGTAAATGGTAAAAAGGTCGTGATTAAGTGAGAGTAAAGCAGAGCTTGCTCATGCTTTACCGAGCGTGAACGAGCTCGAGCAAAGCTCAAGGTAATCATTAAGTAAAGCCCCTCTCATCCTCCCTTGGGGAGGAAAAACAAAATAATAAACTTAAAAATGACAGAACAATGAAAAAGAACTATATAGCACCCACTACGGATGTAACAAAATTAAAGTTAGAGAGATCATTACTGGCCGGTTCATTTGGTGATGGAGCAAAACCCAAGAGTGAAACGCTCTCAGAACTTCCCGAAACCGGAAACATCCGCGAAGGAAATCTGGCCCGCGAGGTTTACTACCCGCAGAACTATAACGTTTGGGACGAGTAAGGTTTGAAGCCCCTTGGTAAGGGGCTGGCGTAAGCCAGGGTTATCATTGACGCTACCACCCCCCCGCTCGGCCGGAGGACGCTTGCCAGAAGCAAGAACCCCTCCTCCCCGGAGGAGGGGAGCAAAGAATGCAGCAGCAACAGTCGAGTGAGATTGTTGCTGCTGCATTCTTGTGATTACCCCAATTGTAACGCGCAAGGTAACTGCCAAAAAACAACTTTGTACAATTGTGAATCTCGATAACGCGCCCCGAAGGAGCAATGAGGTATCAGGTTTGGAGTCCCTTGACCATGTGAGGACAGAAGCCGCGTCACTCAGGTCAGGGCGGCGCAGATTTCCTCTGCCATGTGGTTGAGGGCCATGCAGTCTTCGCGGCTGATATGCCGCTTGCCGCCGTCATACGGCCAGGGGCTGAGAATGAGGAGGCGGCCTTCGGCACATGCATCGAAGAGCGCGTCTGAAGGCTTGTAGTAGTCGCGGAAGCCATTGTCGGTAAGGAGGATGCATGGACGCTGCTCGCGCAGCAATACCTGCTGCACCTGCTTCTCGTCGGGCGAGATGAACGGCGATACCATCACCGCCCCTTGGCGGGCTTTCAGCACACAGCCGTTCTTGCAGTCGCGCAGCGGGGTGGTGTTGCCCTGTTGGGCCAGCTTCACCATCCAGCTTCGCACATGCACAGGGGCGTATTGTTCATACATGAGCAAGGCCACGTTGCCCACGCCATCGTAGCTTCTGTCGCCGATGGTGATGTCCTTCTGCACGCGGAAGAAGCCGGGCCGGAGGCGCTTGGTAGCCAAGCGCTGGGGGTTCATGTCGAGGTAACGGATGGTGGCGGGCAATTGAGAGTAGCGGCCCATCGGACGGATGAAGGGCATCTCCGTGAAGACGGGCGGCAGACGGTAGTAGGCCTCGTCGCCGAGTTGCTTGCGAAGAGAGGCGGAGAAGGCCTGAAGGCGGCGGGAGGCTTCTTGGAGATTCTCCCGAATGCTATTCGGGGTAATGAAAGAAGAGGGGGAGCCCCCCTCGGTCCCCCCAAGGGGGGAAGAAGGAAGAGGGGAAACGGAGGAGGGTGGGGGGATGGGGATGGGAACGGAGACGGCACGGCCGAGCTTTTTGACGGCCTGCCAGAAGCCTCTTACCAATGTTCCGATACCTTTGGGCATAGGGCGGCGCACATACAGGACGGCATGGAGGTGGTCGGGCATGAGGCAGAAATGCAGTACCTGCACTTCGGGGTGATAGCGGGAGATGCTCATCAGTGTATCGACCAATGCATCGCCTAAGGGCGTGCGCACAACACTGGCGCGTGCCGGATCATCGCCGGGTATGGTCAGTCTGCCCAGCACTGGCTGGCGGTCGGTGACGGTCAGGGTGATATGATACAAACCGACACCTTTCCAGGCTGAGCCTGGTTCCTGCCATTGCCATGTTTCCTTGTCGGGCATACTATTGTTCCGTGAAGAGCACTTGGATGACGGTTTGTCCGACGGCTTTGAGGGTGTTGGGGTCGATGTGCTGGAGGTCGTCGTTGAGGGTGTGCCACGTCGGTCCGAAGGAGCTCTGTGGGCAGTCGGGGTAGTAGGGGATGATGTCGATGGTGGGGATGTTGGCATGCTGGTTCAGGGGCAGGTGGTCGTCGGTGATCATGCCGCCGTCGGTGCGGGGGAAGAAGCTGCCGTAGCCCGCCTGTCGTGCCGCCGTCCACACCTTCTCAACGATGGCGGGAGCAAACTGCATGCTCACCCCTTCCTTGTAGAACTGGGCTCCCTGTCCGCCCACCATGTCGAGCAGGATGCCGTAGCGGGCCTCGTAACCCTCGGGCAGGTTACGGGCGAAGTACTGCGCACCCAGTGCCCAGGAGTCGCCACTGCCCACTTGGTCTTTCGCCCATTGCGGCGTTCCCCAGTCCTCGGCATCGAAGCACACGAAATCCACGCCGATGGGGAGTGCCCCCTTTTGAACTTCTTGAACTCCTTGAACCTCTTGAACTCCCTGTTGCAGCAGCCGTGCAATCTCCAACATCACGGCGACACCGCTGGCGGCATCGTTGGCGGCGATGATGGGCTTGTGGTGGTTGGCCTCATCGGGGTCGTTGTCGGCCCAGGGACGGCTGTCCCAGTGGGCACAGAGCAGGATGCGCGTGGTGAGCTCGGGGCGATACTGCGCCATGATGTTCGTGCTGTGCAGCGTGGTGCCGTCGTAGCCCGTGAGGTCGGCCTGTTGTGTGATGACCTTGCAGCCGTAGTCCTTGAACTTCTGAATGATCCACTCCTTGCACTGCTCATGTCCCGGCGTGTTCATGGCGCGGGGGCCGAACTCGCACTGTCGGGCAACGAAGGCGTAGGCGGAGTCGGCATTGAACTCTGGCCCCACGGGGTTCAGCTTGTCTTTCTCGTTGGCTTCTGCCAATGCCTGGTCGGCCTTGTACTGCGCAATAAACGGACGCACGCCGAAGGTGTAAGCCGCGAACAGCGCGGCAATGATGAGGAGGATGGTGACAATTTTTTTCATCGTAGAATGAGAAATGAGGAATGAGTAATGAGATATGGAAATGAGGAATGAGGAATGAACTATGCATTATGCATTATGCATTCTGCATTCTGCATTGTGTATTCTGCATCACTCTCAGCCAGTTGCCGCCCCATATCTTGCGGATGTCTTCTTCGCTGAATCGGCGGCGCAGGAGTTGGAGCGTGAAGTTGATGAGCTCGGAGGAGTCGGCAATGCCCCGTACGCCACCGTCGCCATCGAAGTCGGTGCCCAGTCCGACATGGTCGATGCCCATGATGCGGATGGCATGCTCCAGGTGGTCCATGGCATCGAGGATGGAGGCCTCACCCTCTTGGCGGAGGAATCCGTGGTAGAGGGTGATATGGGCCACGCCGCCCCGACGGGCAAGGGCCCGCAGCTGGTCGTCGGTGAGGTTGCGCGGGTGTTCGCAGAGGGCTCGGCAGTTGGAGTGGCTGCACACGATGGGTGTGCTGCTGATGTCGAGTGCGTCGTAGAACGACTTCTCCGCAGCATGGCTGAGGTCCACCATGATGCCGAGGCGGTTCATCTCGCGGATGACCTGCTCGCCAAATTCGCTCACGCCACCCCATGTATTGCTGCCCCGCGCAGAGTCGCAGATGTCGTTGTCGCCATTGTGACAGAGCGTGATATAGACGATGCCACGGTCGGCGAAGTGACGGACGTTCTCCAAGCGGTGTTCCAGTGCCAGTCCGTTTTCGATGCCGATCATGATAGACTTCACGCCGTCGGCTTTGTTCTGATAGAGTTCGTCGGGGGTGCGGGCGATGCGCACATAGCGGCTGTTGACAGCCACGATCTCCTCGATGCGGTCGAAGATGAGGTCGGTATAGGCGACGGGGGTGACGGGCTGTCCCGTGGGGCACCACGACGTATCGACCTTGTCGGCAAACACCTCTCCCGGCTTGGGCTGTGGCAGGTAGGCCACCATGGTGACGGCATCCTGTCGGCCCTCGGTCATCTTGTGCAGATCGACGAGAATCTTCGGGTCGCGCTGTTCGAAGTGGATGTCCTGATGGAAGAACATCGGTGTGTCGCAGTGGGTGTCGAGGGTAAGCGTGCGGCGGTGGACCTCCTTGGCCTGGCTAAAGGCCGCTGCCTGGCTGACGAGCCACTGGAAGAGCGGGAGTCCGTCTTTGCCCAACCACTCGGGATGCCACTGCACGCCCATGACGGGCTTGTGCTCACTGCTCTCGATGGCCTCGATGATGCCGTCGGGGGCTGTGGCCGTGACACAGAAACGGGGGCCCGGGTCGCTGACCGCCTGATGGTGGAAGGAGTTGACGGGGAGGGAAGAGGAGAGAGGAGGGAGGAGAGAGGAGAGAGATTTGTCTGGAGACTCCTTGCAATAAAGGTCGTGGAGGATGGAACCCTCGGCAATGCTCACGGTGTGCGTGGGCTCGCTTCGGTCGGCATCCTGCGAATGGCGGATAACCCCCTTTTGGGCTTTCCCCCTTGAGGGGACCGAGGGGGGCTCTACCTTCCACATTCCACATTCCTCATTCCTCTCTCCTCTTTCCTCCATTATATCCTGCTCCACCTTCCCACCGAGTGCCATGGCCAGGGTCTGTATGCCGCGGCAGATGCCGAGCATGGGGATCTGACGGTTGAAAGCCAGGCGGGTGATGAGCAGTTCGGGCAGGTCGCGCTCGGCATTGATATGTCCGAGCTTCGGCGAAGGCTGTTCGCCCGCCCACAGCGGGTTGTAGTCGCCGCCGCCGGAGAGCAGCAGTCCGTCGATATGGTCGAGGGTGTTGATGATGACCTCCTTGTCGGCGATGGGCGGGATGATGACGGGCACGCCACCAGCCTCCACCACCTGCTTGTAGTAGCGGTCGCGCAGGGTGGCATCGATGCCTTCGTAGTTAGCGGTGATGCCAATCACAGGTTTGTGAGTGGCTGCGGGGAATGTCGCATGGATGCTGTCGAGATGCGACGGGAGATGGTAGTTGGTCATAGCGGGTTGTTAGTCGTCAACATGCACGGGAATCTCGCGCTTGATGCTCTGTTCCAGGGAGATGAGCGTCTCGGTAGAGACCACGCCCGGAATGCTCTGCAGCTTGTTGTTGAGCAGCGTCATCAGGTGCTCGTTGTCGCGTGCGTAGCACTTCAACAGCATGGTATAGGTGCCGGTGGTGAAGTGACATTCCACAATCTCGGGAATGTCCAAGAGTCTTTTCACCACGTCCTTGTACATGCTGCCCCTTTCGAGGTTGATGCCCACGTAGGTGCAGGTGGAGTAGCCTAAGCTCTTCGGATTCACGTCGAAGCCGCTACCGGTGATGATGCCGTCTTCGATGAGTTTCTGTACACGCTGGTGGATGGCCGCTCTCGACACGCCGCACTCAGCAGCAACGTCCTTAAAGGGAATACGCGCGTTCTGTGACAGGATGCTTAGAATCTTCTTGTCCAGCTTGTCAATCTTTTCCATTTTTCTTCTTTTGAAATTCTTTTAGTTACAATTTGTCAACAAAAGTAAGAAAAACAAATGATATAGACAACAAAATGCGCGAATATTTTCAAATATCCGCGCATTTTGCTAATAATATGTCTTCAAGCCACGCGTCAACCCGTTGGCTTGTCAACCTGTCAACTACTTCGTCACACTCACGAGCTCGACGGTGAAGATGAGCGTTGAGAACGCCTTGATCTTGCCGGTGTCGCGTGAGCCGTAGGCGAGTTCCTGCGGAATGCAGAGTTCCCACTTACTGCCGATGGGCATCATGAGGAGTGCCTCTGTCCAGCCCTTGATGACCTGAGTGACACCGAAGGTGGAGGTGTTCGGGTCGCGCTTGTAGGAGCTGTCGAAGACGGTTCCGTCGATGAGCTTACCCTCGTAGCGGACCACCACCTTGTTGGTAGCATCGGGCTTGATGCCCTTGCCCATAGTGATGACCTTGTAGAGCAGTCCGCTCTCAGTCTTCTGCACGCTGTCGTTCTGGGCATAGGTCACGAGGAAGTCCTCGTTCTGCTTCTTCCATTCGGCATAGGCAGCTGCCTTGGCCTCGTTGACATACTGGTCCTTGAGCAGGGTAGCCACGGAGTCGGTGAACTGGCAGTTGTCGTTGAGCACGGCATCGATGAAGCCCCGATAGAAGGCCTCCATGTTGACCTCGGTGTCGGGATAGTCCTTCATCATAGTGGGCACCACGCGCTGGTTGGTCATCTCGGCAATCTGAGTACCTACCACATAGGCGTGGAAGTCGGGCATGGTGTCGCGCTTCACCCCATCATAGAATCCACGGGCGAACTCGCTCATGTAAGCGTCGTTCACCTTGTACTGCATCTTCAGGTAGGAGAGGAGACCACGGGTAACCTCCATACCCGACACATAGCCGATGGAGTCGGCACGTGTGAGGAGCGGTGCATTGGGACGCTCGGGGAACGCGGCCGTCTTCGCATCGACAGCGGCAACGGTGTCGGCGACGAGCTCGGTGCCCTTCTTTTTCTTATTCTTCTTTTCTTTTTTTGCGGCATTGGCGGGGCAGAGCGTTGCGCCTGCCAGTACCACCAGTGCCATCAAGATTGCTTTCTTCATAATTAGTCTTTTTTATCAACCGAAATGAGGCTTACCTTGAAGATCAAAGCAGAGAAAGGCTTGATCTGTCCCTGTTCGCGCTCGCCATAAGCCAGTTCCTGGGGAATATAGATCTCCCACTCTGAACCCTCGGGCATGTGTACAAGAGCATCGGTGAAGCCCTTGATTACCTGGTTGGCACGCAGGGTGATGGGGGTGCCGTTCTTGTAAGAGCTGTCGAAGACATTGCCGTCGATGGTGCGGCCCTCATAGTGAACCTTCACACGAGAGGTGTCCTTCGGCAGGGGACCATTGCCCTCTTTGAGCACCTTGTACTGCACACCGCTCTCGAGCACCTTCACGTCGGGCTGTGTCTTGTTGCTGGCAAGGAACTTCTCGCCTTCCTTCTTGTTGGGGCCGAACTCCTTCTCCATGTTCTTGGCCTTGATCTCACGCATCTTGGTCTCAGCAACGGTCTGAGCCTGCTCAACGGTCATCTTGGCGTTCTTGCCAGTGGTACCGGCTACGAAACCTGCCATGAAGTTCTTCAGCGAGATGGTCTTGGTGGAGTCGTTGCCGAACACCTCGTGGTTGATACCCACGATCATCTGGTTAGAAATCTGCTGACCGATCTGGATACCGGCATAGTAAGCAGCCTTCTTCTTGTCGTCGCCAGCGTTGGCACCATCGTTGAGACCCTTGATGAACTCGTCCATGTAGGTGGTGTCGATATTCATGCGCTGTACGAGGAAGTCTTTCAGACCCTGTGACTGTGACAGACCCATACCATAGCTCATCGAGTCGATGTCGCTCTTCAGGTCGGCCTTGGGAGTAGAGTTGCCGCAAGCGGTGAAAGCTGCGGTGATAGCCATCATTGCGGCTACAATTGTCAGTTTTTTCATTGTTGTTGTTATTGATTGAATTGTTTGTAATGTTTCGTTACACGTCCTCGATGAGCTCTACGTCGAACACCAGAGCGGCAAAGGGAGGAATGGCCTGACCGGCACCGCGCTCACCGTAACCCAGGTGGTAGGGAATGAAGAAGCGGTACTTGGCACCCTCTTCCATGAGCTGCAAGCCCTCGGTCCAACCGGCGATGACACCGTTCAGGGGGAAGGTGGCGGGTTCGCCGCGCTGGATGCTGCTGTCGAACATCGTTCCGTCGATGAGCATTCCCTCGTAGTGGCACCTTACGCTGTCGGTGGCCTTCGGCTTGCGACCGTTGCCGGCCTTGAGCACTTTGTACTGCAGTCCGCTCGGCAGGGTGATGACACCCTCCTTGCCTGCGTTCTCGGCGAGGTACTTCTCACCGTCTTCTTTCTGTGTCTTGAACTTCTCAGCGGCGGCAGCGCGCTGCTTCTTCTCCTGCTCGGCGAAGAAATTCTGTACGAGGGTCTGTGCCTCGCTGTCGGAAACCTGCTTCTTGGCATCGGCAATCACGTCCTTGATGGCCTGAGCGAAGTCATCGATATTCAACTCGCGGGCACCCATGTCGCACAGCTGGCGACCGATTCCGAGACCAAGAGCATAGCTAACTTTATCCATATCTTTATACCTTATTATATTTATATATTCGATTTCAGCCTGCAAAGGTATAAAAAAACACCTATACGGCGAATGAAAACCACCTACAAATTATATATTTTTAAGCACTCATGAGCTGTTTACGCTGATTTTGGCGTACGAATATTGCGTAATTCAAAAATAATCTGTAAGTTTGCATGTTTGAGTAGTACAAAAATTATCTATAAGTTTGCAGTATGAAAAAGAAGATTGTATTTCTGACTGGAGCCGGCATGTCGGTAGAGAGCGGCTTCAAGACATTTCGCGGTAGTGACGGGTTGTGGGAGAACTTCCCCGTAGAGCAGGTGGCAAGCCATGAGGGATGGCTGCGCGACCCGGAGTTTGTCAACAACTTCTACAACGGGCTGCGCCATAAGCTCTATTCGGCCAAGCCAAACGAGGGGCACAAGCTCATTGCCGATTTGGAGAAAGACTTCGACGTGACGGTGGTGACGCAGAATGTCGATAACCTGCACGAGGCGGCAGGGTCGAAGCATGTCATCCACCTGCATGGAGAGCTGACCAAGGTCTGCTCGTCCTACGACCAGTTTGACGAGCGGTATGTGCGCGAGCTGCCGGCCGACGACTGCGAGGTGAAGCCCGGCGAAAAGGCTGGCGATGGTTCGCTGTTGCGCCCCTTCATCGTGTTCTTCGGCGAGTCGGTGCCGATGATCAGCGTGGCGGCCGACCAAGCTGGTGAGGCCGACGTGTTTGTCATTATCGGAACGTCGCTCAACGTCTATCCCGCTGCCGGCCTGTACCACTATGTACGTCCGGGAACGCCCGTCTATCTCATCGACCCCGAGCCCGTGCCGGCCTCGCTGCCCAACCTGACGCACCTGCAGATGGGTGCCTCCGAGGGCATGCGCGAGCTGTGTGAGCTGCTGAGGAAATAAAAAAAAGAGTCCAAAAAGCTTTGGACTCAAAGGACTTTGATCATTTTCAGGTATTCACGCCACTCGCCCATGTCGCGCCAGGCATGCTCGCTGACAGGGAAACAGCCGACGCGCCCGTTGCGCTGACGGATTTTGGTCATGAGGTCGGTGATGTGGAAGAACTCGCCTTCAGGAATCTCGTCGATGAGTTCGGGATTCAGAATATATACGCCCGTGTTGACCATGTAGGTCTGCTCGGGCTTTTCTTTTAAGTCCACCATCAGTCCGTCTTCGCCGGTCTCGATGACCCCATAGGGAATCTTGAAGCTCTTCACCATCGTGACGAGGGTCATATCGTTGTGGTTATCGCAGTGGTAGTCATAGACATCGCGGTAGTCCTGTTCGTTGATGCTGTCGCAGTTGGTGACGAAGAACGGCGTGGTGATCTTCCCCTTCAGCAGCGATACGCTTCCGATGGTGCCTAAAGGCTTGGGCTCCTCGAAGAACTCGATGTCGTAATGGTGCTCCAGCTGATCGATATAGAAACGCATCATGTCGCTCTTGTAGTTGACCGACATGTAGAACTTCCGACAGCCAATCTCCTCGAACTGGTCCATGATGACCTCGAGAATGGTCTTCTCGCCAACGGGGATGAGCGGCTTGGGCAGTACGTTGGTCAGCGGCTTCAGGCGGGTGCCCTTGCCGCCGGCCATGATGACGACGGGCAGGTCGAGCTTCTTGCGCGAATCGACCGGCGACTGCTGGAACACGTCGGCCCAGTACAGGATATCGACAATCTGCCCACGGTCGTTGACAATGGGCATACAGTCGAAGTTCTCACGGAACATCACCTCACGGATGTCGTCGATGGAGTCGGTGGGCTTGGCATAGACCTTCTGCCGGTCGAGAATGGTGGAGATGCTCTCCGTGAGAGCGACATTGCGGATGATGGCCCGCTGGATGTCGCCAATCGTCAGTAGGCAGTCGAAGACATCGCCGTCGAAGACGAACAGCAGTTTCGCCTTCACCTCGTCCATCTTCTTCAGGGCAGCGAGGATGGTGAGGTCGGAACTGACGATTTTGTCTTGTATCGTACTGATATTGTTCATTGGGTCACTTGATTTTGTTGAGTGCCTGCTGCAGCGTGTCGCAGATGAAATCCACCTGCTCCATGGTCAGGGCCGCATACATGGGGAGCGTGATCTCGTTGTCGGTGACGTACTCCGTCTGCGGCAGTACGGCTCCCAGCTCCCTGTAGGTGGAGAAGAGGTGGGCGGCAGGATAGTGAACGCTGGTCTGGATGCCGGCGGCATGGATATAGTCGCGCACCTGGTCGCGCCGCTCCTTGGTGGAATTCAGCAGGACGACCGGCAGGATGTAGTTGCTGACAAACTCCTGGTTGTCGGCAAACGGAACGGCGATGCCCTCGATCTTCGACAGGCGCTCCACATAACGGCTGCGTACCTGGAGACGTGTCTGCAAGTCGCCCGGGAGCTTCTTGAGCTGCTCGATGGCGATGGAGGCACGGATGTCGTCCATGCGGAAGTTGTAGCCCAAGCAGGTGATGTCGTAGCTCGTGGCATGTCCCGAGGCACGCTGGTAGCTCATGGTGCTCATGCCATGGGAACGGATGAGGCGGGCACGACGCTCCATCTCCTCGTTGTTGGTGATGAACATGCCGCCTTCGCCGGTGGAGATATTCTTGTTGGAGAAGAACGAGAACGACGCACAGTCGCCAATGGTACCGAGCTTCCGACCTTTGTATTCCGAGAGCGGCCCGTGACAGGCATCCTCGATGACCTTCAGGTTATGCCGACGGGCAATGTCCATGATCTCATCCATACGGGCGGGGAAGCCAGCCATGTGGACCACGATGATACCCTTGGTGCGCGGCGTAATCTTCCGCTCGATGTCCTCGGGCGAGATGTTGATGTGGTCGGGACCGACGATGTCGGCAAAGACAGGTGTTGCCCCGACATAGCGGATGCAGTTGCACGAGGCGGCGAAGGTGAGCGAGGGGCAGATGACCTCGTCGCCCGGGCCAAAGTCGCACACCATGCAGGCGACATGCAGCGAATCGGTGCAGTTGGACATGGAAACAGCGTACTTTACGCCCCACATATCCTTGAATATCTGTTCCAGTTCCGCATTCTTGGGGCCGGTGGAAATCCAGCCCGACTTGATGGTATCGTAGGCAGCCTGTGCCTCACGCTCATCGAAATTCAGATTGAATAAAGGTATCTGATAAGCCATATCGTAATAATTTATAGTGTGCAAAGATAAGATAATTTTTCCAAAAGCTCAAATTTATTTGGCTTTTCTCTCGACTTTTCGTAACTTTGCCATCAATAATGCCATCAATATGGAAGAAAACAAAATATCGGTTGTCATTAACACATACAACGCCGAAGAGTATTTGCAGGAAGTCATCGACTCGGTGAAGGAGTTCGACGAGGTTCTGATTTGCGACATGGAGAGTACCGACCACACCTTGGAGATAGCCCGGAGAAACGGCTGCCGTGTGGTGACATTCCCCAAAGGCAATCACAAGAGTGCCGAGCCCGCCCGCACGTTTGCCATCCAGAGTGCCGCCTCGAAGTGGGTGCTGGTGGTGGATGCGGATGAGCTGATCAGTCCGGAGCTGCGCCAATACCTCTATCAGCGTATCACGGAGCCCGACTGTCCGGCAGGCCTTTACCTGTTCCGCCGCAACAAGTTCATCGGGAAATACGGGCGCGACTGGTCACACGACTATCAGCTGCGTTTCTTCATCCGTGAAGGAACGGTGTGGCCTCCCTATGTCCACACGTTCCCCGAGGTACAGGGACGCGTGGAGCGGGCTCCTGTACAGTATGCCATCATCCACCTGGCAGACGAGAGCATCCGCTACTGGGTGACGAAGATGAACGAATATACCGACAACGAGGTGGACAAGAAGGCGAAGCGCAATTTCGGGATGGGTGCCCTGGTGGTGCGTCCCGTTTGGCGTTTCCTGCAAAACTACCTGTTCATGGGTGGCTTTATGAATGGGCGCAGAGGTGTGCTACAGGCATTGCAATGGGCCTTGTACCAGCAAATCATGGTGATGAAGATTATAGAACGAAAATTGCGTACAGAACTATGAGAAAAATCATACATATCGTTTCCAACAACGCATGGGGCGGTGGTGAGCAGTATGTCTTTGACCTGGCCAGCCGCCAGCTTGCCGATGGCAGGAACGTGGAAATCTGCTGTCGTCCGTCGGAAGCCGTTATCTCCACCTATCAGAAGTTGGGAATCCCAGTCCATCCGCTTCCCTTGCGAGGCGTTCTCGACCTGAAGAGTGCCTGTTCGTTATCGCGCATCGTCAACGAGGCCGGCCCCTGCCTCATCCATGCCCATAACTTCAAGGATGCTTTCACGGCATCCTATGCCCGTAAGCTTTCCACGAACAAGGACATCCGCTTGGTCATGTGCCGGCACCTCACCCGCAAGGGCAAGAACACATTCGTGTATCGCTGGCTCTACGGGCAGTTGGACCGACTGATCTTTGACTCGGAAATCTCCCGAAGCGAATTCCTGAGCACCCACCCGGCGATTGACGAGGGGAAGCTGGGCATTGTACACACAAGCATTGTCGTACCCTCGGAGATGCAGAAGGTTGACGTGCGCAGGAAATACAACATTCCCACGGACAACGTGGTGGCGATGTATCATGGACGGCATGACGCCGAGAAAGGACTCGACGTGCTGATGGAGGCTGTGGCGCAGCTACGCGAAAAGCCCTTCAAGCTGGTGCTCCTCGGACGGGGGGATCAGGAATATACAGACCACCTGAAAGCACTCATCCACGAGAAAGGCATCGACGACAAGGTCATCTTCACCGGATTTGTGGATGCCATACCGCCCTTTGTACACGAGGCCGACTTCGGCATCCTGCCGTCGGTGGTGCGCGAGGGCTGTCCGCTCTCGCCCATGGAGTACATGTCGCAGGGCCATCCCGTGGTGACAACCGACAATGGCGGACAGCGCGAGTATGTGGTCAACGAGGGCAACGGACTGCTGGTGCCACCCGGCGACAGTGGCAAGTTGGCTGATGCTATGGCACGCCTCATCGACGATGCCGACCTGCGCCAGCGTCTGGGCAAACAGGCGAAAGCCGACTTCGACGCGAAACTGAACTATCAGATATTCTATCAACAAATCCTTGAGCAATATGCCAATTCTTTGTAGCATTCTTCTCCTGTATCTCCTACTATGGGGCGGGGGATATGCCGTCTATATGTCGTGCAACCGAGGGTTGGCACCCAACGCCCGTCTGCAACAGTTCCTGCGCTACATGGTGGGAGCCCTGGTGGCAGTATTGCCCCTGACGGTGATGTGGTGCAGTCCGTGGCAGCCGGCCTTCTTGCTGTCATTGGGAGTCAGTGGCAGCTGGATGGTGTCCTATCCATTGCTTTACCACCTCACGAACCGCAAGGTGTCGCCCGACTACGACAACCAGATAGACATCTCCTTCGGGATGTATCTCTTCGGCTGGCTGTCATCGCTGTTCCTGCTGTTGCCCGCCGCCGGTTATGCGTGGGGGGTGTTGCTGTTTGTCTTGTTCATGCCGATGGTGGTGTTGTGGGTCTATTACATCACCTGCCATGTGGTACTGGACGAGAGCGGCATGAAGATGTTGCAGGAAACCGACTACAACGAGGTAATCGAATTCCTGCATTCTTATTCAGCTTGGCGCATTCTCACAACAGCCCTGGCGGTCATCCTCTTGGCAGCGGGGTGCATCTACACGGCGGGCAGCTTCCATCCAGTGCTTGCAGAGCCCGCATGGTGGCAGATTGTTCCTGTGGGAGGACTGTTGGCATTCACAACGGTCTATATGTGGAAGCCGAATCACGGCTTGTTTGTGCGCTGCGGCCTGTCACGCCTTTACCAGGTTGTGAAAGAATATGTGGAGAACAACAGCCACTACATCAGTAACCGTGAGCAGCGCATGACCAGCCTGGACGTGGAGACACTGCGCCCGATGGACGCTCCACATACCATCATCATGGTCATTGGCGAGTCGGCATCGCGCGACTATATGAGTGCCTTTGTCAACATGAACGAGGACACCACCCCGTGGCTGCGCTGTCTCGCTGAGGACAAGAGCCACTGCGTGCTCTTCCCCCATGCCTACAGCTGCGACATACAGACGGTTCCGACATTGGAGAAGGTGCTCACGGAATACAACCAGTATGACGGCGGACAGTTCTACACCTCATGCTCCGTGGTAGATATTGCCGAGAAGGCGGGCTACCACATCCACTGGTACAGCAACCAAGGACACTTGGGAGCCGCCGACACCCCCATCACCCTCGTCGCCAACTCCGCTCACGTGGCGAAGTGGACGGAGCAAGTGTTGAACAAGACACAGTATGACGAGTCGCTCATCGACTTCCTGACCGAGGTCGATCCCAAGGAGAAGAACTTCGTGGTGCTGCACCTCATGGGAAGTCATTTCAACTACGAGAACCGTTTTACGGAGGCCACCCGACAGTGGGGTGCGCCAGGTAACCACGACAGGATTCTCAACTACAAGAACTCGCTTTACTATACAGACTCCGTGCTGCGACGTGTGTTCGAGTACGGACGTGAGCACCTGAACCTGCAGGGCATGGTCTATTTCAGCGACCACGGCGACATTCCCGACCGCCATCGCATGCCCAACTTCTCGGGCTTCCTCGACACCCGCATCCCGCTTATGGTTTGGCTTGGAAAGGAGTATGTCGCCCTGCGTCCCGACCGCATAGCAGCCCTGCAGAACAATAGCCTGCGCTATTGGACCAACGACCTTCTCTATGAACTGATGTGTGGAATCTTTGACATCAAGAGCAATCATTATCGCGAAGACAACTCGTTAGCGTCCGACCAGTACCGCTTCACGCTGGAACAGCTCACAGCCATGAACGGACGGTTCAATATTTCTATCGATGCCAACGATAACCGTATCAACACATAACCTATAAGTTTGGAAGTATGAGTCAACATCATCACTCGCACGAATGTGACTGCCACGAGCACCATCACGAACATCAACAGGAACACCATCATGAACACCACCATGGAGGCATGGGGGCGCAGCTGAGGCTCATTGTCATCACAGCCGTTCTGTTGGCCGGTGCCGCAGTGATAGAACATAGCTGTGACCTGCCGATGTGGCAGCTGTTGCTGGTCTATCTTTTACCTTATATTATAATAGGTCACGAGACCTTGCATGAGGCTGTTGAAGGGATTGCCCACGGCGATGTCTTCAATGAGCATTTCCTCATGTCGGTGGCCACCATAGGAGCCCTGCTCATCGGGTTCTTCCCCGGTGTGGAGAACCAATATGCCGAGGCGGTGTTCGTCATGCTGTTTTTTCAGGTAGGCGAACTCTTCGAGGGCTATGCCGAAGGCAAAAGCCGCGAAAGCATCGCACACCTCATGAACATACGGCCCGACGTGGCACATGTGATAAACCCTACGGGTGCGGTGGAAGACGTAGATCCCACGGAGGTACACATCGGTGCAACCATCCTCATCCGGCCCGGTGAGAAGATACCCCTCGACGGCGTGGTCATCGAGGGAACGTCGGCATTGAACACCGTGGCCCTGACCGGTGAGTCGATACCGCGTGAGGTGACAGAGGCCGACGAGGTCATCTCGGGCTGTGTCAACCTCTCAGGAGTGCTACACATCCGTACCACGAAGTCCTTCGGCGACAGCACCGTCGCCAAGATTATCAGCCTCGTGGAGAGTGCTACCGACCACAAATCGAAGAGTGAGGCCTTCATCACCCACTTTGCCCGTGTCTATACACCCATCGTGGTCTTTGCCGCCCTCTTCATTGCGGTGGTCCCTCCCCTTACCTCATACCTCATACCTCATACCTCTAACCTCACCTCCCTCCCCCTTGGGGAGCTGGAGGGGGTCGTTTTCCCCACCTGGCTCTATCGGGCCCTGCTCTTCCTGGTGGTTTCCTGTCCGTGTGCCTTGGTCATCAGCGTGCCCCTCACCTTCTTCGGCGGCATTGGCGGTGCCTCTCGCAAGGGAATCCTCATCAAAGGTGCCAATTATTTCGATGTGTTGGCGAACTTGGGCACCGTCGTGTTCGATAAGACAGGAACCCTTACACATGGAAAATTTGCCGTGGAAGCGGTTCATCCCGACATATGCGACGAGCACGAGCTGCTGCATCTGGCTGCCCATGTGGAACACTTCAGCACGCACCCCATCGGTGCCGCCCTGCGCGATGCCTTCCCCGATGAAGCCACCGACGGCTGCAAGGTAAGCGATGTGCAAGAGATTGCCGGACAGGGCATTACGGCCAAGGTGGGCACGCGGATGGTCAGCGTGGGAAATACAAAGCTCATGGACACCGTGGGGGCCCACTGGCACGACTGCCATTGCGTGGGAACCATCATCCATGTGGCCATCGATGGTAAATATGCCGGGCATATTGTCATCAACGACGTAGTGAAGGAGGACAGTGCAACTGCCATCAAGGAGCTGAACGCACTGGGCGTGAAGCGTACCGTGATGCTCACTGGCGACCGCAAGGAGGTGGGAGCCGACGTGGCACAACGCCTCGGACTGAGTGAGTTCCATGCCGAATTGCTGCCTGCCGACAAGGTGGCCCACGTGGAGCGTCTGCTTTCGCTCTCCTCTCTTTCCCCGCAAGGGAAGCCCAAGAACGGGTATCTTGCCTTCGTGGGCGACGGCATCAACGATGCCCCAGTACTGGCCCGTGCCGATGTAGGCATTGCGATGGGCGGACTGGGAAGCGATGCCGCGATAGAAGCAGCCGACGTGGTCATCAAGGACGACCATCCCTCCAATATTGCCGTTGCCATCCGCCTGGCCCGTCGCACCCTGACCATTGCCCGACAGAATGTCGTCTTTGCCATCGGCGTGAAGGTGGCGGTGCTTCTCTTGGCCGTCTTTGGCCTTGCCACGATGTGGATGGCCGTCTTTGCCGATGTCGGTGTGACGGTATTGGCGGTGCTCAATGCCATGCGCGCTCTGCGCTCGTAATGTGTGTTCACACCCTTCTCGCACAGTTATCATTCTTATTATTATATTTTATCAACTAACATTTATTTTATTATGGGTAAAAAGATTACTTCTATCATTGTGATTGCTGTAGCATTGCTACTTGCATTACCAACCCAAGCTCAAGTGCCCGCAGAGAGGTCCAAGGTTTCCGGTGCTTCTCATAAGATGCATGAGCTGAAGGGAGCCAAGAAGAAAGCGAAAGAGTTCTCCGCCCTTCGGGAGAAGAACCAAAAGGAAGCTGCACCGGTTGCTTCCAGCGTGGGAAACGTCTCGCGTGTGATGCCTTCCGTTGTTCCTGTTCGCGCCAAAGCCAACGGCAAGCCCCGCAAGGCAGAGACCGTTGACAAGTATGGTGTCATCACAGAGCCCGCCGAGGGTGAGCACAAGCTTTATGCACGTTCTGGCTCAGCCACCACGGTGTCAAATCAAAGTGTTTCCAAGACCACTCAGAGTGGAAAAATTGAAATTGTAGAAACCGAGGATGGCGTAGTCTATTTCAAGGATTTCTTCTCTACCGTTCCTGTAGAAACATGGATCAAGGGTACCCGAGAGGGCAACACCATCACGGTTCCCGCCAACCAGGTGATTGTCTATTGGGAAGATGATGGCTATGGAGTCCGCACAGGCTATGTCAGCTATGACTCCACCAACGGTTTTGCCGAAGTGAATGCTGGAGAGCCTTATATCCTCACCGTTGACGAAGAGGCCAACACCATCACCCTGGAGGGCACCGGTGATTATCTGAATGACAACTATTATGGCGCAGGTCTTTTCTATACCGATGACAACAATTTCACGGGCTATAGCGACTTTTCGTCCGTATTCACCTACTATCCTCCCGTCGTTGTTGACGAGCTTCCCTATGTGAACAATTTCGAGACAGGTGCTTTACAGAACCAGTTAGAAATTATCGATGCCAATGCAGATGGCAAGACCTGGTCGTTTGATTCTTCTACAGGAAATACCATTGCCTTCTACCGTTACAGCAGTACCAACCAGGGCGACGACTATCTCGTTTCTCCCGCCATCAAGTTAGAGGCAGGCAAGAACTATCTTGTGACAATTAACGCCAATGCCAGGAGCGCATCTTATCCCGAGCGCTTTGAAGTGGTTGCCGGTAAAGAAGCAACAGCTGCTGCTCTGACCATTCCCGTGATTGCTGCTACAGACGTTGCTAACGCAGAGGCAGAAGACTATGAGGGTACATTCTCTGTCGCAGAGACTGGCTATTACCATGTTGCTATCCATGCCATCTCCGATGCCGACAAATACTTCCTCATGGTCAACAGCATCTCTATTGACAAGGGTGCTGAGGCCGCTGCTCCCGCTGCTATTACCGACCTCAACGTTACGCCCGCTGCCGAGGGTACACTTGAGGCTACCGTGAACTTCACCGCTCCCGCCAAGGCCTACAACGGAACCAACCTGACCGGAAACATCACCAAGGTGGAGGTCTATCGCAACAACGTGCTTGTGAAGGAAATCGAGAACATTGCTCCGGGTAGTAAGCAGAGCTGGACTGACACTTCTATCGAAGAACCCGGCATCTATACTTATCATGTTGTCGCTTACAACGCCAGCGGCAATGGCCCGAAGAGCGAGAAGGCAAGCACCTATGTGGGTGTGGACACTCCTGAACCTGTAGAGAATTTCTTCGCTGCCGACCAGGGCACAGCTGTCAAGTTCTCTTGGGATGCAGTTTCCACGGGTGAGAACGGCGGCTATGTCAATCCCGCCCAGGTGGAATATCTCCTTTGGACTGTCGGCTGGGAGTCGTTCATGGGCTACTCATTCCCCGTACTCGACGAGAAGATCGACTCTGTTTTCGCTACGAGCTATATCCTCGACAACGTGAACCTTGACGAAGGTGAGCAGACATACGAGTACTGGGGTATTGAGCCTCGCACCAGCGCTGGCACGGGTAGCTATAACCTTGCCACTCTCCTGGTTGGCGCTCCCTATGAGTTGCCTGTCACCGAAGGCTTCACTGGCAGCACCATGCACTACATCTGGGAAGACGTGAACCTCGGCTTATCCGTCTCGAATGATGCTTCCGATGAAGACGGCGTTGCCTTGAATATCAAACTCGACGAGGATGCGGAAGGCACAGATGGCTACTTCGTATCAGGTAAGCTTGACCTTCGCTCTGCTGCCAAGCCGACGCTGGTATTCGACCTGAAGACCGACGCTGCTGATGCTCTCTTCATCACCGGTTCTAAGGATGGAGGTCAGTTTGTTATGCTTCAGGAAGACATCACGGCTTCCGCCAGTGAATATACAACGGTGAAGGTGCCGCTGAATGCCATCGTCGGCGAGCGTTATAGCCGCCTATCGTTTGACTTCGACTTCTCCGAGAATCTCGATGCCAGCTTCCTGATAGACAATATCCGCATCGTTGACCTCTACGCCTACGACCTTGCTGCCAACGTGAAGACCGCCAAGAGCCTCACCTTGGGTGAACATACCAATGTTGTTGTAACCGTTGAGAACAAGGGTGAGAATGCCGCCGAGAACTACACGGTCATCTTGAAGGCTGGCAACAAGGAGGTATTCAAGCAGAAAGTCTCTGAGGCACTGGCACCGTTCAAGAGCCGTGAGTTCCGTGTAGATTACGCTCCCTCCGTATTCGACAAGGCTGGCGATACCAACATCACTGCCGAGGTTGTCTTTGAGTCTGATCAGAACAAATCGAACAACATCGCCACAACATCCATTACATTGATTGCCCCCGTTGCTCCCACTCCCGAGAACCTGCAGGTGGCTCAGGCCAATGGCAAGGTAACGATGACGTGGGAAGCCCCCGACACTGAGACAGAAGAAGAACCCGAGGAAATGACCGAGAACTTCGACGATGCCGAGACCTTCCCCGAATTCTCTACCGGTGGTGTTGATGAAAACACGCACACTGGCATGCTGGGCGACTGGATGGTATATGATGGCAACGGAGGTGCTGCTGGCTATGGATTCCAAGGAATCGATGTTCCTAACATGGGCGACGGAAACGCTTGGATGGTCTTTACCCCCAGCTCTTCACAGCTTGCTCAAGACCTGTCTGCGAACTATGCTCCACATAGTGGCACACAATGTATCCTCTCCGCATGTGTGGCAGAGCCCGAGGGCAATCCTGCCGCTACCGACCACTGGCTCATTTCTCCGCAACTGCCTGGCACCGCTCAGACAATTTCCTTCTGGGTACGCGAACTGGTTACTACCTATGGAGCAGAGAAATTCGAGATTTGGACATCCAAGACTAACACGGACATAGGAAGCTTCAGCCTGCTCAAGTCGGCCAGCACTTCTTCCGATGCATGGGAGGAAGTTTCGTTCAGCCTGCCCGCAGGTACCAAGTATTTTGCCATCCGTCACACTTCCACCGATGTTTGGGCTCTGCTTGTTGACGATATCACCTTCACAGCTGGTGGTGTAAGCTTCGGCGAGGTCACTTCCTACAACGTCTATATCGATGGAGAGTACGACGACGTTTCTGAGGAGACCAGCTATGAGTACGACGAGGACGTTGTTGACGGCTACCACATCTTCGCTGTGACAGCTGTTTACGACGACGGCACGGAGTCCATGCCCGCTACCGCTGCCCTGAAGGTTGTCACCGACGGCATCGAGAGCATCATGGCTCAGGGTAAGCCTGTTCACGTCTATACCGTCAACGGCCAGTACCTTGGCAAGGTTATCACTTTGAAGGGAATGAAGAAGGGTGTTTATGTCATCAACAACAAAAAGGTTGTTCTGAAGTAAGCACAGTTTCTGAAAATATGATTGAAGGGGACGCGAAGACAAATTCGCGTCCCCTTATTCTTACGCACCTCGCATCTCGCACCTCGAACCTCAATCCTCAAAACTCGAACAACACTGAGAATGATTGTTTTCAAAAAGGAGAAAATGGATTTTCCAGGAAAAGTAACGGCTAATTCGTTGAAATTTTGTACCTTTGCCGAAACATCATTAAAAAGAAGACCATCATGAAACGCAACGCCATGATTTGGCTGCTCGCGCTGATAGCCCTGACAGCCCTTGCGCAGGACGCAAAAAAAGAAATCAAGGAAAACGTCTTCCGCTCTGGAAGTAACTACTATGCCTACCCGGGTCCGCTGCAGAAACAGCTCACACCCGCTCCGAAGGGATATGAGCCCTACTACATCTCGCATTACGGCAGGCACGGTTCACGCCATCTCATCTCCAATGGCGACTACGACAATGCCTATAAGCCGCTGGTCAAGGCCGACAAATATGGCAAGCTGACCCCGTTAGGGCAGGACGTGCTGCGCCGCCTGACGCTCATCCGTGAAGCAGCCCAGAAACGTCACGGCGAGCTCACCCCGTTAGGAGCAGAGCAGCATCGTGGCATTGCCCACCGCATGTACGACCGTTTCCCCGAGGTATTCAAGGGAAAGACCAACATCGACGCGAAGAGCACCGTTGTCATCCGCTGCATCCTCTCGATGGAGAACGCCTTGCAGGAGCTTTGCACCCTGAACCCGCAACTGCAGATCACCCACGATGCTTCAGAACACGACATGTGGTATATGAACTTCGATGCCAAGGACATCGGAAAGAAACGGTGGAACGATGACGTAAGCCGCACCCTCAATGACTTCAAGCGCGAGCATGCCAACTACAAGCGCCTCATGAGCACGCTCTTCAACGACGAGCAGTATCTGAAGGATAGCGTCGATCAAGCCTCACTCAACTACTACCTCTGGAAGCAAGCCAGCAATGTGCAGAGCACCGAGCTGCGCCACACACTCTCGCTCTACGACCTCTATCAGGAGGACGAAATTTACGACAACTGGCTCGTGGAGAACGCCAGCTGGTATGTCAGCTACGGCGGCTTCAAGAAAAACGGAAGCGCGATGCCTTTCTCACAGCGAAACCTGCTCCGCGTGATGATCAAGGAAGCCGACTCGCTGCTGACGGAGAAGCACCCTGGTGCCACACTCCGCTATGGCCACGAGGTATGCGTCATGCCACTGGCCTGCCTGTTGGAGATGGACCGGTATGGTCTGGCCACCGACAACCTCAACGAGTTGGTGGAGAAGGGCTGGCTCAACTATCGCATCTTCCCCATGGGATGTAATGTGCAGCTCGTGTTCTACCGCTCGAAGAACGTCAACGACCCCATTCTGGTCAAGGCCCTGCTCAACGAGAACGAGACCACACTGCCCCTGCAAGCCGTGAGCGGTCCTTACTATAAGTGGAGCGACTTCCGCGACTACTTCCTCCATAAACTTGACAGCTATAAGGAATAGATGAAGAATGAAGGATGAAAGATTGAAGGATGAAGAAACTATATATTGAAACTTACGGCTGCCAGATGAACGTAGCCGACTCTGAGGTGGTAGCATCGGTCATGAAGATGGCCGGCTACGACACCTGCGAAAGCGTGGAAGAGGCCGATGCCGTCTTCCTCAACACCTGCTCGGTGCGCGACAACGCGGAGCAGAAAATCTATCACCGCTTGGAAGAGCTGAATGCTATCAGGAAGAAGAAAAAGAAAGGAGACAACCTAATCATCGGTGTCCTCGGCTGCATGGCCGAGCGTGTGAAAGAAGAGCTCCTGGAACATCATCACGTTGACCTCGTGGCCGGCCCTGATGCATACCTGACCCTACCCGACCTCGTGGCACAGGCAGAACAGGGACCAAAAGCCATCCACATCGAGCTCTCGCCCACCGAGACCTACCACGATGTCGTGCCCCAGCGCATCGCCGGAAACAGAATCGGCGGCTTTGTCAGCATCATGCGCGGCTGC
>JAFSWU010000194.1 GCA_017444365.1 Prevotella sp.
CTGGCATAACCATGAAGCGAGGAATTATTACAATGACGAACGGCGGCAGGGTAACCATGCCACAGCAGGAAGTCTGGATGACATGCGACGAGATTGCCGACATGTTCGGGATGCAGCATGCTACGGTCTTCCGTGCCATCCGCTCTATATATAAGAAAGGTGAGTTGCATGAGGACGAGACGATGCAGTTGGTTCCATACCCAAGCCGCAAAAGCTGGTCTGTCGAAGTCTATAATCTGGACATGATTCTCTACCTGACCTATAAGGTGCCAAGTAGGAATGCGCGGATATTCCGACAGTACATTAAGAACAAGGCATACGCCACAAATCCATACGAGCATATCTGCATCATCGTGGATGACGTGGACTTCACACATAATAAGATAAGAGAATAGACATCAGAGGGAAAGCAAAGAGAAAGGCAGATACACCGACACATTGTCAGGCATCTGCCTTTCTCTTTTGTATAGTTCCATTCGTTTTGAGAGAAAAACGCTCTAACAGGATAAAACCTCCTATGCCAGCCGCTTGAATGCCGGATGATAGTTCGCCTGTAGCAGAGCCTCAATGTCACTCTCCGCATAGAGCACCTTCCCGCCAATCTGCACATAGGGGATGATACCGTCGGCGCGGTAGTCGTTCAGAGTGCGCCGTGTTATGCGGAGAATGTCCGCCGTTTCCTGGTCAGTCAGATACCGCTCGCCGTTTACTATCGGACGGTAGTTCTGCATGGCGAGGCCGCACATCACCTTCAGTTCGTCGAGGCTACGAAAAAAGGTCGTAACTGTTGTTGAGCTTCTGTTTTGCAACTCGCTCATTTGCTTTTCGTCGTACATATTCAATGTCCCTTTCTACTGTATTGCTTTTTATGAGTTCCACCACTTCGTCCAGTTTGTAGTAAGTACGATGCTGAATCTGTGAATAGCCCAGTATGCCCTTGTAGCGGAGCGACTGCAGCGTACGCGGGCTGATGGTCAGCATCTCGCAAACCTCATCGCTGTCGAGCCAGTCACCGAGTTTCTTCGGTTCGTTGCGCTGGCACATCTCCTTCATCTGTGAGACAAACACGTTGAAACGTGCCATCATCTCACGGTATGTGTTCTTTTCTATCGAAACTACTTCCATACGCCATCAATATTCGTTAGTTCTCATATACTTCTCAAAAGTGCTCTTCGGCACGTAGAAACGCCTTGCAGGCTCCAGTTTCAGATTGTCCGACATGAACTTGCGCATACTGGTCTCTATCGTTTCCTTGAGGTCTTGGTTCTGCGCCATCAGCTGGTCGAAGAAATAGGTATCCTCCAGGTCGGTGAAGACATAGCCTGCGTAGCGTTTCTCCCTGTCGGGAATGTCCTTCAGGTCTTTACGGACAATCTCACATGCCAGTTCAATATCACTGAATGAATGGTTTCGGCTGATATTGGCTATGTCGTGAGATTGTTGAACTTCCCTCGGCTTTTCTTCCTGAGTTTTCTCTTCCTGCGGTTCCAGATTATGATGAACAGTCAGAGTACTGGATTCTGAAACCGATCTGGCCAGTTCTTCAACCCTGGCGCGTAGTTCGCTTATTTCCCCTGCCAATGCCGAGCACTTATCGGCAAGTTCCTTCGTCACCATATTGACAAATTCGTTGGTGATGACGGCTGCAATAACCAACAGCGGTGGTATTAAGAAAAATGAAATTATATCCATATGTCTAAAAACTGAATTTGATGTTACTGTTATACTTTGACTTGAATTGTTCATCGAGTTCCTGCTCTATCTCTGTCTCGAACATCTCGAAGTGGAAGGCAAGTACATTGTCAAGGTAGCTTGAGATGGATACCTCCTTCTTGCCCACTACGTCGACGATGCGTTGGATCTGTTCATGAAACTCCGTTCGGATATAGGCCTGTACGCCTTTTCTTGCTTTCAGGCTGGTGTTCTTCACGAACAGTTCCTTATGACTCAGCCGTCTGCCGCGTTCTTTGCGGGATTTTTCCACAGGAGTTGGCTTCGGCTGTTCCTCACTGGCGACGGGCTTTGGAGTATCCGAAACGGCAGGTCGCACCGCATGCCCCCTGTCCTCTGACTTAGGGCTGTCTGTAGTCGCTTCGTTCTGTACATCCTTCGGCCTTGCCGGAGTCGGGCTACTGTAGTCGTTTTCCCTTGCACCCATGAGCAAAGCCTCAGGATTCACTTGCTTCTTCTGTCTTTCCATATCCTTTACTTGCTAATGATAGATAACACCTCGTCCACCAGCAGATCCACGTTGCTGCCCTTCATCAGCGACTTGTCTGGAGGAAACACAGTAGAGCGGAACACGCCTTTCTTCTTGTCGCCCTGTTCCTTTCGGAAGCGCAGGAGGTTGGGCATCTGCGTCTGTAGAACGGGTACGCTCAGGTCATCGAGAATCTTGGCCCACATGTCATATACCTCACTCTTCTCGCGTCTGTCCACCATATTCCACATCAGATAGCATCCCTTGATGCCGGGCATCTTCTTCAGGAATCGCTCTGTGAAGATGATGGAACTCTTCATGACCACATTGTCGGCGATAATGGGACAGAACACGTAGTTCATCTCTGCCAGCAGGCTGATGACTGATGTGTTGTTGATGGTGCCGGGCAGGTCGAAGA
>JAFSWU010000195.1 GCA_017444365.1 Prevotella sp.
CAAGGCTGTTTGGGGAAAGTTCTACGGACAGTGGTTTGCCGGAGCGACAGTCTTCGTCTTCGACCATGAGAAGTTCAACGCCGACACGCTGCTTCGTCAAATCGAGAAATATCATGTCACCTCGTTCTGCGCTCCCCCCACGATCTATCGCTTCATGATCCGCGAGGATCTCTCGAAGTACGACCTCTCCTCTCTGGAATACTGCACGACGGCAGGTGAGGCATTGAACCCTGCCGTCTTTGATAAGTTCAAGGAAAAGACGGGCATCCAGATGATGGAGGGCTTCGGACAGACCGAGACCACCATGACGTTGGGCACGTTCCCCTGGATGAAGCCCAAGCCTGGCTCGATGGGTATTCCCAATGCACAATACGACATCGACCTGCTGAAGCCCGACGGAACACCTTGTGAAGACGGCGAGAAAGGGGAGATTGTGGTGCGTGTGGGCGACAAGAAGCCCATCGGACTCTTCAAGGAGTACTATCGCGACCCCGAACTGACGCGCGAAGCCTGGCACGACGGTCTTTACCATACGGGCGACATGGCGTGGCGCGACGAGGACGGCTACTACTGGTTTGAGGGACGTATTGATGATGTCATCAAGTCCAGCGGCTATCGCATCGGTCCGTTTGAGGTGGAGAGTGCCCTGATGACCCATCCGGCTGTTGTGGAATGCGCCATCACCGGCGTGCCCGATGACATTCGCGGCATGGTGGTGAAGGCTACCATCGTGCTCGGCAAGGAATGGAAGGATAAGGCGGGTGATGACCTCATCAAGGAGTTGCAGCAGCATGTGAAGAAGGAAACCGCTCCCTATAAGTATCCCCGCATCATCGAGTTCGTCGATGAGCTGCCCAAGACCATCAGCGGAAAGATCCGCCGTGTGGAGATTCGCAAGAAGGATGCCGGGAAGTAATGCGGCACCCGGATATTAATAGATATTGAGAAACTTGATACGGTGATGAAAGATAAGTTAAGGATTGTTGTGAAGATTGGCTCCAATGCCCTGACACGCCCTGACGGACGGCTTGACGTGACACGCATGTCATCACTGGTCGATCAAATAGCGTGGCTGCGCCAGCACGAGTATGAGGTAATTCTGGTTTCCTCGGGTGCCGTGGCATGCGGCCGGAGAGAGCTGAAGGTGGAGCACGAGCTCGACTCGGTGGAACAAAGGCAGCTGTTCTCCTCACTGGGACAGGCAAAGCTCATCGGACTCTATTATGACCTGTTTCGTGAGTATCATATCCATGTGGGGCAGGTGCTGACCACCAAGGAGAACTTCCGCCCAGGCGAGCAGTACCGCAACCAGCAGGCCTGTATGCGGGTGATGCTGGAGAACGGAGTCATCCCCATCGTCAACGAGAATGATACGGTGAGCGTCACCGAGCTGATGTTCACCGACAACGACGAACTGTCGGGACTGATTGCCCGGATGATGGAGGCCGACACGCTGGTGCTCCTCTCCAACATCGACGGCATCTACACGGGGCATCCCGATGCCCCCGAGTCGCGACTTATCAAGGAAGTCGCTCCAGGAACCGACCTCTCGCAATATATACAGACGGAGAAGAGTTCGGCAGGGCGCGGCGGCATGCAGTCGAAGTATGCCACTGCCACTCAGATACAGCAGGCGGGCATCCGTGTCATCATTGCCAACGGCAAGCGCGACAACATCCTCATCGACCTTGTTGAGAATAAACAGGATATACCACATACTATTTTTATACCAGCATGCAACTGAAAGATACTTTTGAAAGAGTGAAGCGCGCCAGTAAGAGTCTGGCCCTGCTCAGCGACCAGCAACGCAACGAGATTCTGCTGGCTGTGGCCGATGCCGTTATTAACCAGCAGGAACGTATCCTGAAGGCGAATGCTGCCGACCTGGCCAAGATGTCGAAGGAGAACCCGCTCTACGACCGCTTGCAGCTGACAGAGAGTCGTCTGGCAGGCATCGCCTCCGACATGCGAAACGTTGCAACGCTGCCTTCACCGCTGGGACACATCACCAAGCAGAAGACGCTGGCCAATGGGTTGCGCCTCTGTCGTGTGAGTGTGCCATTCGGAGTTATCGGTATCATCTACGAGGCACGTCCCAATGTTACGTTTGATGTCTTCTCGCTCTGCTTGAAGAGCGGCAACGCCTGCATATTGAAAGGCGGCAAGGATGCCGACAGCTCGAATCGTGAAGAAGTAGCCATCATCCACGAGGTACTGGAGAAGTATTCTTCCCTATTCTCTCTTCCTTGTTCCCTTCAAGACACTGTTGCCCTGTTGCCAGCCACCCATGAGGCTACGGGTGAGATGCTGAATGCGGTGGGCTACGTAGATATATGCATCCCGCGTGGAGGACGCAAACTCATCGACTTCGTCCGCGATACCGCTCGCATCCCCGTCATCGAGACTGGTGCAGGCGTGGTGCATATCTATTTCGACAAAGAAGGAGACCTGGAGAAAGGACGTGCCATCATCAACAATGCCAAGACACGCCGCGTCAGTGTATGTAATGCGCTCGACACGCTGCTCATCCACAAAGACAGGGTGGGTGACTTGGATGAGTTGCTGGCCCCGATGAAAGGAAAGGTGGAGTTCTTCTTCAACGATGAGAGTCGCTACGACACGGAGTTTATGGCCTACCAGATGAATGTTGTGACAGTGAACTCTCTTGAGGAGGCTCTCGACCACATCGACAGGCACGGCAGCGGACATAGCGAGGCCATTGTCACTGAGAACGAAGAGACTGCCCGCGTGTTTCAAAACCAAGTCGATGCTGCCTGTGTCTATTGGAATGCCCCCACCAGTTTCACCGACGGTGCCCAATTCGGCTTGGGAGCCGAGATAGGCATCTCTACGCAGAAGCTCGGACCCCGCGGTCCGATGGCCATGGAAGAGATTTGTACCTATAAGTGGCTCATCGAGGGAGAAGGACAGACCCGCCCGTAACAACGTCATGATGACATGACGTAATAACGAGATAACGTAATAACGCCATAACGTAATAATGCCATAACGAAACAACGACAATGAGAACATTCTTTCATGTAGAAGACCTGGGTAATCTGCGGGAGGCAGTTGCCGAGGCAATAGAAGTGAAGAAAGACCGTTACGCCTTTCAGCAACTGGGTAAGAACAAGACGCTTCTGATGATATTCTTCAATAACTCCCTGCGCACGAGGCTATCTACGCAGAAAGCTGCCATGAATCTCGGCATGAACGTCATCGTGCTCGACGTGAATGCCGGTGCGTGGAAGTTGGAGACCGAGCGCGGGGTCATCATGGACGGTGACAAGAGCGAACACCTCTTGGAGGCCATTCCCGTGATGGGCTCTTACTGCGACATTATCGCTGTGCGCTCTTTTGCAGGACTGCAAGACCGCGACTTCGACTATGCCGAGACCATCGTCGGACAGTTCGTGAAGTACAGCGGTAAGCCCGTTGTTGCCATGGAGACCGCCACCGTACATCCCCTGCAGGCCTTTGCCGACCTGATCACTATCGAGGAATCGTGGAAAAACTCTCAACTCTCAGCTCTCAACTCTCAACTACGCCCCAAGGTCGTATTAACTTGGGCTCCCCACTGCCGTGCCCTGCCGCAGGCTGTGCCTAACTCTTTCGCCCAGTGGATGAACGCTGCCGACGTAGATTTTGTCGTCACGCATCCCCAGGGCTATGAGCTCGACCCGAAGTTTGTGGGCAAAGCCCGTGTGGAGTACGACCAGCGCAAGGCCTTTGAGGGGGCTGACTTCATCTATGCCAAGAACTGGTCGAACCCAGGCGTAACCAATCCTGCCGCCTATGGCAAGATTACCAGCAAGGATATGTCGTGGACGGTTGACACCGAGCACATGTCGTGGACCAACAATGGCAAGTTCATGCATTGTCTGCCTGTGCGCCGCGGTCTCATTGTCACCGACGATGTCATCGAGAGTCCCAACTCATTGGTGATTCCTGAAGCCGCCAACCGCGAGATCTCGGCAGAGGTCGTGCTGAAGCGAGTGCTGGAGACACTCTGAACTATCTCAACATTTTCTTTCCGTTGTGGATATATACCCCCTTGGGGAGATCTGACTGGTGAGAGGCGAGGGCAGAGAAGCCCATCACCTTTCGCCCATTCAGGTCGTAGGTGGTATCGTCGTACAGCGGCTTTCCTGATGATTCTATGCTGCTGATACCCGTCACGTCTGCGCTTGCCTCGATGCCAATCTCTGCTGCCGATGTCCATGCGTTGTTGTTGATTTCTGACAGGGCAACGAACTTCAGGTAGCGGCCGGCTGTGGGGCTTGCCAAGGGTACCGTCTGCAGGGCAGTTGTCTTCTTGAACGTTCCGCTGACAACCGGACTGCCCCAGTTGGTGCCGTCGGTGCTCAGATACACCTCATAGGCTTTCACCATACCGTTCTCATTGCCGTCTTGGCGGGCGAGATAGGTGAAGGCAGTAACCTTGTATATTTTCTTCATGTCAACGATGAGGGTGTGCGGACAACGGGTCTCGCCCATCCCCCATTCCGTATGCCAGTACGTGCTGTTGTTGTTGTCGAAGGCCAGTCGGGCTTCGTTTCCGCCGTGCTGACTGTCGGCACTGACCAGTCGCCATTCCGACTTGCTGACGAAGAAGGCGAAGTCGTAAGAGGTCTTCGTGCTGGCCATCAGTCCGTCGGCGGTGCAGTAGGTTGTGATGCTGCAGGCTTCGTTGTGGAGGATGGGAGCCGTGTACTTTTGGAAGTCGGCCCCGTTGAGGCTGTAGTAGATGGTGGCATGGGGCGTGGGTGTGGTCATCTGGATGCGCCCGTTATTCATTCGCTCACAGCTCACGGATTGACAGACGGGCATGTTCACACGTGCCTTCTGTGCCGCAGTCTCGCCTGCATTCAGCGGCATGATGAAGAAACGGAAGGGCGTGTTGGCTGCCTTCAGCTCGTATTTGTCCAACACGTCGGAGCCGCAGCTGGCGTTGCCCAGGCCGCGTGTGGCGGCATCGAGTGAGACAACGGTGGTCGTACAGGTCTTGAACTGATAGGTGTGTTTCGAGCGGTTGTCGCGGTCGGTGTAGTTATCTTCCGGTCGGAAGTGTACGGCAGAAGCCGCCATCTGGTCGGGTGCCACGAAGAGCAGTCCCTTTCCCTCCCCGTTGGTGAGCGACATCCAGCGCACTTCCTGCTTGGTGCCGTGTTCTTGTGGAAGGATGTAGTCTTCTTGCTGAGCGGTGACGGTACACTTGTAGATGGCGGGCAGACAGGCTTCCTTGCGGTCTCGGTAGCTGTCCCACGGACCTCGGCCAAACCAGGCGAGCTGTTCCATGGCGGCAGGCATCTCCAAGCGGAAGCCGATCTTCGGAAGGACGGCCCCCGTGATGGTCGGGCGGATGAGGGAGTTGGCCATGATGGTGCCGTCGGCGCAGACGATGAACTGGAGTTGTACGTCAAAGGCCGTGCCGTTGGCACCTGTATAGGTGCTGTTGAGGGTGATGGTGGCGGACTTTCCGTCATCAGCCTTCACGACCTCGTCGGCGGTTCCCTTCACGCTGAGCTTGCGCAGTCCTGCGTTGTCCCAGCTGGCGCTGCGTGTTCCGTCGTTGTCGGTGGGCAGTCGGAATACGTTGAGCAGCAGGGGCTTGCTCATCATCACAGTACCATCGTAGCGGTAGCCCGATAGCGTTCCCTGCGTCTTGCTGAAGGTGGCGGTGAAATGGCTGTTGGAGATGGTGATGGTGCCAGCGTTATTCTCTACGTTGAGTGCCTCGTCGCCAGTGGGTGCATACATGGGCTTCGTGGCGGTCTTCAAGGGAAGTTTCTCTTCGGCAACGACATAGCCGGCATCGGCCCAGAGCGTTGCCGTGCGCTGCTTGGCGGAGAAGTAGATGAATCCCTCTTCCTCAGGCGCGAGTGAAGAGGATAGGGGAGTGAGGTCGATGGTCACCTCTGTACTGTCGCCAGCCGTCACCTCGCGGTCGATGTTGCCGCTGGCCAGAATGTTCCCTTCCTCGTTCATGAGCTGATAGCTGACATCGTAGATGGTGGAGCAACAGAAGGCCATCTTGTTCTTGATGCGGAACTGTCCGTTTTTGAGTGCCTTGAACTCTAATGGCTGATATACCTTCTTGGTGTTATAAGACTTTGATGTGAGGCTCCAGTCGGGGCGCACCAGTCCGTTGATACAGAAGTTCCCTTGGTTGGGCACGTCGCCGAAGTCGCCACCGTAGGCCCAGTACTCCTTGCCTGTGGAGCTCTTGGTGAGCAGTCCCTGGTCCTTGAAGTCCCAGATGAACTCACCCGTCAGGCAAGGATATTTCTCGTACAGGTCGAACATATCGCGCACGTTACCCATCGAGTTGCCCATCGAGTGGCTGTTCTCGCACTGGATGTGAGGCTTCTGTCCGCTCTTTCCCTGGCGCGAGGACCCTATCCAGTTGATGTTATCATAGCTTGCATACATCGTGCTCGACACGTCGGCATAGTCGCTGTTGCCCTCGTAGTGGGTCAGTCGTGTCTTGTCGAGATCCTTGATGGCCTGGGCAACGTACTTGAAGTTGTCACCGCCCCCCGACTC
>JAFSWU010000196.1 GCA_017444365.1 Prevotella sp.
ATGCACCATACGGTGACCCACAGCGTCAATCTCGTCAAGCGACTTGATCACACCAATCTCAGGATCGGTGAGCAGCGAGAAGATGAACTTCACTCCCTCTGTATGCTCGGGGATGTCGTGCATAATCTCTTTCTTCGTTCCGTCGGCGAGCTTCACCTTCACGAACGAGCCTTCCATGCCGACGCGCTCTGCGCCGCCTGATGTCATCACACTCTTGTCGTCCATATTGTACAGCGCGTACTTAATCGACGACGATCCACAGTTTAATACTAAAATCTTCATAGTTTCAATGAAGAATGAAGAATGTAGAATGAAGAATCATCCGCCATGCTCCATTCAATTTGTTAGGTTGTTATTCTTTTTTGTTGTCTTGATTGATGATACCAATAATGCTATCAGTTCGTTGCAATCTGATGCCATGCTTTCAAACTCTTTCTCTGTGAGATGCTCCGTGTCTAAAAACAAGTTGAGCCAGTTTAAGGTTTCGTTGGCTTCTTTCAAGGCGATAGAGAGTTTCGAAATGAAGTCGGCAGGACTTTGGGCGAACTCAGATTCATGAACATTCGAGGAGATAGAGGTTCCAGAACGAAGAACTTGTTGATAGATAGCACGTAGCCTCCAGTCGATTTCGGACAGGTGGAGAAACATCTTTGTGATTCTCACAGCATACTCATAGCTTTTGATATGCAGCACCGATCCTTCTCTTTTGTATCTTACTATACTACTCATCGAGGCTTGTCGCAATTCTTCATTCTTCATTCTTAATTCTTCATTTCTACTTGGCGTCCATTGCCTGGCAGGCGGTGATGGCCACAAGGTAGTAGATGTCATCGACGGAGCAGCCGCGCGAGAGGTCGTTGACGGGGCGGGCGATACCCTGCAGGATAGGACCGATGGCTACGGCGTCGCCGAGACGCTGCACCAGCTTATACGAGATGTTGCCCACCTCCAGGTTGGGATAGACCAGCACGTTGGCATTGCCGGCGATGTCGCTGCCCGGAGCCTTCTTCTTGCCTACGGAGGGGACGAGGGCGGCATCGGCCTGCAGCTCGCCGTCGATCTTCAGCGTCGGGTCCATCTCACGAGCCAGACGGGTAGCCTCGATCACCTTGTCGACCACCTCGTGCGTGGCTGAACCCTTCGTAGAGAAGCTCAGCATGGCTACGCGCGGATTGTCGAAGCCTGCCACGCTCCGTGCTGTCTGTGCCGTGCAGACGGCTATCTGCGACAGCTGGTTGGCATCGGGCATCGGCGTGACAGCCACGTCGCCCACCACCAGCACACCGTTCTCGCCGTATTCCGGCTTCTTCGTCAGCAGCAGCATGGCACCGCTCACGCAGGTGATACCCGGCTGGGTCTTGATAATCTGCAGGGCCGGACGGAGCGTCTCGCCCGTCGTCGAGAGGGCGCCCGAGATTTGTCCGTCGGCATCGCCCGTCTTGATGATCATACAGCCAAGATAGAGCGGATTCTTCACCAGCTCGCGGGCCTGCTCGATGGTCATGCCCTTCTTCTTCCGCAGTTCGGCCAGCAGCGTGGCATACTCCTCGCTCTTCTCGCAGTGGAGCGGATCGATGAGCGTTGCCTTCGAAATGTTCTTCAAGCCTTTCTCTTCTGCCAGCGCGTGCACCTTCTCGGGATTGCCGATCAGGATGATGTCGGCGATGTCGTCACGCAGCACCATGTCGGCTGCCGTCAGTGTGCGCTCCTCCTCTGCTTCGGGGAGCACGATGCGCTGCTTGTTGCTCTTAGCGCGCGCAATGATTTTCTGAATGAGATCCATTGTTGAATGATTAAAGTGATTGATGTTTTTTGACAATGATTTTGCAAAGATACAAAAAAACGTTCACAACCATGTTGCCCCCGGCGGATGTTTATTATTATTTAACGACTTGCCCCCCTAAAAACAGCCGCAAGGCGGAAGGGTGTTTTGTCAAGATAATTCAAAAAACTCCCTATGCAAGAATCGCGTATTTGCGGACGAGAGAATGCTTGGCCGCAAATATCGCAGTATTTCGCCGTTTGCGTAAACGGCTGATAAATAGCCGGTTAATCTCTTGTTGTGTTTTTGGTGCATGATCTTTGGATGTAATATGCGTCATTTTGGGTCGCAATATGCGTCATTTTGGGTCGCAATATGCGTCATTTTGGTGTGCAATGTGCGTCATATTACCCAGCAATCTGCGGCATATTAGGCACCAATATGCCATAGATTGCATCCAAAGTGATGTTCTGTGAGCCTGCTCTGGGGCGTTTTCGGTCGCTGAAAGCCTCTTTTTCCGACTTTTCCTTTTGTAGAATGCCCAAAAAGGTTGAAGGTGTTTTGTCAAGATAATTCACATTTTACCCGCTGACCGCAGGCTCTGAACTTACTCGTCTGAGCACTTATAAATAAAGAGATGAACGAAGGAATCAGAATAAAAGGGGCTGGTATAAAATAATTGGCAAAATATTTGGAGGTAATAAAATAGTTACCTATCTTTGCAACAAAAAGTTATTAATTGAGAGATATGCCAACCGTATTTACGCTATTTGGATATCATTTTTTAATAATGCTAAATAATAAAGGAGGTAATTGTGGAGAAAATAGAGAAGATTTGGCTAACAGATGATGCCGTATGGATAAGGACGACAAGTGGAGAAGAAGCTTGCGAGAAATTCAGCGATTATCCTCGGACGAGATACGCCACAAAGGAGCAACGTGCTAATTATGAAGCTGATGAGTATGGACTTCATTGGGAAGATATTGACGAGGACTTGAGCTTTGAGGGTTTCTTCGACAAGCGTGAGACAACACAACTCTACAAGTTGTTTATGGCCCATCCGGAGTTGAATGTATCTGCCATAGCGCGCCGTCTGGGCATCTCTCAGAGCTTGATGGCACAATATGTAAGCGGTAAGAAACATGCCAGCAAAGAAAGGGTTGCATTAATCCTTAATACCGTGCGTGAAATAGGTCAGGAATTGATTGCTGTTTAAAGTTGTATAGTGTCTGTCAAACATAGAGGTGGACCTTGACATCGTGGAAAAAGAAAAAGCGACAAAAAATGTATCAATGTAATTTTAAATTCAACTACATTGATACATTTTTTTGTGTATAATTTAAAATAAAAAGTTATTCTGAATAGTGTCTAAGGTTTAATTTTGTTGTA
>JAFSWU010000197.1 GCA_017444365.1 Prevotella sp.
ACACCACGCTTCGAGCCGGTGGACAACAATCCTTACTTGGCGGATTTCTATGCCGACATGCCCCGTTGGTCGTTCAACCTGCAGGTCTATTTCCTGAACAAACGTTTCAAGGAGGTGGTGGAAATCTCGAAGAGCAGCGACACGATCATCCAGGATCGCACCATCTTCGAAGACGCGCGCATCTTTGCCCCCAACCTGCACGGACAGGGGATGATGAGCGACCGCGACTTCCAGAACTATTCCGACCTCTTCGACCTGATGATGTCGCTGGTCAAGTTGCCCGACCTGATGATTTATATCCGTTCCACGATTCCCAACCTTGTGGCGCAGATTCAGAAGCGTGGTCGTGACTTCGAGAAGTCCATTCGCATTGACTATCTGCAGGGACTCAACCAGCGCTACGATGAATGGATTAGCACCTACAAGGGCAATCTGATTATCGTCGATGGCGACACGATGAAGTTCGAGGCCGACATTCATGCATTCCAGAAAATTACCGATATGATTGACGCAAAGCTCTATGGACTCTTCCCCATGTAGCTTTGCCTCGGTGCTCCTGAACTGGTTCTCGGAGAATGGTCGTGAACTGCCCTGGCGTGAGACACAAGACCCCTACGCCATTTGGCTGAGTGAGATCATCCTGCAGCAGACACGCATCCAACAGGGATGGGCGTATTGGGAACGCTTCATGCAGTCCTTTCCTCGGGTGGAGGACTTGGCCGCCGCATCTGAAGACGAGGTGATGCGCCTGTGGCAGGGTCTCGGCTACTACAGTCGCGCACGCAACCTGCATGCTGCTGCCCGCCAGATTGTGGAGCGTGGCGGCTTCCCGCAGACTTTCGATGAAATCAAGACGCTGAAAGGTGTGGGCGACTACACGGCAGCGGCCATCGCATCTATCGCCTTTGGACAACCTGTGGCAGTGGTCGATGGCAATGTCTATCGTGTGCTTGCCCGTCACTTCGGTATCGATACCCCCATCAACTCCACGGAAGGAAAGAAACTCTTTGCTTCGTTGGCGCAGGAACTTCTCCCTAAGGCCCAGCCCTCGGCATTCAACCAGGCGATGATGGACTTCGGCGCCATCCATTGTACGCCTCAGTCACCGCGCTGTCTGCTCTGCCCATTGGCGGAAACGTGCGATGCCTTGCACAAGGGCAGGGTAGAGGAGTTGCCCGTGAAGCTGAAGACGGTGAAGGTGAAGACGCGCCGACTGACATACATCTATGTGCGCTGTCATGGAGAGACCGCCTTCCACAGACGTGAGGCGGGCGACATCTGGCAAGGACTTTGGGAACCCTTGCTCGTTTCTGATTCCACCACCCCTAATCCCTCCTCCAAAGGAGGGGATGGTTTTGAGGGTGCAGCTCCCGTTCTCCCTACCTGTTTGGGAGGGGAAGAGAACGGCACGCTTACTCTTCTCCGAAAGGACGTGAAGCATGTGCTCACCCATCGTATCCTGCTAACCGATTTCTATTTGTTTGAATGCAATAAAAAACCGACCTTGCCGGCCGGTTATCTGTGGATTCCAGAGTCAGAACTGGAGAACTACGCCGTTCCCCGTCTCATCGAAATTCTTTTGTCCTCACTTCGCTAATTATTCCACTTCTACCCAGCCCCTTTCGTCAACCAGCACGGTTGTCCCTGTTTGTAGCGAGGTCTGCACATCGATGAGGCGCTGGTTAGAACTGCCTCGGAAGAGCAGGTCTTCGTTGCGAAGTGCCTGGATATAAGGACCATCCACAAGTACGTCGATGAGCTCCAATAGCTTTCTTTGTGTGGGATTCTTCAGCAGGTTCTCATAGAGAAAGCCCGTGAAGCACCAGATGTTTTTTTCGGTGCGCTCACGAATGGCAAGTGCCAGTTCTGTGAAGCCCTCTGCCTGAAACATCGGGTCGCCACCGCTGAAGGTGACGTTGGCATAGGAATCGGCTTCGATAATCTCCATGATTTCCTCGGTGGACATCATGTGCCCCTTCTTGATGTCCCACGAATGGGGGTTATGGCATCCCCAGCAGTGGTTCGGGCATCCCGCACAATAGACGCTTGTACGGAAGCCCGGTCCATCTACCATGGTGTCTTCTATGATGTTGAGTACGGAAATCATTACAGCCGTTCAAAAAGTTCCAGCTGGTTGCCGCCGTCGATATGTGTCACGCGGTCGTTCAGCTCCGAGAGCTTGCCGTGGTTCCAACGGTCTGTTGTTCCCACGAGATAGCCGGTGATGCGCTGCAGCTTGTCGATGTTGGTGCTACCGCATTTCGGGCAGACCTTCAGGTTCGGGTCGGCATTCTCGTAGCCGCAATCCATGCAGCGGTTGCGGTTGTGGTTCACGCTTCCGTAGCCCATGTTCAGGTGGTCCATCATGTCAACAACGTTCATGATGACCTGTGGGTTGTGGGTGGCATCGCCGTCAATCTCCACGTAGAAGATATGTCCGCCGCGTGTGAGGTCGTGGTAAGGAGCCTCTATCTCTGCCTTGTGGCGTGCCGAGCACTTGTAATAGACGGGCACGTGGTTGGAGTTGGTATAGTAGTCGCGGTCGGTAACTCCTGGGATGATGCCGAATTCCTTGCGGTCCTTCTTCGTGAACTTGCCGCTGAGTCCTTCTGCGGGTGTGGCGAGCACACTGTAGTTGTGCTGGTAGCGCTGACAGAAATCATTCACGCGGTCGCGCATGTAGGTGACAATCTTCAGTCCCAACTGCTGACTCTCTTCCGACTCTCCGTGGTGCTTGCCGGTGAGGGCGACGAGGCACTCTGCCAGTCCGATGAAGCCGATGCCCAGCGTTCCCTGATTGATAACCGACTCGATGGTGTCGTTGGGTCCCAGCTTGTCGGCACCAATCCACAGCGAGCGCATGAGCAGGGGGAACTGCTTCACGAACGCGGTCTTCTGGAACTGGAAGCGCTCGTCCAACTGCTTGGCGGTCACCTCCAACATCTCGTCGAGCTTGGCGAAGAACTGTGCGATGCGGTGCTCCTTGTCTTCAATACCCATGCACTCGATGGCGATGCGCACAATGTTGATGGTAGAGAACGACAGGTTGCCTCGCCCGATGGAGGTCTTCATGCCGAAGCGGTTCTCGAAGACGCGGGTGCGGCATCCCATCGTTGCCACCTCGTGCAGATAGCGTTTCGGGTCGTCTGCATGCCAGGCATCGTTCTGGTTGAACGTGGCATCGAGGTTCAGGAAGTTGGGGAAGAAACGGCGTGCCGTCACCTTGCAAGCCAGTGTGTAGAGGTCGTAGTTGGGGTCTTCGGGCAGGTAGTTCACGCCGCGCTTCTTCTTCCAGATCTGAATGGGGAAGATGGCGGTCTCGCCACCGCCTACGCCCTCGTAGGTGGAGAGCAGGATCTCGCGCATGATGCAGCGTCCCTCGGCAGAGGTGTCCGTGCCGTAGTTGATGGACGAGAACACCACTTGGTTGCCACCGCGCGAGTGGATGGTGTTCATATTATGGATGAATGCCTCCATCGACTGGTGAACGCGTCCCACGGTTTTGTTCACCGCATGCTGTACGATGCGGTCATCACCCTGAAGACCTTCCAACGGCAGTTTCAGATAGTCCTTCAGCGGCTTCTGATACAGGTGCTCGTAGCTCTGGCCGTTCAGCTCCTCCAGGTTCTTCAGCTCTTCGATGAAGCTCAAACGCACGAAGGGAGCCAAATAGAAGTCGAAGGCGGGAATAGCCTGTCCGCCGTGCATCTCGTTCTGTGCACACTCCAAGGAGATGCAAGCCAGCACGGAAGCTGTCTCGATGCGCTTGGCAGGGCGCGAGGCACCATGTCCGGCAATGAACCCGCATTGCACGATGTTGTCCAACGGATGCTGCACACAGGTGAGCGACTTGGTGGGGTAGTAGTCCTTGTCGTGAATGTGCAGGTAGTTGTGGGCAACAG
>JAFSWU010000198.1 GCA_017444365.1 Prevotella sp.
ACCGCCAGTTCATCATCGAGAGCGTGCGTCATTGGGCAGAAGAATATCATATCGACGGATTCCGCTTCGACCTGATGGGTGTTCACGACATCGAGACCATGAACCAGATCCGAAAGGCAGTGGATGAGATTGACCCCACCATATTTATATATGGAGAAGGGTGGAGCGCGGGCGACTGTGCTTACCCCCGAGAGCAATTGGGCATGAAGGCCCATATCCAGCAGATGCCGCGCATCGCCGCATTCTCTGATGACTTGCGCGATGCTCTGCGTGGGCCGTTCTCCGATGATACCAAGGGAGCTTTCCTTGCTGGCATTCCCGGTGAGGAAGAGAGCCTGAAAGCCGGTATTGCCGGCATGATAGCGCATCCGCAAGTAGATTATGCCAAGGTGAACTACTCCGACGAGCCCTACGCCGCGGAGCCCACGCAGATGATAGCCTATGTGAGCTGTCACGACGACATGTGTCTCGTGGATCGGCTGAAGGCCTCCATCAAAGACCTTGACCCCTCATCCCTTGTGAAACTAGATCTTCTGGCACAGACCGCTGTCTTCACCTCGCAGGGAGTTCCGTTCCTGTTGAGCGGTGAGGAGATGTTGCGCGACAAGAAGGGTGTTCACAACAGCTTTGAATCGCCCGACAGCATCAATCATCTCGATTGGAACAACCTGAAGCGTTATCCGCAGGTGTTTGAGTACTACAAGAACCTGACGGCCCTGCGCAGGCATCATCCTGCCTTCCGGCTTGCCACTGCGGAGCTGGTCAGAAAGCATCTGACCTTCCTGCCAACGGAGGGGGACTGCCTGGTGGCGTTCCAACTGAGCGACCATGCCGGTGGCGATGCGTGGAAGAACATCATTGTCATTCTGAATGCCAATACGGAAAGCCGTGTGGTGAACATCCCCAAAGGCTCGTACACCGTGGTTTGCTGCGACGGGAAGATTGACGAGAACGGCTTGGGAGGTGTCAAGGGCAAAAAAGTGTCCGTTCCATCGCAGTCGGCATTGATCCTGTACCAATAAATCCCCGCTTGTTTCCCCTCGGAAGTTGGGGAGCGTAGATCGTGAAAAAGTGAATAGGTAAATAACAAAAACAAGATAATAATGAAGAAGATAACTATGATTTTGTGTGCGTTGGCAGGGCTTTTCTCGTCTTGCGACAAAACTTTGGAGGAGGCCAAGCCTCTCTCGGAGCTTACGGCTGACGACGTGCAGATTTCGCGCATCGACCCCACCGACTGGTATGTGGACATGAAAGACCACACGTTGCAACTGATGGTCTATGGCAAGGGCATCCGCGAGGCCGAGGTGAGTGTAAGGGGAGCCAAGGTAGATTCTATCGTGCAACTGGAGTCGCCGAACTATCTGTTGGTGTACCTGAATGTGAAACGCGCCAAGGCAGGCGTGCTTCCGCTGACCTTCACGCTCGGTGACAAAAAGACCACGGTGGCATATATGTTGAAGGAACGGGAGATGAAAGGCAAGGAACGCCAGGGATTCTCGAATGCCGACGTGCTCTATATGCTCATGCCCGACCGCTTTGCACAGGGTGCCAACCACAATCCGCAGGTGGAGGGCATGAATACCTATCGTGAGGACCGAACACAGCCTTCCTTGCGCCATGGTGGTAACCTGGAGGGCATCCGTCAGCACTTGGACTACTTCAAGGAGCTGGGCGTGACGGCCTTGTGGTTCACACCCGTGTTGGAGAACAATTCTCCCGACAGCGAGAACGGCTTCTCGACCTATCACGGCTATGCTACCACAGACTACTATCGGGTTGACCCGCGCTTTGGCAGCAATGCCGATTATAAGCAACTGATTGACGAGGCACACCAGAAAG
>JAFSWU010000199.1 GCA_017444365.1 Prevotella sp.
CACGGGAAGCCGGCCTCTCTTCTTGGATGGTCCAAAGAACCATCTGCTATGCTTCTCCCTTGCCAGTGCCGAAGGGTGCGATGGTGCGCTGTGGCTGGTTGGGAATCTCAATCTTACCGAACTCATGCTCATACTTCATGATGTTCTCCTGCAGTGCGGCGAGCAGGCGCTTGGCATGTTCGGGCGCAAGGATAACACGGCTGCAGACCTCGGGTTTGGGCATACCGGGAAGGATGCGGGCGAAGTCGAGCACGAAGTCGCTGTGTGAATGACTGATGAGGGCGAGATTGCTATAGACGCCCGATGCTATCTCCGGCTTCAGTTCCATTTGGAGCTGAGCCGGACGCTGGTTGTTGTTATTGTTGTCTGACATTGTTGCTGTTTTTTATTAGTGAATAATGAAGAGTAAATAGTGAATTTCTCATTTCTCATTTCTCATTCCTCATTTCCCTCCGCAGTATCTCCTGACAGAGCGCGTAGCCTTTGATCATCATGCGCGGAATGTGGAACGGCCCTTTGTAGAGATTACCCTTGGCAGGCTGTGCTACGGTACCGTCGCGGTGCAGGTAGCCGTACCACTCTCCATACTCCGGATCGGGAAGATGCTTGTAGGTCCAGTCGCTGATGATGCGGTGACGCTCCAAGTACTTCTCGTCGCCCGTGCCCAGATAGGCATAGAGCGTGGCGATGATGGTCTCGCACTGTGGCCACCAGAACTTCATGTCCTGCGAATAGTCCTGCGGGGGCAGGTTGCGACAGTCGCGGAAGTTGATGATGCCGCCGTATGGTTCGTCCCATCCCCAGTCCCATGACCAGTCGAAGATGGTGAGTGCCATGTCGAGCAGTTCCTTGTCCCAGTTGCGGTGGCATGCCTCCTCCATGATGAACCACGAGGTCTCGATGCAATGTCCGGGGTTGATGACGCGTGTGGCATTGGTGTCGATGAATTCCCCCTTGGGGCCTACGGTCTCTAAGAGGGCCTTGAACTCGGGGTGGATGAAGTAGCGGCGCAGCTTGTCGATGGAATCGTCAATCTGTGCGGTGAGCTTCGGGTCATCGATGGCGGCACGGATACGCGAGGCCACGTTGATGAGGATCATGATGATGGAATGTCCCTGTAGTTCAACGCCCGATTCGAACTTGGCAGGCAGGAATCCCGGTGTTGTCAGGAAACGCTGTATGTCCTCAAACAGGTGCAGGGCTTTCTCGGCATAGTCTTGGTTGCCCGTGGCAAGGGCGTATTCCGACATGGCGATGGCGGCAAAGGTCTCCGAGAAGACGTAGCGGCGCTTGCGCAACCCGCGTCCGTCGGCCGTCACAGAGAAGTACATGTGCCCGTCGGGGCTGAAGCAGTGCTTCTCAATGAAGTCGAGGGTAGATTTGGCTGCGGCGAGCCATTCGGGATTTTGCTCTACATTATTATATGCGTACGCGCACACGAAGGCAAAGCGTCCCTGGAACCACACAGACTTGGTGGTGTCCATGAGCGAGCCGTCGCGGTTGAGGCAGGTATAGACTCCCCCGTTCTCGCGGTCGAGACCGTTCCTCAACCAGAACGGCATGATGTTCTGGGTGAGGTCGGTCTTGTAGGAGTCAGCCCACTTCTGAATATATTCTCTTGTATTCATCTTGAACTTCTTAAACTCTTGAACTCTTAAACTTCTTAAACTTCTTGAACTCTTGAACTTCTTGAACTCTTGAACTTCTTAAACTTCTTGAACTTCCCTTATTTCACGGGGATGAGCCAGAATTTGAAGGTGCGGTCCTTGTATTCCAAGCGGTACTGTGGCAGAGCCTGTGCATCGCGGTTCCAGCTGTTGATGCCGCCGACACCCGTCTGTATCAGGTCGAGTGAAAGCTCGGTGTAACGAGACTTGGGAACCTGGGGAGAGTGACGCTGCTCCTTGTCGTCGCCGTCGTCAAGGTCGCTGATGTTATAGTGCAGGGCACTGGCTGTGAACGGCTCGCAGCTCTGAATGCGCAGACCGAAGCCTGCGGCATTGCGCTGTTCCCACCAGCGCATATCGGTCTTCGTACCTGTCTCCTGCGGACGGATGTAGGGGAAGAACTGCTCGTCGGCAGTCAGTTCGTAGATGCCGATGTTCTGTGCGGCACGGTCAGAGTAGTTTTCAATGGGACCGCGTCCGTAGAACTTGCTCTTGTCGCTGGCGTAAGGCATGTCGATGACCACACCATAGCGGAACATGTTGCTAACTTTTTCCTCGGAGTCGGCATCCATATCCTCGAATACATGGATGGCACCGCCCTCTGTAATGACATAGATCATCTTGAGCTCGGCCTTCACGTCGGGCATGTCATAGACTGCCTCCACTGTTACCGTGTTCTTCTTCTTGTCTTTCTCGGCGGTCAGCTCGGTGAGCGTCATGTTCGGGTTCTTCCAAACCTTCATGCTCTTCTGCAGGCCGGCACCCATATCGTTGTCGGTCGGGGCGCGCCAGAAGTTGGGACGCAGTGTGCCACCCTCACCCAGCAAGTCGTTGCCCAGCACGGTGTAGGCTGTCATCAGACCCGTTGTCTTATTGAACTTCACGGTGAAGTTGCTGTTCCAGACGGTGATGTCGTTACCCTTCTTCTGCTCTACCTGAACCTTTGAGGGAACGGCGTTGGTCTGCTCTTCGAAGCCACAGCAGCTGTAGCCCCACTTCTGTATGCTGAGCTGCTCGTAGGCTACCTCCTGACCGGCTGTCATGAGCGGCTCGGCGGTCTTCAGACGGAAGCTGATATTCAGCAGGGCCTCTGCCTTCTCGGGAACGTTGGCAAGTGTATAGGGAAGTGTATATTCCTTGGTCTTCTGCGGAGCCACGTCAAGGTCGTCAACCTCTCCACTCTGCTGAGCCTTTCCGTCCACCATGAGTGTCCAAACGAGCTTGTAGTTCTTCAGGTTGCGGAAGAAATGCTCGTTATATACCTCAATCTTGCCAGCCTTCAGATCTACGGGACGTGCCCAGATGTTCTGATACTGGTAGGCCACCTCGTAGGCATGGGGGTTGAGCTGACGGTCGGGACCGATGATACCGTTGCAGTTGAAGTTGTTGTCGGAGGGGTCGTAGTTGTTGTAGTCGCCGCCATAGGTGTAGTCCACCTTGTTGAACTCGGCGTATGACTGGTTGGCCACGCGGTTCAGCTCGTCGAGTGAGGCGTTGATCATCTTGGCATTGGGCTTGCGGTGCAGTGCCTGATCTACATAGTCCCAGATGTAGCCACCCTGATACTTCGGATACTTGCGCACCAGCTCCCAGTATTCCTTCAGACCACCGCTGGAGTTACCCATCGTGTGGTTGTATTCGCACTGGATGAGGGGCTTCTGGTATTTGTCGTCCTTGCAGTAAGCCTCTGAGTGCCACGGTGTGTAGTACATCGGGCAGAAGATGTCGGTGTTGCGTCCATCGCGACCGGCCTGTTCCCACTGGCAGGGACGGCTCTGGTCAGCATCTTTCACCCAGTCGTAGGCAGCCTCGAAGTTCGGGCCGTTCACGGTCTCGTTGCCGAGCGACCATACGATGATGGCGGGGTGGTTGTAGTAGGTCATGACGTTATGCTGGTTGCGCTCCAGAATCTGCTGTGCGAACTTCTCTTTCTTGGCCTCTGCATCGTTGCCATAGCCAAATCCGTGACTCTCCTGGTTGGCCTCGGCCGTCATATAGAGTCCTAACTCGTCGCACAGGTCGTACCAAACGGGATCGTCAGGATAGTGACAGGTGCGCACGGCGTTGATGTTCAGACGCTTCATGATCTGGATGTCTTGAATCATTCGCTCGCGAGAAACCACATAACCGCCATCGGGGTCGAGCTCATGACGGTCGGCACCCTTGATGAGCACCGGCTGTCCGTTGACGAGCAGCTGGGCATTCTTGATTTCCACCTTGCGGAAGCCCACCTTCTGTGTGATGACCTCTATGGGCTCAGCGGCATACTCGGCAGCGGCTTTCTTCGTAGCCTCCTTCACGAGGGGATATACCTTGGCAACCAGTGTGTATAAATAAGGTGTCTCGGCAGTCCACTTGTTGGGAGCCTTCAGCTCCATTTTTGCATCGCTCTGGGCAGGCACTCTGTCGTTCCATTGGTCGATGGTGGTCTCAGCCACCTTCTTGCCTTCTGCATCCAGCAGGTCAACTTTCACGATGCCCTTGCCGCAGAGGTAGGTTCTGAGGTTGAGCTCGCCATCCTGATAGTTGTTGACCAGGTCGGGGGTGATGCGCAGGTCGTTGATGGAAGCCTTCTTGTCGCGGGCAAAGAGATAGCTGTCGCGAGCCACACCGCTCAGGCGCCAGAAGTCCTGGTCTTCGCACCAAGAGCCGTCGCACCAGCGGAAGGTCTGGAAGGCGATGAGGTTCTCCTGTCCGGGTTTTACGTAGGAGGTGATATCGAACTCTGTGGCCACCTTGGCATCCTCTGAGTAGCCCACGAACTCGCCGTTGACATAGAGGTAGATGTTGGAGGTCACCGATCCGAAGTGGGCCACAATCTGCTTGCCATCCCAGTCGGCAGGAATGGTGAACGAGCGACGGTAGGAACCCACGTGGTTGTCCTTGGAGGGTACTGCGGGTGGAGCCTCGTTGAAGTGTCCGCGCCAGCCGAAGCCCACGTTCACATACTCGGGGTCACCATATCCGTTGAGTTCCCAGATACCGGGAACGGGCATCGTTCCCCACTTGGAGTCATCAAGGTCGGCCTTGAAGAAGTCGGTGGGACGCTGATCGGCATTCTCCACCCAGTTGAACTTCCATGTGCCGTGCAATGACAGGAAGCGGGCAGACTTGGACATGTCGCCCTTCTGTGCCAGCGATTCGTTCTCGTAGGCAAAGAAATGGGTGTGCATGGTCATACGGTTCACTTCATTCACTTGCAGGTCGTGCCATTCTGTGAACGTTGGTTGAGGCTTCGGGGTCTCAACGGGGGCAGGGGCCTTCTTCACCTTGGCGGCTTGTGTGCCAAGCGCAAGGCTCATCAGGGCTGCCATAAAAAGCATTTTCTTCATAGTTATTGGTGTTTATTGATTGATTTGATTGTTAGTCATCGGGGCGTGCGCGAATGAATATTCCACACTTGTGCAAAGTTACGAAAATTCCACCTTATATGATAAGGAACGGGAAATAAATTCAGTTAAAGATTCTAAAGAATCAAGTTCCCTTTAAAAAAGTTTGGTTATCTCAGGAAATAAACCAATATCTTTGCACCAACAGTTCCCGCCACGCCTCCTAACAATGCGTATCACGGCGGGACTTCGTTATTTTTGTCGGAAAGTTTCATCGGAAATTAAGGACTTTTAACAGGGTATTTGAGCGTTCTGTAAGAGGGCTTAAAACGCAAAAGCATAGCTTTGTGCGTGCAGCTTTAATGAGATGAGATTGCAAAAGCTTAGCTTTGTGGCCCCCCAAAGCACTGCTTCCAGGTTGTCAAAGCTAAGCTTTGTTGAGACAAGAGCTTAGCTTTGTTGAGCTCAACCCAAAGACTTTAGGCCCACAAACCTTAGCTTTTGCAGATCGGGGGATGGGGCGTGACTACGTGGAAGCATGGGGACGAGAAGTATCCCGTTGATAATCAGCGGGTTGTAAAAACGCGAAATACGGGCGTTTTTTCGACCGAACAGAGGGCTGAACGAAAATATTCGATTCCTGAGAGGCGGTTTGTCAGAATCTTTCATACTTTTTTACCACCCCTGACCCCTCTAAACAGGAGGGGACTATGGTAGAGAGAACTCCTGTAACTACCAAGAAATTCTTTGCAAGCAAAGCGGCAAAAGCGAGCGGAGCGAATGCGAAAAACGAGTTATTGTAATAACCAAATTTTGGTTGAAAAAGGTTATTGCAATAAACGATTTTCTCCGCAAATAGCTTATTCAAGTGTGCGAAAGTCATTCTCTGATGCTGAACTCGCAGCCGCAGTATTGTTGGTTGTAGAAGTTGTACTCGCGGAGGAGTTGGTTGCGGCGTTCATACAGGCCGCCCTTGCGCCAGTTCTGTGCCCAGAAGAGCGTGCCGGGAACCTCTGCCTGTGCCGCGAGTCCCGCCCGCTCTATTTGGTCGAGGCTCTTCCAGCGCGAGGAGGCCAGTGTGGTCGTGAAGACGCGAAGGCCCTGCTTCAAGGCTTCCTTCGCCGCCGCCGTGAGTCGCATTCGGAAGCATTGCTCACACCGGCTGCCTCGCTCAGGCTCTCCCTCCAATCCTTTCACGCAGCCTAACCACTGGGCATGGTCGTAGTCGCCGTCTATCCATCGGATGCCTAAGCTCTCGGCATGTCGCTTGCTCTCCTGCTTACGAGTCTCGTACTCCTCGCGAGGATAGATGTTGGGATTGAAATAATAGATGGTGGGCCGTATGTCGTGCTGGAGCATCCATTCGACGATGGCCGATGAACACGGGGCGCAACAGGCATGCAGTAACACCTGTTGTGATCCTTCCGGAACTTCAATGGGATTATGGTGTTTGTTACTCATGAGGCAAAGTTACAAAATAATTGTCAATAGATATTCGCATTTGATATTTTTTTTGTACTTTTGCAGAAATATCAACCAAACCTAATCAAAATGAAACGAAACTTATTTGCTTCGCTGGTGGCCTGCCTGCTTGCTACGACGGCAACGGCTCAGGCTCCGCACCAGTTTACCATCAACACCAAGCCCGGTGCTGAGGTTCAACCCACCATGTACGGAATCTTCTTCGAGGACATCAACTTCGGTGCCGACGGCGGTCTCTATGCCGAGCTGGTCAGCAACCGCTCGTTTGAGGCACCGCTTCACATCACTCCGGCAGGAGAACGCTTGAGTGGTGGATTCCTGGACTGGAAGACCTTCGGCAATGTACAGCTGAACAGCGAGAACCCTGCTTTCAGTCGCAACCCGCACTACGTCACCCTGAATGATGACGGGCACCGCGAGAAGCAGACGGGTATTGAGAACCACGGCTATTTCGGCATGGGCATGAAGCAGGGCATGAAGTACAACTTCTCCGTCTTTGGACGTGCCCGTAACGCTGACAACGCCCGCATCCGTGTGGAGCTGGTCGGTAACGACAATGAGGTGATGGCACGCCAGGCGGTGGACATCAACGGCAAGGACTGGAAGAAGGTTACGGCCCAGCTGACAGCTCCGCGTACCGATGCCAAGGCTTTCCTGCGTATCTACTTGGAAGGAAAGAACAGCGTTGATCTTGACCATGTGAGCCTCTTCCCCGAAGATGCATGGCAGGGAATCCTGCGTGCCGACATGGTGCAGGACCTGAAGGATCTGCATCCTGGCGTGTTCCGCTTCCCCGGCGGTTGCATTGTCGAGGGTACTGACCTCGCCTCACGCTACCAGTGGAAGGAAACGGTCGGACAAGTGGAAAACCGTCCACTCAACGAGAACCGTTGGAACTACACCTTTGCCCACCGTCTCTTCCCCAGCTACTTCCAGAGCTACGGACTGGGCTTCTACGAGTTCTTCCTGCTCTCCGAGTACATCGGTGCCCAGGCTCTGCCCGTACTGAATGTGGGCCTCGCCTGCCAGTATCAGAACTCTGACCACGATGCCGCCCGTGTACACGTGGCCGTTGATAACCTCCAGCCGTACATTGACGATGCTCTCGACCTCATCGAGTTTGCCAACGGCTCTACCGATACCAAGTGGGGCAAGCTGCGCGCCGAGATGGGACACCCCGAACCCTTCAACCTGAAGCAGATTGGTGTGGGCAACGAGCAGTGGGGACCGCTCTATCCCGAGCGTCTTGAGAAGTTCGTGGCTGCTATCCGCGCCAAGTATCCCACGATGAAGATTGTGGGCTCCAGCGGTCCCGATCCCGATGACAAGGGCAACAAACAGTTCACCTACGGCTGGGAGCAGATGACCCGCCTGAAGGCAGACCTCGTCGATGAGCACTACTATCGCAACCAAGACTGGTTCATCAACAATGTAGCCCGCTATGACAGCTACGACCGCAAGGGTCCGAAGGTGTTTGCCGGTGAGTATGCCTGCCACGTCAAGGAAGGTCCTCAGCCCACCGCCGAGGGCATGAACGTGTTTGACGCTGCCCTGTATGAGGCTGCCGCCATGACGGGCTTCGAGCGCAATGCCGACATCGTTCACATGGCCACCTATGCACCGCTCTTCGCTCATGTGGAAGGATGGCAGTGGCGTCCCGACCTCATCTGGGTTGACAACCTCACCACCGTGCGCACGCCTAACTACTATGTTCAGCAGCTCTATGCCATGAACCCTGGCACCAACGTGCTGTCGCTGACCGAGGAGGTGAAGAAGGAAGGTGAGAAGAAGGCAAAGGCCCAGCCGGTAACCGGACAGGACGGACTCTGTGCCAGTGCCGTCTTCGACAAGGCTTCGGGCAAGTATATCGTGAAGGTTGTCAACGTTGGCGACCAGCCGCAGACCATCACGCTGACCTTCAAGGGACTCAAGGAGATGCCTGCCAAGGAGAGTGTACAGCTGATCACCCTGCATAGCGACAACCTGATGGCCTGCAACACCATCCAGAACAAGCATGTGGTGACACCCGTTGAACAGAAGAACTTCGACCTCACCATCGACAAGAACACGGCAACCATCAAGGTGCCTGCCAAGACCTTCGCCGTGTATAAATTTTAGGTAAGAGGTATGATTACTCTATGAATTATGCATTAAGAATCAAGCATTATGCATTATGAATTGTTGCGCGGCAAGCGCATACTATATGTACATGGTTTCGGCTCATCGGCCCAGTCGGGCACGGTGAGCCGAATCCGTCAGACCTTCCCCGAAGCGGAGGTACTGGCCTACGACCTCCCCATCCATCCCGAGGAGGCAATGGCACTGTTGCGCGAGAAGTGTGCCGAGCAGCATCCTGACCTGATTATCGGCACCTCCATGGGTGGCATGTATGCCGAAATGCTCTATGGATACGACCGCATCCTCATCAATCCCGCCTTTCAGATTGCCGACACCATGCACGAGCATGGGATGACGGGCAAACAGCAGTTTTTCTCGCCCCGTGAGGATGGGGTGCAGGAGTTCTATGTTGACAAGCCGTTGGTGAAGGAGTATAAGCTGATGAGCGAGCAGTGCTTCGCGGGAGTCACCGCCGAGGAACAGCAGCGGGTGTTCGGACTCTTCGGCGACAAAGACCCGTTGGTACACACCTACGACCTCTTCCGCCAACATTACACACAGGCCATCCGCTTTCATGGCGAGCATCGCATGGACGACCACTCGTTCATGAACGGCGTGGTGCCCGTCATCCGCTGGATTGACGACCGGCAGGAGGGCCGTGAGCGTCCCATCGTCTATATCGCCATCGAAGCCTTGAAGGACAGCTGGGGCAAGCCCGCATCGAGCATGCGCAAGGCATTCCTACAGCTGATTGAACAATACAATGTCTATGTGGTCTGTCCCGCACCGACCAACGACCACGCCTACATCACGCAGGCGCAGGACTGGATAGAGGAGCATCTCTCCACACCGGCCCATGACCATGTTGTCTTCACCAACCAGCGCCACCTGCTCTATGGCGACTATCTGATTGACCCCGCACCCGCCAAGGACTTCATGGGGGCACAGATTGAGTTCGGCAGCGACGAGTTCAAGACGTGGGAGGAGGTCATCACTTACTTCGAGCGGCTCGGCGGGCAGTGATGAGGATGAATTGAGAGGCCCCCTCTGACTCCCCCAAGGGGGAGGACAGGGAATAGGGATGAAGGATGAAGAAATAGGGATGAAGGATGAAGGAATAAGGATGAAAGAATAAAGATGAAGGAATGGTGAAAAAGATTGAAAGAAATATAGCCGTTTTGTGCTGGCTTATGCTGCTCTGTTCCTGCGGCATGGGTGAAATGAACCACGAAAGGGCGCAGGCGGTGATGGACTCCGTGCTGACGGAAGACCGCCAGCATGTGCGCCACACGTCGGCAGTGGAGATGGAACAGGTGGTGCGCTATATCGACGGCAACGGCTATCTGCATGAGCAGGCCGAGGCCCACTATCTGCTGGGACGCGTGTATATGGACATGGGGCTCACCGCCGATGCCATGAAGCAGATGCAACTGGCTGCCGAGACAGGACTGGCGGGCGAGGAGTTCTGCATTCTCGCTGTTGACAACATCGGACATCTGCATCTGGGCAACAGCAACCGTGCCGAGGCTCTGACCTACTTCCGTCGTGCTCACGACTTCGCCACTGCCTATGGCGATACGGCACTGATGGTTTATGCCATTCGCGACATGGGGCGCGCACTCCGTCTCTCTGGCGACAACGAGCTGGCAATGAACTGCATGAAACGGGCAGAGCAGCTGTTAGTCCCCAACACACCTCATTCCTCCTTTCTCCTTTCTCATTCCTCATTTCCCTCTCTCTACCCTGAGTACATCAGTCTGGCCTTGGAGATGGGCGATGAACCCACGGTTCGCCGATTGTTGCCCGTGCTCCGACAGTTAGGGGATGCCCATGCGGATAACGGTTCTCTGATGCTTGCCATCGGAAAAACCTACGCCCAGCTCGGACAGCGCGACTCCGCCTACTGGTATCTGCATCGCGCCATGACAACCGACCATGTCACCGCTCATGCCTCTGCTGCGCAGTATCTGGCAGAGATGCAGAAGGCCGACGGGAAACCCGAACAGGCGTATGCAACCGCCCTGGAATGTCTGTCGCTCACCGACAGCATTCGCCATCGTGCGCAGGCCGAGAACCGCAGTTTGGTGGCTTCGCTGAAGAACCAGTTGGAAGTGGAACGGGAAAACTCCCGTCTCCGCACCCAGTTGGTGATGTCGGGCTTGGCAGCTCTTGTCGTTTTTCTCGTGATGGGTGTGCTATTCCGCCGTTATTCAGCCCGCCTGCGTCGCCAGGCAGAACGCTATCGGCAGGCGCAAGAGATGTTGCGACGCAACAGTGAGGCATTCATGAGTGCATCGCAACAGCGCATTGAAGAACTGAACCGACAGATTGGGAATGCCCGACAGCATAACGACGAGCTACAGGAACGGCTCCTGCAAATGGAAAAGGAACAGAAGGAGCAGGAGTTGGAACAAGTGCGGCACCAGCAGTCGCGTCAGGAACAGCTGACAACGGCTTTCCGCTCATCGCCGCTCTATCAGGCTTTGGAACCGCTGGCAAATGGTGATGCCACTGGCTGTGTGAGCCCCGAACAATGGCAGGAGATAGCGCAGTTCTTAGATACCCATGCCGACCACTTCACCCATCGGCTCTACGAATACTGTCCTGCGCTCAAGACCAGTGACTTGCAGCTGTGCTATCTGCTCCGGTTGGGGTTCAACAATGTGCAAATCTCCAATCTCTGCTCTCGCACGCAGCAGGCTTCTACCAATGCCCGCAAGCGGCTGTTCAAGAAGATCTTCAACCGCGACGGGGCTGCCGACGACCTCAATCGCTTCGTCACCACCCTCTGATTGGTTCGCCTTTGGGGGTGCTATTCCTCGTATTCCCCTTCCAGGTTCTCCCGCTCAAAGAGGTCGAGTGCCTCTTCCTCCAAGGGGGTGCGCTTGATGACTTCGTTGTTTTTCCAGAACTGTCGGTCGTAGCCCTGCATGCGTATTTCCTGACGCAGGTTGCCCTGCGTGTTCAGCACTTTGTTATCTGTGCGCTGATAGTTGCCAACGTTGATGAGTGTGCCCCTCACCTCATGCGGTTTTCCTTCGATGCTGAACGACGTGTGGCAGTTGGCCGTCTTCACCTCATGAAACTTGTGGTCGTGCTGGTAGAAGATGTCAAAGCTGTACATCATGGGCACGCGCATCAGTCGGCGTCGCTCGAAGAAGATATCTGTCAGCAGGTCATTCTTGTCCCCTCCTTTCTGTTCCGTTGTTTCTTGTTCCCATTCTTTTCCCTTCGGCGGGATAGGAATTTCTTCCCTCTGTGTGTATCTAACTAACCAGTTGTTGAAATGACCGGTGTAGCGCTCTACGCAGAACGTCTGGGCATCGATATATACGTCGGCTTCGACAGCCACTTCCTTGGGGTCGAGCGGTGTGAAGTGCAGAACATAGAACTCGCGCTCACCGTCGGTGATGGCGGTCGATGTGCAGTTGTAGTAGGCCCGATACCATTTGCTCAGCGGTGTCATGGCGGCGTGCTCCTTCTTGTTGGTATATACCTCGGTCTGCACCAGTCGGTAGGCGTTCATGGGGTTGTTGTGCTTTTCGTGGTGAGCCAGGTAGCGCCCCGTGATGAGCGACATCTTTTTGACGGCGAAGGCTGAACGCGCCGACAAGAACGCCTCTTGCAGACTGCTACTGCGGTGGTCGGCGAGTTGCAACTGACGGAAGAAGAAGCTTGCTCTATGGTTGTAGTACCTTCTGTATTCCTTGCGCAGTCGTGCCAACGTGCGTGCAATGATGGCATCGGGAGAATAGACAACCACCTCGTCGAGTACACGTCCACCTGGCTGCATGCGTATGACAGTCCCTGTCTGCGCGACGGCTATCTTCATGGGCTTGAACCCCACGTAGGAGATGTGCAACGTGTCGGCGATGTTGGCAGAGAGGGAGAATCCTCCTTCCTCGTTGGCAATCGTGCTGACATAAGGGTTCACATAGACGGTGGCAAACCCTAATGGCTCGCTTGTCTTGGCGTTCACGATGGTTGCCTCTATCTTCCGTATCGAGTCTTGCGGCTCCGCCTCTTGTCCCAAGACTGTACAAGGGAACAGCAGGCAACTCAATAAAACTTTTATAACCTTCATAATTACTCTTTTTATTCTCCTCCCCTTGGGAGGTCGGGTGGGGTCTTATTCTCCTCCCCTTGGGAGGTTGGGTGGGGTCTTTTTTTGGAGGTCGGGTGGGGTCTCTTCATCTCGCAATATCTCCGTATTCTCCTTCTTGCAGGCTCTCGCGGCTCAGCGTCAGCGGCACACACTGTACGCTGCTGTGCCCGCTGTTCCCGTCGCCGGCGATGAAGCGACCGCGCACGCGGTAGCTCACGCCCAAGTATTCAAACTCCGTGGCGAAGGAGAAGCTGAACGGGATGTCGTTTTCAAAGATGCATTCCAGCTGTTCGCAGGGTATGCGTTGTCGGGCGATGCGGTTGCGGTGGGAGACATAGGCAGCGTTCAGGCGCACGACTGCCGGCTTGCCATCCCCGGGATTCTCAAATTCAAGGCGCAGGTTCACGTCGCAGGAGTCGTTCATGCGAGCCTGCCAATAGACGTTTCCCTCCTTGGGTGCATACAGTGCCAACGAGTCATACGGCTCCAGGTCGGCAGACCGCACGGTGTTCGTGGTCTCTTGCAGACCTATCCTCAGACTGTCGGCCGTAGGCGTGGCTTTGTGCTTCGTCCGCCGTTCCTGTGCATGGGACGTGTCCACCTGCATAGCGAGGCGGTTCCCCCGCTCTTCCGGCGGGGAAACGCATGCCACGGTCAGTGCTGTCATCATCCCGATGAACAGTCTGGCAGGTTGATATCTATTCAGCTTACGAAACATCATTTATCACTCCTCATTCCTCATTCCTCATTCTTGTATGATCGCCTTTCCTCCTGGTGTCATTCCCTCTGCCGACACCGTCAGCTGCTGGCTGAAGCCGTTGTTATAGAAACTGAAGCGGGCATGTCCGTGCTCGTCCGTTCGCAGGTTGGGGTTCCAGTACACCGTCCGTCGGTAGTCGGTCTGTTCGGGCAGTGGCTGCCGGCTGTAATCTACCCGATAGAACTCGTCGGGTTCGCTGAGGCCCTGGAAGTTGATGCGGAAGCCATAGAACTCAGGCTCGGGCACCCCGTCATCCCACAGGCTGTCGGTCTCAAAGGCGAGGATGCTCGTCAGCGGGTGATCGTCGTTGGTGGTGGATGACGGGTTGAATGCATAGAGCACTTCGTTATAGCGCCCAGACTGATGGATGAGCCGTCGGTCGCTTACGTCGGCATAGAGTCTGAGCCGTCGGAAATTGATATCGGCAGGGAAGAACTTCATGCCGGTAGGCAGGTTCTCCTTCTTACCATAGATGTCCGGGTGGCGGTAGGTGGGTTCTCCACCCACCATGGCGGGATTGACGAACTCGTGCTTCATTCCGTCGATGCCCAAGATCATGAGCAGGCGGTCGTAGTTCCTAAAGGGGTTGGCTTGGAAGTCCAGACGGAAGCTGCGCCCGGTGCTCGAGGTGGGATTGTCATTCCCCATGCCCGCAAAAATGTGGTTGTAGTTGTCACTGTCATAGGGGGTGTACCTGCGCGGCTCATGTCCGTCGGTCACGGCACCAATCTGTCCGTTGATGGTGAAACCGCCGTCGTTGAAGTTGATGCCTCCCCATGAACCTCCGCCCATGCTCAGGCGGGTGTCGCTTCCAAAATGGTCGATGTCACCGCTATGGAAGCCGAAATAATGGAAGTCCTGCACGTCGCCGAAGATGTTCGAGAGGTAGCTCATCAGTTCGGGCACGTCGAGCACTGCCACGGGCTTCACCTCTCGGAAGTCCGACCAGTTGCGCCGTCTCATCTTCGTCACCTCCTTGATATGGAAAGTCTTGGAGTGACGGTCGTACATGAACGGTGTGTCATCGTCCTCGCGCTTTGCCATGAACCCTGTACGGAAGATGTTCTTGTCGATGGGCTCATCGAGTGCCATGGTCTCATAGTAGTCGAAGTTGCGGGGCAGGGGCGAGTATTGGTTCAGCGGCACGAGTCGCTTGCCGACGAGGAATGCCGGCCGCTTGTAGGTGAAGGGGTCGAAGAGATGTCCGGCGATGCCCGCCTGTTTCTCGCCGATGACCTCTGCCGAGTCCTTGTTGAGCGTGAAGTACATCCGTGCCTTCCCGTAGAAGGGAGGGAAGTTGATGTGGAAGAGTCCCGTGGAGTCGGTTTTGATGTCATGTGTCTGGGTCCCATAATGAGAGCTTTGCAGTTCGGTATAGACATGGATAGGCTTCCTCAGCATGCTCCATTGCGCCCGCTCGTAGTAGCCGTTGTCATCGACGATGCGTCCCCGGAAGTACAGTCCCCGCTCGATGCCGAGCAAGGGTTCCCAGGGCTGTTCGCTCATCATGCGCTCGAAGTCGTAGCGTGTCCAGCCCTGAACCATCAGCAGCATGTCGAGGGCCGCCGCGTGCTCGTGGTCATCCTTCTCGAAGTAGTATTCGGGGTGGGGGATGAAGCCTTTCACCTCCGACGAAAGCAACAGGTATGAGAGCACGTTGTAGTCGGCATAGTTGGCATCGCGGTACTGTCCGTCGGTGACCGCCACTGACAAGCGGTTGCGTCCCTCCACGGGCCTGCCGTTGCCATCCACAATCTGGCACTCCGCCTCTATCTTTCCGTAGGGGCGCAGGGCGGCGGTGTCCTGCGGCAGGGTCACCTGTAGCCTGTAGCCGTCCATGTCGTGATTGTTCACAAACACCTCGCGCTGTGCCACGACCTCCCCCCTTATATTATATAAGGTGAAGATGTTCACCCCCGTCATGAGCGATTTCTTGTCGATGACCAGGTTTGCGCGTTCCAGTCGTCGCAGGTCCATCACGTCGTAGTAGAGCGTGTTGCCGCGGCAGGTGATGCTCAGTCCCATGGGCTCTCCCTTGGTCAGCTGGTTGCGTGCCACGGTGGCCGACAGGGTGCTGTCGTTGTTGAACACGTTCAGCACATAGCCGCGTCGGTGGGACTTGGGCAGTCGGAACGTGTAGTCGCGTCCTTCGTAGCTCACGCTGAGCTTCAGCCCGCGCAGCACCTCGTCTTCCCGTTCATCGGTGGAGTCGGCAGTAGCCGCAAACACGCCCCTGCCGGCATAGTCGGTCTTGAAGGTTCCGATCTGTCTGTTGCCCCGCATGAGCTTCCCCTCGATGTTGAGTGTGCGCCCTTCGGTGGAACGGGCTTGAAAGGCGATGCGTGTCGGCACACCCCTCACCATGTTGCCGCCCTCGGGGTAGAAGTCTATACGGATCTTGTCGCGCTCTTTCTCTATGAGCGAGGCGGTAGCCTTGGGCAGGCGCGGTATGCGTTTGGTGGTGTAGTCGCCGTTCTCCACAGCCTCATAGACGGGGAACACTCTGCTGAAGATGCCGGCGTTGCCTTGCAGGTAGTGCATGAACCGGTTGCCGTAGAACTCGCGCGACGAGCGGTTTCTGAGCCGTTGCCATCCGTGTCCGTTGCCGGGTGTGAAGTTCAGCATCCAGGCTGTGTAGGCGCGTACCTCATAGAAACCAGCGTTCAGTGTGTCTTTCAGTAGGAATGAGCCGCTGGTCTGTCCTTCGCGCAACATGAGTTTCTGTGTCTCCACGGGAATACCGATGGGGTTTACCAGCTCCACGTAGAGGATGCGGCTCAGGTCGGTGGGGCGCAGCGAGCTTCCCTCCACCACGTATGCCTTGTAGTAGATGTGCTCTCCTTTATAATAAGAGGTGTTGTCGAAGTGCAGATACACCCGCTCCTGCGGGTTCGTGCGTGCGAACCTGTCGAAGTTCGCCTGGCACTGAATGAGGATGGAGTCTTCCTGTGCAAGGGCACCGAAGACCGTCATCAGCATTCCTATGGTCAAAAACAATTGTCGTTTCATAAGGCTATGTTTTTTGATTCTGGTGCAAAGATAAGCACTTTCTGTCAAACGACAAGCATTTTTGACTTCACAAAAACTTCACTTTTTTGGAATGTGGAATGAGGAATGAGGAATGTGGAATGAGGAATGTGGAATGAGGAATGAGGAAGGAGTAGAGTGAATAGTTATGATTACTTTCGCAATTGCATCGTGTAATCACAACTATTCACTATTCACTATTCACTCTTCACTCTTCACTCTTCACTACTCACTATTCACTACTCAATATACATTATACATTCTGCATTAAGCATTCTGCATTAAGCATTATGCATTAATACAGGAA
>JAFSWU010000001.1 GCA_017444365.1 Prevotella sp.
CAATTTGCAGGGGATAAGTTCGCTGGTGCGAGGCCAGAAGATAGATGATGTCATCAGCCGCCTGCAGGGCATCCGTTGCGGGATGAAGCGCACATCTTGTCCTGACCAGCTATGCGAAGCATTGAAGGAATTGAAGAATGCGCCTTTGGATGATTAAGACAGAAAAAAAAATAATGTCAGCAATATGAAGAAGATTATTATTTGCTTAATCGCAGCCTTGGCTCAATTTGGACTGGCAACCGGTTGCTGCCAGCAGAATTATGAAAACACTGATCCTGAAGGTTTTGCAAAATTGATAGCAGAGCCTGACGTGGTGGTTCTTGACGTGAGAACTGCTGAAGAGTTCAATGAAGGGCATATCGAAGGTGCTGTCAATATTGACTTCAAGCAAAGCGGCTTTGTAGAGAAAGCGCTGGCAGCACTGGCCAAGGACAGGACTATAGCCGTCTATTGTCGTAGCGGGCGGCGCTCAGCCGGTGCTGCAGAACTATTGGCAGGCGAGGGCTACAAACTGGTGAATCTCTATGGCGGCATCCTTGCTTGGAAGGAAAGCAATAGGCCAGTAACGACAGATACTTATGAGGTGGATGTGTTCCAAACGAAAAGTGGAAAGACCATTAAGTTCTATACATTGATGCACGCCAGCATCAGGATGGTGTATGACGGCAAGGAGATTGAGATAGACCCTGTGCTGAAACTGCGTGAGAGGATGGTCGATTACGGCAAGATGCCCAAGGCAGACTATATCTTCGTGACCCATGAGCACATGGACCACTTCGACAAGGAGGCCATCAAGCAGCTGACGAAAGACGGCACACAGTTGATTACCAATAAGCGCTGTGGCGACATGCTGGGCTATGGTGAAATAATGGTCAACGGTCAATGTTCAACGTTCAATGACATCAAGGTTGAAGCCGTACCAGCCTATAATACCACTGAGGCGAATCAGAAATTCCACCCCAAGGGTAGGGACAATGGTTATATCCTGACCATCGATGGATTGAGAATCTATATCGCAGGAGACACAGAGGATATTCCAGAGATGGCTGCCATCAAGGACATCGACATTGCCTTCATGCCCTGCAACCAGCCGTTCACGATGACTCCAGAACAGTTAGTAAAGGCCGCCAAGATGGTGAAACCCAGGGTGCTGTTCCCCTATCATTACGGAGAAACCAACGTCAGCGGCATCCCCGAGTTGCTAAAGGCAGAAGGGATAGATGTAAGGATAAGACACTACGAATAAGTAACTGTATCAAATATCAGGTTGGTAATCATTGATAGCAAGCCAGAAACTTAAATAAAATGTCAATAAATTGAAGAAGGCAATGAATAGGATTGTTTTAATTACAGGAGCTACAAGTGGCATAGGACTGGCATGTGCCAGAAAGTTTGCTGAGAACGGAGACAGGTTGATACTGACAGGCAGAAACGAACTGCGGTTGGCTGATATCAGTAACGAACTGACTGAGAAAGGAACAAAAGTGCTTACCCTGGCATTCGATGTGAGAGACCAGGAGAGAGCAGCGAGATGTATCCATCATCTTCCAGCAGAATGGAGTAACATTGATGTGCTGGTCAACAATGCAGGACTGGCTCTCGGACTGGAACCAGAATATGAGGGTAATCCGGAAGATTGGGAAACGATGATTGACACAAACATCAAAGGACTGCTCACCATGACGCGCCTCATCGTCCCTGGTATGGTAGAGCGCAATCGTGGCCACGTTATCAATGTGGGGTCGGTGGCTGGAGATGCTGCCTATGCCGGTGGCAATGTTTATTGCGCGACAAAGGCTGCTGTGAAGGCCCTTTCAGATGGGCTTCGCATCGATGTGGCCAATACGGCTATCCGCGTCACCAATCTGAAGCCAGGGCTGGTAGAGACAAACTTCAGCAACATCAGATTTCATGGCGACAGTGACAGGGCCGCTAATGTTTACAAAGGTATCAAACCTCTGACGGGTGATGATATTGCTGATATGGCTGTCTATGCCGCCAATGCTCCAGCCCACGTTCAGATAGCCGAGGTCTTGATTTTGGCTACTCATCAGGCAAACGGAAACGTAATCGTCCGGAAATAAACACTCTAAAAAAACGTTAAACACTGAGGCGCAATCTGCGTTGCTTGTGATTTTTTTCGTAACTTTGCACCCTAAAACAAGTTGGACGAACTGACTTGCCATCATCTTAATACGACGTAAGAGCGTGAAAATACAAGAAGTGCTGCGTGCCCTTGAACGTTTCGCGTCTCTGCCCTTACAGGAAGACTATGATAATGCCGGCCTGAAAGTTGGATTGACAGAGGCGGAGGTTTCAGGGGCATTATTGTGTCTTGACGTAACCGAAATGGTTGTGGACGAGGCTGAAAGAAAGGGCTGTAACCTGATTGTGGCTCACCACCCGTTGATTTTCCGGAGACTGGCGTGTGTCTCCAATCGTGACTATGTGCAACGCACGGTTTACCGGGCTATCCGCAAGGGGATAGCCATTGTTGCCATGCATACCAATCTGGACAATGCCGAGGGAGGAGTGAACTATAAGATTGCCGAGCATCTGAATCTCAGCCATGTGGAGATTCTTGGCGACAAGCAAACCTACGAGAATGCTGACGGAACCTATTCGTATGGCTCTGGGGTAGTAGGAGAGCTGCCGGCAGAGCTGACGGCTGTGGACTTCATTCAGCAGCTCAAGCGGGAGTTTGGAGTGAAGTGCTTGCAGGCCAACCAGTTGCTCAGCCGCAAGATCCGACGTGTGGCATTGTGTGGCGGTGCAGGCTCGTTCCTGTTGCGCTCTGCCATTGCTGCTGGGGCCGACGCATTCGTCACCGGCGAAATGGGATACCACGAGTTCTTCGGCCATGAGCAGGAGGTGCAAATCTGTGTCATCGGCCACTATCAGAGTGAACAATACACGTGCGAGCTGTTGCAGCAACTGCTGGCGAAGGAATGTCCTGACGTGCGGACTGCCATCGTGGAGACCAATACCAATCCGATCATCTATATATAAAAGAGGAGAGAGGAGAGAGGAGAGAGGAGTGAGGAATGTCAAAACGATGCACTATGCACTAATAAAAACTCCCAAACTCCCAAACTCCCAAGAAGTAGAGCAAATACAAAATTTAAGTATTCATTATAAAGATAGAGAATTATGGCAAAGAAAGATCCTACAGATTTATCAGTAGAAGAGAAGCTGAAAACCCTATACCAGCTTCAGACAACCCTTTCGGGCATTGACGAGAAGCGTGCCCTGCGTGGCGAGCTCCCTCTTGAGGTTCAGGACCTTGAGGACGAGATTGCAGGTCTGAACACACGTGTCGAGAAGATCCAGAATGAGATTGAAGACTTTGAGACGGCCGTGAAGATGAAGCGTGGCGAGATTGCCGATGCACAGGCAAGCGTGGATCGCTATCAGAGACAGCTGGACGAGGTGAAGAACAATCGCGAATACGACACGCTGACCAAGGAAATCGAGTACCAGAGTCTGGAGATTGAGCTGTGCAACAAGAAAATCAAGGAGGCTCTCATCCACATCGAGGAGCGCAAGAACGACCTGAACCATGCAATGGCACAGAAGGAAGAGCGCGAGATTGCCTTGAAAGAGAAGAAGAGCGAGCTGAACGAGATTATGCAGGAGACCAAGGAAGAGGAAGAGCGACTGAAGGAGAAAGCTGCAGAGCTGGAACTGAAGATCGAGTCGCGCCTGCTGAGCAGCTTCAAGCGCATCCGCAAGAGCGCACGCAATGGTCTGGGCATCGTCTATGTGCAGCGTGATGCCTGTGGTGGTTGCTTCAACAAGATTCCGCCACAGCGACAGCTTGACATTAAGATTCACAAGAAAATCATCGTCTGTGAGTATTGTGGTCGCATCATGATTGATCCGGAACTTGCCGGCGTCAAGAACGAGGCTGTGGCCGTAGAGGAGAAGCCCAAGCGCAAGCGCGCTATTCGCAAGACCACCAAGAAGGCTGAAGAGACTCCGGAGGTTGAGGCTTAAAGGTCAAACAAAAGGAAAGAGACTATGGCAGCAGCAAAATGGATTGGGGGCTTTCTCGGCTTCATCTCGGGCGGTCCGCTGGGAGCCTTGGCCGGTTATGCCTTAGGAGCTCTGTTCGAAAAGGGAATGGACGCGGTCAACACGTCCGAGAATAACTATACGGGAACTTTCGAAGGATTCCGACAGCAGCAGGAAGGACAACAGTCCTACAGCCGTCAGCAGGCTTACGAGGGACAGCGAAACTCGTTCCGCTTCTCCCTGCTTGTCCTGGCAGCGTATATCATCCGTGCCGATGGCAAGGTGATGCACTCGGAGATGGAGGTTGTACGCAACTTCCTGCGCCAGAACTTCGGCGAGAATGCCGTTGAAGAGGGGGATGTCATTCTGAGAAGGCTTTTTGAGCACCAGAAGCAGACGGGCGACGCGCAATATAGGATGACCATCCGCTCTGCCTGCCAGCAGATGGCGCAGAACATGGACTACAGCCAGCGCCTGCAGTTGCTCAACTTCCTCGTGATGATAGCGCAGGCCGACGGCAGCGTTCATCCGATGGAGGTTCAGGCTCTGCGTGAGGTGGCCGTCAACATGGGGCTCTCGGCACAGGACGTGGACTCCATGCTCAACCTGCGTAGCGGTGCTACCGACCTTGAGGCCGCTTATAAGGTACTGGGCATTTCGAGCAGTGCGACAGACGAGGAGGTGAAAGCGGCCTACAGGAAGATGGCGCTGAAGCACCATCCCGACCGTGTGGCTACGCTGGGTGAAGACGTGAAGCGGGCTGCCGAGAAGAAGTTCCAGGAGATTAACAACGCCAAGGAAACTATCTACAAGGCTCGTGGGCTGTAAAAACGTTCATGTTAAATAAAGAAAAGGCTGTTGAGATGGTTCATAACGAACTTCTCAATAGCCTTCTTTTTTATTGTGCCCCTGACAGACGATAGAGTTTTCCTCAGAGCTTTTTTGCAAGCTTCTTGTCGAGCGTGTATTGGCCGTTGGTAATCTCCTCTAAGGAGAGCGGACGGTAGTCGATGTTATACCATGTCGGTCCCTCTTCCCAAAGGAAGCCGAAACGGCCGTCGGCCTGAAGGATAAAGGTGGAGTAGGCGGATTCCAGGGTGCTCACCTGTAGGCCTTTCGTCCAGTTGGCGGCAAACGCGGCTGCCGACTCGTGGTTGGCTGTGAGCTCGTGGAAGAAGAACCCCACGTTGGCGCGTCCGGCACCAAAGGGAATGCTTTGCAGGGCAAGCCATACGCGCTTTTTATCAGCTTTGCGCAGAGCAGGAACGAGCATGATCTCGCCGTTGCAGGCGTTCTTCACGTCGCCCATGTCTGCTGCAGCGGCTCGTTTGTCCCAGAAGCCCTTTGCTTGTTGGATGTCTGTGAAAGTGAAGATGTTGTAGAGTCTGCCATTGTAGCGCGAGCTCAGAATGACGCTTCCGTCGGGCAGTTCTTCGCATTTCGGCTCGTCACCGTCGCGGGCAGGCGAGAGGTTCGGGTCGCCCAGTACTTTCCAGTTGTCGCCGAAGTCATCGCTATAGATGACGAAGTTGCCCGACAGCGTGCAGAGGGCCGCATAGAGGCGGTAGTAGCGTCCCACTTTCACATAGCGGCTCTGAAAGAGCTTGCCTGAGCCGACAAAGAGACTGTTCAGCGGCCCTTCTTTCCTGCCGTCGAAAAGGGTGTAGATTTGGTCGGTGAGCTCACGACCCTTGTCCCACGTCTTTCCACCGTCGTGGCTGCGGAAGATGGCCACACGGTTGGGGTTCTGTCGCGTGGCACGGCTATAGACGGTCTTTCCACAGACGCAGAGCACCACCATCTCATTGCTGGTGCGGTTGGCCGCAAGGGCGCAGTCGCCAAAGGCATAGTCCCAGTTAACAGTTCCGTTGTCCTCTACGCCCGTTCCATCGGCCAGTGTCAGCTCCTCGCCCCAGGTCTGTCCGTTGTCTTTCGACAGGCGATAGTGCAAATCCACGGCACCATAGCCGATGTCGCCGCCACAATATCTGTAGTCGGCAACAGCAATGAGTGTGCCGTCCTTGGCTTTGGCAATGGCGGGAATGCGGTAGGGGACTTGACCGTTGACGGTCTCGAACAGGCGTTGCTGTTTGCTCTCATCGTTGGCAAAACAGCCCAGCGTCATCATCATCAATGCGGTTAGTAACAGAATTCTTTTCATATTGTTCGTTGTTAAGTTATAGGTCTTATAGATTTTATTGGTCATAAGGGACTTATGGGTTTTATGAGGCCTTGCCCTCACAGCTCCTCGTAATTGGGTATTCCCTGAAGGAATTCGTAGCGCTCGTGTTCATAGTCCATGCGGCAGCAGTAGTGTTCCAGTCCGTTGCTGACAATGAGGTAATCAACATGCAGCAGCATGTTATAGACCATAATCTGGTCAAACACCCGTTGCGTCAGCACTATTTGGGGTGCTTTGTACTCGATGATCATCCGCGGGCGCAGCCTGTTGTCGTAGAGGACGCTGTCGGCACGCAACAGCTTGCCGCCGATTTGTAGTCTCACTTCGTTGGCGAGAAGCGTGGCGGGATAGCCTTTCACGTCAACGAGAAAGTGAACGAAATGCTGGCGTACCCACTCCTCGGGTGTCAACGCCACATAGCGGCGGCGCAGCATGTCGAAGATGGTCGGGCGCTCCCTTGTACCGGCAAGGCGCACGTCATACGACGGAAGGTTCAGCTTGAGGTCGTTGGTCATGGCACAAAGATACGATATTTTTTTGATTAGGCAAAAATAAAACACTATCTTCTACTTTTTTTTGGAAGATTGAAGGGAATTATCTATCTTTGCATTTGGGTATTACAGAGATATTTCTCAGACGATACTGATTATGGCAAAAGAAAATGTAGGCGTTTCCTTTGACGCTATTATGCGCGACCTGAAGGCTCGTAAGTTTTCACCTATTTATATATTAATGGGTGAGGAGCCATATTTTATTGATAAGATATCGGACTATATTGCAGAGCATGCGTTGCAGCCCGAGGAGCAGGCTTTCAACCAGACGGTCTGTTTTGGGGCAGACGTTTCTTCCGCGCAGGTGGTTGACATGGCGCGTCGCTATCCGATGATGGCCGAATATCAGGTTATCATCGTGAAGGAGGCGCAGAACCTGAAGGCATGGGAACCATTTGAGAAATATGCCGAGAAAAATTCGGTAGCTTCTACAATTCTTGTCATTTGCCATAAAAACGGAAACCTTGACCGTCGGAAAAAGGCGGTTTCCAATCTTTTGAAGCATGTGGAAGCAAAGGGAGGCGTTGTCTTTGAAAGCAAGAAAAAGCGCGAACAGGAACTTCCTGGTTTCATTGAGGGCTATCTGAAACTTCAAAAGGCAACCATCGACCATAAATCTGCGTTGATGATTGCTGAACACATTGGTGCCGATCTCAACCGTCTGACCTCTGAACTGGACAAGGTGTTGATTTCGCTTCCTGAGGATAGGAGAGAGGTGACCCCCGAGGTGGTGGAACGGGAGATTGGCGTCAGCAAGGAGTTCAATGGTTTTGAATTGCGTGATGCCATTGTCAATCGCAATGTTTTCAAGGCAAATCAGATTATCAAATATTTTGACAAAAATCCAAAGGCCGGATCTATCTATGCTTTTCTCCCGTTGCTTTTTAATTATTTTCAAAATCTGATGATTGCTCATTACGCCCCAAATAAATCTTCTGATTCTGCCGTTGCAGAGTATCTTGATCTGCGTTCTGGATGGTTTGCCAAAGACTATATGACGGGCTTGAGAAATTACTCGGCAAGAAAAACGCTCCAGATAATTTCCAAAATTAGAGAAATTGATGCCAAAAGTAAGGGTCTTGACAATCCAAATACGGGTGCCGGAGACCTGATGAAGGAGCTGATTTTTTTCATTTTGCACTAAAAAACAGTCGTTTTTGGGGTTGTTTTTTCTAGATGCTCCATTTTTCTGAACAGCTTTTTTGGGGTGTAAACCCCGATGTACAAAAGGTTCTTGCCCTTTTTACCCCCCAAAATACTCGCGTATTTTGAACCGCTTCCACCCTTGTTCGAAAATATTAAAATGGTGGGCATTCTTCCAATTTTTGCTTGGAAACGAATTTTGTATTAACTTTCATTTGTATTCAAAATCCTAAAATGCGAGATTTATCTTTGTAAAGTACTCATGCGTGTTTAAATATTAAAATCACAAAATTTGTAAATAGAGAAAACTTTCGTTCTTTAAAATCAACATTTACAAACAGAAATATTGCGGTTTGAATACGTGCTTGAATATTTATACAACACAATTCTTAAATCGTAAATACTTGAAACTCAGTAGTTTATTTGGATTCTTTAAGAAATTATCCAATAGATTATAAGTGTTTTTGTTTGCAACTTCCGATAAACGCCCTTTATCGCTCGGTTTGCAGAGTTTTAAGAACGTAAAACCCAGTCATTTGGTTGTTTTTGAGTGAATAAAAGATTTGCTGTACTTTTGGATGGTGAATTTGGATTTATAAATCAAAACCAAATTACAGTTCGTTTAGTCGCTTTAAGTTTACAAATATAAAAACATAAATCTGAATCCTAAACGCTAAAATATTATTTAAAAATGTTGTGTAGTTCAGATTTTTGTTTTACCTTTGTAAAGTCAAAGCAAGATTGACAATTTACTCAAAAAATCGTTGTTATCAACTTATGAAGGACAGAATTAGGAAGATTATGGAGAGTCAACACATGGCTCAAAATACATTTGCTCAGTTGATCGGTAAATCACCAGCAACGCTCAGTAGCATCTTCAATGAGCGCACTCGCCCAACCTTAGATATCGTCGAAGCCATCAAAAGTAAGATTCCGGCAGTTTCCACAGACTGGTTGCTTTTTGGGCGTGGCCCGATGTATCTCGATCAGTCAGCTGAAGATTCTGATATTTCTCAGGATGCTGCTTCCGTGTCATCAGAGCCATTGCTTGATTTTGATGCTCCCACTTCTGCCCCATTTTCTGAGCCACAGTCGGCAGGTAAAAATCAGGGTGTTTCAAATACACCTAATAAGTCAGATAAAATCATCATGAAATATGTTGACAAACCGAAGCGTTCTATAACTGAAATCAGAATATTCTATGATGACCAAACGTGGGAGTCGTTTGTTCCGAAGAAATAATGTCCCTATATTAAAAAAAGAACGAGTTCTTTTTGTTCTGCTCTAGACTTTTCGTATCTTTGCGAATGATTCGCGAAGATACTCCGTCTCTGCATAAAAAAAGAACGAGTTCTTTTTGTTCTGCTCTCGACTTTTCGTATCTTTGCACAGTATTTAAATTTATATATGTGTAAGAATGAAGAAGTACTGTATTGACCTTCGGGTGGCTTCGGTTATTCGTCTGAACAACAAATACGTGCTTATCAAGCTGACTGACAGCAAGTCTTTGCCGGCTATGCAGCCTGGTCAGTTTGTTGAAGTGCGTGTTGATGGTTCGCCGACAACCTTCCTGCGTCGTCCTATATCCATTCATTTTGTTGATCAAGAACGCAATGAGCTTTGGCTGCTTGTTGCCATCGTTGGAGAAGGTTCGCGCAGCTTGGCGCAGTTGCATGAGGGTGATGTGTTGAATTGTGTATTGCCCTTGGGTCGCGGATTCAGTCTGCCCAAGCAATGTGGAGAACGTTTTCTGCTTGTCGGGGGTGGTGTCGGCATTGCCCCGTTGCTCTATCTCGGTCGTGAGATTCAGCGTCTTGGTGGGGATGTGACGTTCCTGCTTGGTGCCCGCACAGCAGGCGATGTCCTGCAGTTAGAGGCGTTCAAGGCTTATGGGCGTGTGTTTGTGACTACCGAAGACGGCTCTATGGGCGAGAAAGGCTTTGTCACCCAGCATTCCATTCTGCAACAAGAGCGGTTTGACATGATTTCCGTATGCGGTCCCAAGCCGATGATGCAGGCTGTTGTGCGCTATGCGATGCATGTGAAGACCGAGTGCGAGGTGTCGCTTGAGAACATGATGGCATGTGGCGTTGGCGCCTGTCTGTGCTGTGTGGAGAAAACCATTGAGGGCAATGTCTGTGTGTGTAAGGAAGGACCCGTGTTTAATATGAAGAAACTGTTATGGCAAGTCTGAAGGTGAAAATCAAGGAGCTCGAACTGAAAAATCCCGTGATGACGGCTTCGGGCACATTCGGTTACGGTTTGGAGTTTGCCGACTTTGTCCCGTTGGAGGAACTTGGCGGCATTATAGTAAAAGGTACGACGCTACACGCGCGTGAGGGCAACGACTATCCCCGCATGGCCGAAACAGCCCAGGGAATGCTGAATTGCGTGGGTTTGCAGAACAAGGGTGTTGACTATTTCTGCTCGAAGATCTATCCTCAAATCAAGGATATTGATACGAACATGATTGTGAATGTGAGTGGTTCCTCGCCCGAGGACTATGCGGCGTGTGCTGCTCGCATAGATGCTTTGGAGCATATTCCGGCAATCGAGCTGAACATCTCCTGCCCCAATGTGAGGCAGGGTGGTATGGCTTTCGGAACCACCTGCGAAGGGGCAGCCTCGGTTGTGAAGGCTGTGCGTGCCTGTTATCACAAGACGCTCATTGTCAAGCTTTCGCCCAATGTCACCAACATTGCCGATATAGCCTGTGCGTGTGAGGCAGAAGGTGCCGATTCTGTATCGCTTATCAACACGTTGATGGGTATGGCCATTGATATAGAGCGTCGCCGCCCTGTGTTGAGCATTGGAACGGGAGGCCTGAGCGGACCTGCTGTGAAGCCGGTGGCGTTGCGCATGGTGTGGCAGGTTGCTCATGCGGTTCGTATCCCCGTGATTGGATTGGGCGGCATTTGCAATGCCAAAGATGCCATAGAGTTCCTCATGGCAGGAGCCACAGCCATCCAGATTGGCACGGCCAACTTCCTGGATCCGGCCGTAACGCTGAAAGTTCGCGACGGTATCAATGAATGGCTCGACTCCCATGGGTGTACCTCTGTACAGGAGGTCATCGGTTGCCTCAAGTGAAAATGAGAGGGCTGGCAATTGCCAGCCCTCAACCAACACAAAAACTAAACTAGACTTAACTATACAGAATGCTGAATTTCACAACTCATGCATTCGTAGATTGCAAAAATACAAAATTATTTTTAAACTTCATCGTTTAACACGATATTTTTTTGAATTTTCCGCATAAATATCAAATTTTTACGCATTTGTTGAGCAGAAAGTTGTCCAGAACAACCATTGCTGCCATTGCCTCGACGATAGGTACGGCTCGTGGTAATACGCAGGGATCGTGCCTGCCTCGTGCCTTGAAGGTGGTCGGTTGTCCGTCCTTGTCCACCGTTTCCTGGTCTTGCAGGATGGTTGCAACAGGTTTGAACGCTACTCTGAAATAAATGTCCTCGCCGTTGCTGATGCCTCCCTGAATGCCTCCGGAGTGGTTGGTGGTGGTTGAAATGCTGCCGTTTTTTGATGTGAAGACATCGTTTTGGCGGCTTCCTTTGGTGTGTATGCAGTCGAATCCATCGCCATATTCAAATCCTTTTGCGGCGTTGATGCTCAGCATGGCACTTCCCAACTGGGCATGTAGTTTGCCGAACTCGGGTTCGCCAAGTCCTGCCGGGCATCCCTGAATGACGCAGGTGACGATGCCGCCGATGGTGTCGCCCTCTGCTTTCACACTGGCGATGAGTTCTTCCATCCGTTCTGCTGTCTCTGGGTCGGGACAGCGCACGGCATTTTCCTCGGCCTTCTCCAGGTCGTAGCAGTAGAAGTTGCGGTTCAGGGCGATGTCGCCCACTTGCGAGGTGAAGGCTTTCACGCTGATTCCCACCTGTTGGAGAACCAGCTTTGCCAGGGCACCCGCCACAACGCGGCTGATGGTGATGCGGGCTGACGAGCGTCCTCCTCCCCTGTGGTCGCGCACTTCGTACTTGCTGAAGTAGGTGTAGTCGGCATGCGAGGGGCGGAACAGGCAGCGCATGTTCTCGTAGTCCTGCGAATGCTGGTTGGTGTTTCTGACGATGAATCCGATGGGGCATCCCGTTGAAAGTCCCTCAAACACGCCGCTGAGCAGTTCCACCTGGTCGGGCTCGCAGCGTCCTGTGGTGATACGGCTTTGTCCGGGTCTTCGTCTGTTCAGCTCTTGCTGTATGAAGTCCGTGTCAATCTTGATGCCTGCGGGCATGCCATCTACCACGCCGCCCACCGCTTCCCCGTGGCTTTCGCCAAACGTCGTCAGCGTGAAAATCCTGCCAAAAGTATTGCTCATGGTTGTGTTGGGAAGAAATTTTTGTTATTGTTGCCCGCCGCAGCCACAGCCTCCGCAGCCACTTTCGCAGTTATCTCCGTCGCAGCCGTTACCTCCGCAACCTCCACAGTCATCGCCACCGCAACCGCTGCCATCGCAACCATCGCCACCGCATCCTCCGCAACCTCCGCATCCGCCGCTGAGCTGCTGGATGACTTGGGTGATCTCGTGCTCCTGTGCAGGGCGGCTTTCCACCACTTTCCCCTTGAAATTCAGGCTTTTGCCTGCCAGCGGGTGGTTCAGGTCAATGACCACGTCTTTCTCGTTGATTTCCAGAACCACTCCCATGAAGCGTTGTCCTTCTTCGTTCTGAAGGGGGATGACAGTTCCTTTCTTGATGTGCTCGTGGTCGAACCTGCCGTTCACCTCAAATTCTTCCCGTCCTAAGCTGATGACGCGGTCTTCAAAATATTCGCCGTAGGCCTGACTGGGTGCCAGCGTGAAGTCAAACTCTTGTTCGCTCTCCAGAGCTGCCACTTCTTTCTCAAAGTCTTCCAGTGTCAGTCCGAAGCCGCTGATGAAGTTGAATGGTTTCTCTGAAGGGGCCTTCTCGACGAGGTGTCTTCCTTCTTCATCGCTGGCGTACAGCTCGTAGGCTACGGCTATGTACTTGTGTTCTATACTACTCATATCTGTCGTTTTTCTGAATGTTTGGTGCAAAGGTAACTAAAATTCCCGAATAATAAATAAAACGGGTACATATTTAATATAAAATAGCGTGTTTATAGTACTTTGAGGGCATTTTGACATAGGTCAAGAAAGTCGCTGTTAACGCAAACAATTTTCGATTTTGCTTGTTTGGTGTCAAAAAACGTCTTACCTTTGCACCGTCAAAAAGACAAAAGGATAACAAAAAAGTTAAACGAGAAAGGGCCGTGAGGTTCTGATGCCCATCGTCAGATTGTTCGCATGAAAACGTTGGGAAAAGTTTAGAGAAAGGAAACATGATTATGAAAAAGATTGTTTTAACTATCGTTGCTATGCTGAGTATGACTTTTGCATATGCCGAGAATGAGAATGCAAACGAGTTGAACGAAGTCAAGACTTATGACATGAGCTTGAATTATAAGAGACTGGCTGTGTGTCTGGGTCTGAATCTCGACCAGATGGAAGCAGTAGAAGATATTCACCAGACATTCTGCGCAGAGATGATGAATGCCGCTACAGCTTCTTCGAGAGATGAGAAGGCAGAAATGGTACAGAGTGCTATGAAGAAGGATTTGACCTACATGCAGTATGTACTCGACGAGAAACAGTACCACAAGTACCAGACCCTGCTGAATCTTACTTTCAACAACCGTGGTCTGAACAAGCTTGTCAGTGAGAAATAAAGAATTGAGAAAGAATAGGAAATAAGGAAAAATTAAAGGTATTTCATAGTTTTAGGTTTTGCTGCAGAGTGTCATTGGTTGATGCTCTGCAGTTTTTTTGTATGCTCTTGTTCAAAAATACATCATAATTCTTTTGTTTTTCTTTCCATTGCCCTCGACTTTTCGTATCTTTGCAGGCGTACATATTATATTATAGGAAGTAAGCCAATGAAACAACTCTTCATATTTCTCATGGTTTTGGCATTCTGCATTCCGGCGAGTGCCCAGCGTAGCAACCTGCGGAAGCTCTCGCCCATGTTGCGCCAGTTCTCACATGTCTCCGATGCCAAGCACCGTATGCCTGCTGCCCGCCATCGGGATTCCTCTTTCGACATCTGTGCCTTTGTGCAGACCAAGGGCGATGCCCGCGAGGTGCTGGCTTCTCATGGTTGCCGTCTGTTAGCCGGTGTGGGTGATATCTCCATTGCGAACATTCCTTCTGACAGGCTCAACGAGCTGGCTGCCGACCCGCGTGTGTGCCGTATCGAAGCCGAGCGGGGCAACCAGCTCACGATGGACTCCACGGGGCTTCATCTCAACGCCCTGCCTGCTTATGCCGGACAGTCGTTGCCCCAGGCCTATACGGGCAAGGGGGTGGTGATGGGCATCATGGACATCGGATTCGACCTGACACACCCCAATTTCTATGACTCCACGGGCACCGACTACCGCATTCGCTGCCTGTGGGACCAGCTTTCGCCCGATACGCTTGAGAGTACCCTCTACGTGGGGCGCGACTATACCACCACCGAGGAACTCTTGGGCATCCAGCATTCCTTCGACGGAAAGATTCACACCCACGGCACCCACACCGCTGGCACAGCCGCCGGCAGTGGCTTTACGAGCCCCTATCGCGGAATGGCCTTCGAGAGCGACCTCTGCTTAGTTGCCAATGCCGTTTCGAACAACGTGGAACTCGTTCCTGAGGACATACAATATAAGTACACGTACGCGACCGATGCCCTCGGCTTCAAGTACATCTTCGACTATGCCGAGTCGGTAGGCAAGCCCTGTGTCATCTCCTTCAGCGAGGGCAGCATGCAGGACTTCTACGGCTACGACCCGCTCTATTATGCCATGCTCGACAGCCTCGTGGGGCCAGGGCGCATCATCGTCTCCTCGGCAGGCAACGGCGGACACATCCCGTCCTATTTCCATAAACCTTCAGAAGTGGACTCCATGGGAGGCTTCCTGTTCAGCTATTCCGACCATGTGGGCGGCCTGATGAAGTCGAAAGACCCGTTCACCATCCGCACGGTAGTGTATTCGGAACACCCCGACACCTTCCTGATTCCTACGGAACGCGTGCTGGCGGCCCCCGACAGCAGCTATGTCGATACCATGCTGGTGGGCGGTGTCCCCTATGTCTTCTATGTCGATGCCTATCCCTCGTGCTACAACCCCGAGGAGACCGTCTTCGACTTCGTCGTGTGGGCGTTCCTTCGTATGGGCCTGGATCGCCCCGTCTCCATTGAAGTGCTGGGCGATGCCGATGTCAGCTTCTACAAGACGGCGGGCTATTTCCGCTCCGACAATCACAATCCGCAGCTCAACGCAGCCGAATGCTCCCACAGCATCAACTCCCCCTCCAGCGCACCCTCGGTCATCTGCGTAGGAGCAACCTCCTATCGCACCTCCTTCATCAACTATAAGGGTGAGACGCGTGTCTATGACCAGGGCACCAACGGACAGCGCGGCAACTACTCCTCCGTTGGCCCCACCTTCGACAATCGCATCAAGCCCGACGTGATGGCACCCGGCACGAATATCATCTCCTCCTACAGCAGCTTCTATCTCGAGAACAAGCCCGATGCCTCTGATATCAGTAGTGATGTGGAACACTTCGAGTGGAACGGCCGCACGTATGCCTGGAACAGCAATGCGGGCACCTCCATGTCGTCGCCCGTCCTGGGCGGTGCTGTCGCCCTGTGGCTGCAAGCCAATCCGCAGCTCACCCCCGAGGATGTGAAGGGCATCTTCAGCCGCACATGTCGCCATTATGATCCTGCGCTGACCTATCCCAATAATCTCTATGGCTATGGTGAGGTGGACGTCTATCGCGGCCTGCTAGACATTCTGCAGATTTCTTCCGTGGAGGGCATCTCCCAGCATCAGCCTGAGCGTTTGCGCATCGTGCCCATCGGTGAAGGTCGCCTGCGCCTCCATTTCGATGAGGCTCCTACGGGCACCATCAGCGTCAGGGTCTATTCCGTAGGCGGAGCCTGTGTTGCCGAACAGCACCTGACGGGCGGACAGACCCAGTACGAGGTTGAGCTTGCCGGAGTAGGGCAGGGCGTCTATGCCGTTCAGGTCAACACCTCTTCCCGTTCAACCACTGGCTCCTCGCTCATCCGGTTTTAGGTATTCATCACAAAAACGAACTATACAATGAAAACAAGAATGATTTTGACGGTATGTCTTTTCCTTCAGACCATGCTGTCGTTTGCACAGTTGAATGAAAAGGACTTCGTGAAAGGTGCCGACGTGGGGTTCCTTCAAGGTCAGGAACGTAGAGGACAGGTTTTCCATGATGTTAAGGGGAATGAGCGAGAGTGTTTGGAATTGTTGAAGAACGACTACCAGATGTCGGCTATTCGCATGCGTGTTTGGGTGAACCCTCACGGTGGTTCGTGCGACAAGAACGAGCTGCTGGCGATGGCCAAGCGGGTGAAGGCCCTGGACATGGAGCTGATGGTTGACTTTCACTATAGCGACTCGTGGGCTGACCCAGGAAAGCAGCCCATCCCCAAGGCGTGGGTCGGCCATTCCTTTGAAGAGATGAAGCAGGACCTTCGCAACCACACCATTGATGTGTTGTCGCTGCTGAAGGAGAACGCCATCACCCCGCGTTGGGTGCAGGTGGGCAACGAGACCACCAATGGCCTGCTATGGGATATGGGACATATCGAGAAGAATCCGCAGCAATATGCCGGATTCATCCGTGCCGGCTATGATGCCGTGAAGGAGGTCTTTCCTGAAGCCATCGTCATCGTCCATTTAGACCGTGGGCACAGACAGGACATCTACGATCACAACCTCGATACTATATTAAAGTATGGTGGCAAGTTCGACATGGTGGGTATGTCGCTCTATCCCTACTGGGCCATGGAAGGACACCCCGAGCTGAAGGCTGACGACATCATCACCGACTGCATCAAGAACATCCGCTATGTGAGCGAGAAGTACGGTTGCGACGTCATGATTGTGGAGACGGGCTTTGAGGTGAACGAGCAGCATCCTGAAATCATGGAGGAAGGTCGGCGCCAGTTGACTCGCGTCGTCCGTGAAGCCCGCAACGAGACCAACGGCCGTTGTCGTGGCGTGTTCTATTGGGAGCCACAGTGTCTGCCTGGCGGATACAAGTTGGGGGCTTTCGATAGCAAAGGAGCACCAACCGCCATCATGGATGGATTCGTGGAAGGTAAATGTAAGTGAAATAAAATTCCTTTGAGACAATGAGTAAATACCGTACCGCTATGATCTTGTTCCTGGTGTTCGAGGTCATTGCCGTGTGGCTTTGGCAGTCAACGGGCAATTTGTTCTTCCTTCTGAACTTCTCCTATATCGGTATCTCCATTGGTGTGGGAGTCGCTTTGATTGCGGCAGGGTGGAAGTATGGCAGGGAATTGACCCAGTTCTTGGTTGGTTCTTATATGTTGGTGTTCCTCGGTTTGATCTGTAGGGAGAACATGCAGATGGAGGGATTTTGGTTTTATGTGGCATCCGGTATATTCGGTGGTGCCACGCTCCACTATTTCATTGCCAAAATCCTTGGTCCCCTGTTCTTTGGGAGGGGATGGTGTGGATATGCCTGTTGGACGGCCATGATTCTCGACTTGCTGCCTTATCAAACACCCCGAAGCGGGCGGCGCAGACTGGGATACATCAGATACATCATGTTTGCCCTCTCCTTGGCTCTCGTTGTGGTGCTGTTTTTGATGGGCAAAGCCGACCACACCACCATGTTCAAACTGTTTCTGGCTGGTAATGTGTTCTATTATCTCGTGGGTATCACACTTGCTTTCTTCTTCAAGGACAATCGAGCTTTCTGTAAGTACATCTGTCCAATCACGGTGTTCCTGAAGCCCATGAGCTATTTCTCGCGGCTGCGTATCAGGTGCGACGAGAGCAAGTGCATCCAGTGTGGTAAATGCCTGAAGGTGTGCCCAATGGATGTAGAGGTATGCAATGACTCCCGCCATCGCAAGAATGCAACGGAGTGTATCTTGTGCCAGAGCTGTACAAAAGCCTGTCCCGTCAAGGCATTGACTTCTAAGTGGAAGCTTTGACATGTCCGAGCACTTCTAACCTCGATTGCTTTGTCAAGATTTTTGGTCGAAAAACGTGTCAACTAAAAATCGCATTCTAGAACGGAGATCTGCACAAATTCCCATTTTTGTGCAGCCGTTTTTATGCCTTCATGACCTCGAAACAGTGCTCCAACACCCCCATATCTATGCTTTTACACCCTCATTACAGTGTTTTGAGCCCCTCGTTACATTGAGTTGAGAGGGTCGGAACATTGAGTTGTGAGGTGTAACACTAAGAGTTATACTCCAAAACTGGCATCTCCACATTTTATCAAACAGACCCTTAAAAGCTAAGCGTCTGACAATCAACGGTTTGCTAAAAGCTCAAATTTTCGCGATTTTTCGGCCTATAGAAAATTTATTTTCAAATATGCGATTCTCGTGAGGGTCATTGTCAAGAAAATTCATTTCCAATCATGTGCAAGGAGAACAAACTTGATTGGAGGGGGGATTTGTAATTCCTCGTTTTTCCCTTGATTGCCTTTATTTTAGGCCGAATAGCGTTAATCTTCCCAAATTCGTTGTTCTTTACAAGTTTTTTCGTAACATTGCTGTTAAAATAGCGAACTTACTACGTCTCGGCATGAAAAAAGAACGAGTTCTTTTTGTCCTGCGCTCGACTTTTCGTAACTTTAGATAAGTTACTCCGTCTCGGCATTAAAAATAAATGAATTTATTTTGTACTGCTCTCGACTTTTCGTAACTTTGGAAGAAATTGCAGGATTTCTTTGTATAAAGGCAGTTTGGGAGATTGAGGATTTTTGGGTTCTTGCTCTGGCAAGCGGCAAAGCCGAGTCCGGATAAGAGACCGTACTAATCTCCTTGTTCTGCTATAATTTGCATCAAAGAACGCCCGATGACGAGCCACCAGCCGTTTTTGTGACTC
>JAFSWU010000200.1 GCA_017444365.1 Prevotella sp.
ATCGACGAGTTCCAGATCTTCACGCAGCTTCTGAGCATCCTGCTCCCCTACCCGCTTGTCGAGTTCCTCGCTGTCGATATCCACTTCAACCTTCTCCGTCACACGCTGCTTATCGGGAGTGAAGAGGTCAAGCTTCTGCTCATAAATGTTATACACACCCTTGAACTTCGCGCCCTGATTGATGGGCCAGGACAAAGGACGAACGCTGATCTCCAGTTCCTGTTCCAGTTCGTCGAGCAGGTCGAAGGGGTCGCGCCCCTCGCGATCCATCTTGTTGATGAAGATGATGACAGGGGTGTTGCGCATGCGGCACACCTCCATCAGCTTCCTTGTCTGCGTCTCCACACCCTTGGCTCCGTCCACCACGATGATGGCAGAATCAACGGCTGTGAGCGTGCGATAGGTATCCTCGGCAAAGTCCTGGTGACCTGGTGTGTCAAGGATGTTCACCTTATACTCTATGTCAGAGCCCTCAGGCGTATAGTCGAACTCCATGACGGAGGTTGACACAGAGATACCACGCTGTTTCTCGATGTCCATCCAGTCGGAGGTTGCCGTCTTGCGTATTTTGTTACTCTTCACAGCTCCGGCCACCTGTATCTGTCCACCGAAAAGCAGGAATTTCTCCGTCAGCGTGGTCTTACCAGCGTCAGGGTGCGAGATAATCGCAAATGTTCGTCTTCTTTCTATTTCTTGGTTCATAATTCAGTTTTAATGTGGAATGTGGAGTGTGGAATGTGGAGTGTGGAATGTGGAGTGTGGAATGTGGAGTCTTCACTCTTCCCCAAAGTCTATTCCCTCCGTCTTGTCCTTGAGATAATAGTCGGAGAGCAGGCCAATGAATGTGGTAATCTCCTTGATGGCGTGGGCCGTGTTCGGCGTAATCTCCTTCTGCTGCAAGCGAAGGAGCATGGTGCCATAGAGCGCATTCAGGCAAGTCTCTATCTCGTTCTCGCTAACCGACTGGCCACCAGCCTTTTGTCGCAGCTCAACAATGAACGGCAGCACCTTGTAATACGCTGCGTTATAGAAGGGAAACTTCGTGCTGTTGAGCAGCTGGCTGTTCAGCTCAGCGAGATCCTGAAGCACAATCTGATTGATTTGCAGATGTCCCTGCTCGCGTCTGCCCTCCTGGTTCATCATCGTGATCAGGTTGCCATACCAGTCAATCATCTCCTCCTTCTGCTCATCGGCATAGTCGAAGCGATTGATATACTCCCTGCGGAGGCGAGTCAGCGAACAGTCGTAGGCCCGTATGATGTCCTCCACCTGCCACATGTAGAGCAGGTATTCAGCTATATTCTGTTTTCGTAATTCCTGTGCAACAAACATCTTTTCCCCTTTTTACCTTTTTACTTTTTTACTTTTTTACCCTTTTAAAAGAACCGATACAGATTGGTGACCGTTCCAAAAAGCACGATGACGGAAACGATAATCACCACAGCACCGATAATCTGATTGATAACCTTGATGCCCTGATCGTCGAAGATGGTGCGAATCTTATCGACCAGCCACGTCAACCCAAACCACCACAACAAAGCACCAGCAACAATGCTGATGAAACCAACCACCATCTCAAACGGACGATGTGGAATGACAAAGGCAAACTGGGCAAAAAGACCCAGGAACAGGAAGATTATCAGCGGATTGCTCAATGTGACGAGGAATGCCGTCACACCATTGTGGGTCAGCGTACCCTTCTGCTTGCCTGAGCGATGCATGTTCCTGGTGGGGTCGCTACACCAGGTATATATGCCGAACCCCAACAGCACGGCACTACCGATGATCTGAAGATAAAAACGGTTCTGGTCGTTATTCACAAAGTCCATGACAAACGACATGCCAAAGCCAGAGATGGCGGCATAGATGATGTCGCTCAATGCGGCACCAATGCCCGTCACGAAGCCAAACCAACGACCCTTGTTCAGCGTGCGCTGAACACAGAGCACACCCACAGGGCCCATGGGAGCCGACGCAATCATACCGATGAGCATGCCCTTCAGTATCAAATCTACAATATTTATATGTATAGGAAACGCCATTTCGCCTGCAAAGATACAAAGAAAAGTTGAGAGAACACAGAACAGACAGACAGAGAAGTATTGAACATAGGTTAAAAATACTTAAAGGAACAGACAAAAGCAACACGACATCCCCTCTTTCTCTTAACAATTTCTTACCTTTGCGTAGCAATCGGGCGATGCAATAATCCCCTGTTGCCAACCAGCAAGATTTGTTAAACTAAAAACATAAGAAACATGAACGAGCAAACCGCATTGAAGCCGTACGTAATCGGCTTAGACCTTGGAGGAACCAATTCAGTATTTGGTATTGTTGACAGCCGTGGAGAAATCAAGGCTACCACAGCCATTAAGACACAGGGCTACGGAAAGGTAGAAGACTATGTAGATGCCTGCGTGACGGCCCTGCAAGTCATTATTGAGCAGGTGGGCGGCATCGACAAGATCAAGGCCATGGGCATTGGCGCACCCAATGGAAACTATTATAACGGCACCATCGAGTTTGCACCCAACCTGGAGTGGGCACACAACGGCGTGGTACCCCTGGCCAAGCTGTTCTCTGACCGACTGGGGATTCCCGTCGCCCTGACCAACGATGCCAACGCTGCTGCCATCGGAGAGATGATCTACGGCGTGGCACGCGGCATGAAGAACTTCATCATGATCACACTGGGAACAGGCGTGGGCTCAGGCATCGTCATCAACGGGCAGATGGTCTATGGCTCTGATGGCTTTGCTGGAGAGCTGGGACACGTAATCGTCCGTCGCGACGGCCGCACATGTGGATGCGGACGCAAAGGCTGCCTGGAATGCTACTGCTCGGCAACGGGCGTGGCACGCACAGCCCGCGAGCTGTTAGAGACCACAGAACGCCCCTCGCTGCTGCGAGAACTGAAACCAGAAGAGATCACCAGTCTCGACGTGAGCATTGCCGCAGGAAAGGGCGACGAGCTGGCCAACGAAATCTATCAGTTCACAGGACACCTGCTGGGCGAGGCCTGCGCCGACTTCGCAGCATTCTGCTCGCCAGAGGCGTTCATCTTCTTTGGCGGCATGACCAAGGCTGGCGACCTGATTATGAACCCCATCAAGGAAGCCGACGAAGAGAACGTGCTCAAGATCTATAAAGGCAAGGCCAAATTCCTGGTCAGCGGACTCGATGGCGCATCGGCTGCCGTACTGGGCGCAAGTGCCGTGGGATGGGAACTGTAACTCCTTGAACTCCCTATAAATAAATATGACTTTTCAGGACGACATTAAAAATGCAATAGACGTGATGCGGAAGGGTGGAGTCATACTCTACCCTACCGACACGATATGGGGCATAGGATGCGACGCAACCAATGCCGAGGCCGTGGCACGGGTTTACCAGATTAAGAAGCGCAACGATTCGAAAGCACTCATCTGTCTGGTGGACTCCGACGCACGGCTGCAACGCTATGTACGCAAAGTGCCAGACGTGGCATGGGAACTCATCGATGCCGTGGTAAAACCTACCACCATCATCTATGACAACGCTGTGAACCTGGCACCCAACCTCGTGGCTGAAGACGGCAGCATCGCCATCCGCATCACACAGGAGAAGTTCTCGCAAGAGCTCTGTTTCCGTTTTCAGAAACCCATCGTGAGCACCAGCGCCAACATCAGCGGCGAACCCTCGGCACAGAATTTCTGCGACATCAGTCCAGAGATTATCGAGGCGGTTGATTATGTCTGCTGGACTCGGCGGCAGGAACATCTCCCCCACACGGCAAGCAGTATTATCAAATTAGGTGAAGACGGAGAAGTAAAGATTATCAGAAAGTAAATGTCAGAAACAGAACAGAAAACTGGCTGGTTTGCAAGACTCGTCAGATGGCGTGCCGCACACATCCCTGAGCGCGAGATGATGCTCATCCTCGCGTTCTTCATCGGACTGTTCGCATCAGTGGCAGCCTATATGCTGCATGGGTTGATACGACAGATACAACACTTGCTGACAGAAGGGTTCACCATCACGTCCTACAACTGGCTCTATCTGGTGTTTCCCGTCGTGGGTATCTTGCTGACCTCGCTCTTTGTAAAGTATGTGGTCAAGGACAATATCTCACACGGCATCACACGAATCCTCTATGCCATCTCCTCCAAGCAGTCGCGACTGAAAGGACACAACTGCTGGTCATCGGTCATAGCATCGGCCATCACCATCGGCTTTGGTGGTTCCGTAGGTGCCGAGGCACCCATCGTACTCACAGGATCGGCCATCGGCTCGAACCTCGGACAGCTGTTCAACATGGACAAGAAAACCCTGATGCTGCTCGTGGGCTGTGGTGCCTCTGCCGCCATCGCCGGCATCTTCAAGGCCCCCATCGCCGGCCTGGTGTTCACGCTTGAAGTACTGATGGTCGATCTGTCCATGGCATCGCTGTTGCCCATCCTTGTGTCCAGCGTCACGGCAACCTGCTTCGCATACATATTCATGGGAACCGATGCCCTGTTCATGTTCCACTTAGATGATGCCTGGAACATCACACGAGTACCTGCATGCATCCTTCTGGGCGTCTTCTGCGGACTCATCAGCCTGTACTTCATCAGAATGATGAACGCGTGCGAAGGGGTCTTCGCCCGTCTGCGCAAGCGGCCGTACATGAAGTTCGCACTTGGCGGTCTCATGCTCAGCTCGCTCATCTTCCTGTTCCCTGCACTATACGGTGAAGGATACAATGCCATCAACATCCTGCTGAACGGAAGAACTGAGGCAGAATGGAACACCATCCTGAACAATTCGCTCTTCTACGGACATGGAGACATGCTCGTCATCTATGTGGCACTGGTGCTGATGACCAAGGTGTTCGCAACATCGGCCACCAACGGAGCAGGAGGATGCGGAGGAACATTCGCACCATCGCTGTTCATTGGCGGATTCGGAGGATTCCTCTTCTCGCGCATCTGGAACATGTACCACATCGGCGTCTATGTGCCAGAGAAGAACTTCACCTTGCTGGGCATGGGAGGCGTGATGGCAGGCGTTATGCACGCACCCCTCACAGGAATCTTCCTCATTGCCGAGATTACTGGAGGCTATCAGCTCTTCATACCACTCATCATCGTGAGCGTGTGCTCAGTCATGGTCATCAGCCTCTTCGAACCTCACAGCATCTATGCCATGCGACTTGCACGCGAAGGAAAGCTGGTCACCCACCACACAGACCGCTCTGTACTGACATTGATGAACATCGAGAGCGTCATCGATCGCGAATACACTTCCGTTGAGCCAGACATGCCATTGGGAAAACTGGTGCTCGTGATGAGCCAGAGCCCATCACCTTTTATCCCCGTTCTTGACAATGGAGGCAAACTGCTGGGAGAAATCGATGTCTCAAAAATCCGACACATCGTTTTCCGCACAGAGCTATACCAGAAATTCGTCGTGAGCCAGCTGATGACACCCGTGGCAGCACAAATAGGAGTCAACGACCCCATGGAAGAGGTCATGCATAAATTTGAAAAGACCAATGCCAACACCCTACCCGTGGTAGATAGAAGCGGAACTCTGGTGGGATTCCTGGCGCGAACACGCGTCTATAGTCTCTATCGCAAGTTTGTGGCAGACTTCTCGGCAGAGTAAGATCATTCCACATTCCACACTCCACATTCCACACTCCACATTCCACACTCCACATTCCACATTCCACATTCCACAACCAAATGAAAGAAACAATGGAAAAATTGACAAAACAGAATCTGAGAATTATATTCATGGGTACGCCAGAATTTGCCGTGGAAACGTTGCGAGCACTTGTTGAAGGAGGCTACAACGTAGTGGCAGTCGTTACCCAACCCGATAAACCCGTTGGACGACACGGATCAGTATTGCGAGCACCTGCTGTGAAAGAATATGCACTCAGCAAGGGACTACCCGTTCTTCAGCCAGAAAAGATGAAAGCACCAGACTTCGTAGAACAACTGCGCTCCTACAAGGCCGACCTGCAAGTTGTCGTTGCCTTCCGCATGTTGCCAGAAGTGGTTTGGGACATGCCGCGCTTTGGAACCTTCAACGTGCATGCAGCCCTGCTACCGCTCTATCGAGGGGCTGCACCCATCAACTGGGCCATTATCAACGGAGAAGTAAAGACCGGAGTCACAACCTTCTTCCTCGATCACGACATCGACACAGGTCGAATCATCATGCAACAGGAATTCCCCATCCCCGATGATGCCGACGTAGAATATGTTTACGACGGTCTGATGCGAATAGGAGCAGGGATTGCCATTGACACGGTGGAGGCCATCATCAACGGAAACGGACATGTAGAAAGCATTCCCCAGGAAGAAGCCACAGCAACGGAAGCAGAACTGCCGCATGCGCCAAAGATATTCAAGGAAACATGCGAAATCGACTGGAACCAGCCCGCCAAGCGCGTCTATGACTTCATACGGGGCCTCAGTCCTGTGCCTGCGGCATGGACAACGCTTCGACACGACAAAGACGACGAGGGGATGGTGATGAAAATCTATTCAGCTGCCAAGACTGGATGCCCCACAACGCTTCAGGCAGGGACCATAAACATAGAGAAAGGACGGCTTCTTGTAGCAACAGCCGACGAGTGGCTGGAGATTACCAACTTGCAACTGGCAGGAAAGAAACGAATGCAAGCACGCAACTTCCTCAACGGCTTCCACAATGCCGATTCCTATCTTGTTGGGAAGGAATAGTTGACATAAAATAGTAAAAAAGCTGTGAGTTCTTCGCTTTCTCGATAATTTTGTTTAACTTTGCAGGGAAAATAGTAATAGTTCGAAGATGAAGAAGATTCTTTATACATTGTTGTTGAGTATATTCGGAGTGATGAGCATGTCGGCACAGCACAATCCGTGGGATATTTCATTAGGTGGAAAACTGGGAGCCAACTATGGCACATTGACCACACTGAAGGGCGATCCTGTCATCACACCAACCATTGCGGCAACCATCGAAATGTCGTTCTCCAACAAATGGGGCATGGCTATGGAGGTAGGATACAAACGATATGCCCTGAAGAACGTCAACATGCCAGCAGAAACCATTGCCGACAAATTCCCCAGCATGTCGCTTGGCGATGTCATCTACAATGCAGGAAGCTACGACTATTCCATCGACTACATCGACGTGAACTATTTCCTGAAGTACTATACCAAGTACAACCTGAACCTCTACGCAGGCTTGAAAATGGGACGTATGCTGCACGGCAAGGTGGAGCACAAAGGCGAGAACACTTCGCTGCGCAAGAATATCCATCACGGAAACTTCTCAGTCCCCATCGGCGCTGAGTACGAATACAAGAACTACACTTTCGATGTACGCTACGAGATGGGCATTCAGCACCTGGCTATCAAAGAGAAAGCAAAAAAAATGCTGGGCAGCGCACGCACATCGAGCTTGACCTTCACCGTCGGCTATCGTTTCCAGCTGATGTAACACCCCTCTGGGGGTATTCCAACCGCCATGATTGACTTCCTGAACCTTCAGCAGGTGAACCGCCAGCACAGAGCGGAAATCAGCGAGGCCATGAGCCGCGTGCTGGATTCCGGCTGGTACATTCGCGGACAGGAATGCGAACGCTTTGAACACAACTATGCAAGCTATATTGGAAGCAAGTGGTGTGTGGGCGTAGGAAACGGTCTCGATGCACTATCCCTCATTTATCGTGCTTACATAGAAATGGGTATCATGGCACCTGGAGATGAGGTCATTGTACCTGCCAACACCTATATCGCTTCCATCTTAGCCATCACTGAGAACCAATTAGTGCCCGTTCTCGTAGAACCACGCTTTGACACACTCGAAATAGACGAAGAACTGATAGAAAAAGCCATTACACCTCGCACACGATCGGTCATGATTGTTCATCTCTATGGTCGCTGTGCCTACACCAAGACAATAGGCAAGCTATGCAAGGAATATGGATTGAAACTGGTCGAAGATAATGCGCAAGCTCACGGATGCAGGTTTGTTGAAACTGAGAAGGCAACTGAGAAGGCTACTGAGGAGGCATCCATTTTCCCAAGAACAGGCTCTATTGGCGATGCCGCAGGACATAGTTTCTATCCTGGCAAAAACATGGGAGCCTTGGGCGACGGAGGAGCCGTCACCACCAACGACGAGCAACTGGCAGAGACCATAAGATCCATCTCCAACTATGGCTCTCATGAGAAATACGTGTTTCAGTACAGAGGAGTGAATAGCCGACTTGATGAGTTGCAGGCCGCAATCCTGGATGTGAAGTTGCGGTATCTTGACGAAGACAACAAACATCGTC
>JAFSWU010000201.1 GCA_017444365.1 Prevotella sp.
CAAATAGTGAAATTTAAGCATGGCAAAATTCGATAAATTAGCCGTGATGCAGAAGATTGGCGACACTGGCATGGTGCCCGTCTTCTATCACAAAGACCTTGAGACCTGCAAGAACGTGGTGAAGGCCTGTTATGAGGGCGGCGTGCGCGCCTTCGAGTTTACCAACCGCGGTGACTTCGCCCACGAGATTTTCGGCGAGCTGGTGAAGTGGGCCGACAAGGAGTGCCCAGAACTGGCATTGGGTATAGGCTCCGTCGTGGATGCTCCCACGGCAGCCCTCTACCTGCAGCTGGGTTCCAACTTCGTGGTGGGTCCGCTGTTCAATCCTGAGATTGCACCCGTTTGCAACCGCCGACTGGTGCCCTATTGCCCTGGCTGCATGACCGTGAGCGAAATCGGTAAGGCGCAGGAGTTGGGATGCGACCTCACGAAGGTGTTCCCTGGCGACGTAGTAGGCCCCAACATGGTGAAAGGCCTGAAGGCTCCCATGCCCTGGTCGAAGATCATGGTCACAGGCGGCGTGGCTCCTGAGGAGGAGAACCTGAAGTCGTGGTTCAAGGCTGGTGTCTATTGCGTAGGCATGGGCTCCAAGCTTTTTCCGAAGGACATAGTGGTTGCAGGCGACTGGCAGTATGTAACCGACAAATGCCGCGAGGCTCTTGGCTATGTTGCCAAGGCGCGCGCCTGACATCCAAGTACATCAATGCTTAGCGTGGTTAGCCGCCATGCTAAGCATTTTCTGTCTTTCAGCTTGTTCTTCAGAACATCAAGGCGAAGTGGACGAGCTGAACCTAAAGGCATACACCTTCCATTATCGGCACCTCGACTCCGTGGAGCACTATGCCAGAAAAGCATATCAGCTCGCCACCCACTATAGCGCTGGAAGGGCCGAAGCCCTAAACCACCTGGCATTCATACAGATTGCAAGGATGGATTTCGACCGCGCCTATGAGCTGCTCGACAGCATCGACACCGACAACCAGGTGGAGCTGCTCATTGCCGACGTGCAGCGCATGCGACTCTGTCAACGGCAGTCGAACAACAGAGACTTCTACATCCATCGCGAGCGTGCTATCCAGCGCCTGCGGCGAATCGATGAGGACAGGAGTCAGCTGAGCCCACACCTGCAGCGGCGAGTGGAATATGCCACCTCTGAAATGAACATCGTGGCATCCGTTTATTTCTACTATCTCGGCCTCAAGCAAGCCTCCATCAATGCCATCAGCCACATCGACCCCAGTACTGAAGTGCAGCAAGACACCGCCCAGCTGCTTAACTATTATTATAATGTAGGATCGGGCGGCATCGTGGAGCGGCCCACTCATCAGGAAACGGCACAGGTGGAGTTCGACTACCTCATGCGATGCTATCTGCTGGCCTCACAGCACGACTACCCCTATTTCGTGGCGCAGTCACTACAGTCTATTAGCGAGCACCTCAACGACCCCACACTTCGCGACGAGCTGATGGACTTCAACCTGCCAGCCATGAAATTCATCAACACCGACAACATGCCCGACTCGCTCCTCGCAGGCAATCTCGCACAGCGTGCGCTGAACATCTTCTCACAATTCGGTGACGTCTATCAGATTGCAGGAGCCTATCGCACCCTGGCCGAGTGCTTTTGGGAAATTGGCGACTACGCATCGGCCGAAATATGCCTGCAGAACGCACTCCGTCGCGACCCCATCATCAACCGTGCACCTGACCTCGTGGCATCCATCCGCGAACAGCTCAGCCTTGTCTATTCTGCAGTTGACAACAAGCAACAGAGCGACATCAATCGCAATATCTATCTCGACATGCAGGAGCGCACCAGACAAGACCGGCAGCTCGAAGCACGAGCCGAACAGCTCTCAGCGTCCGTGCGACAGCTCAACTACATGATTCTGGCCGTTGTCCTCACCATCCTGCTCCTGGCCGTGTCGCTCTACTTCTTTGCATTCCTGCGCAGGAAAGAAGACGGGAAGTATTCCGCTGACAGCCTGCTCGAACCCCTGCGACGCTGGAAAAGCGACGAGGAAAAACGCAACGAGGAAGAACTGGAACACTACGAGCAGATACAGGAGGAAATAGAGACGACACGCCTGCATGTGCTCGAAAACCGCAAGCGAAACCTCGAACAGCGAGCCAAGCTGACCGTTGTGGGAAACGTACATTCACTCATCGACCGCATTCTGCATGAGGTGAAGCTGCTGCGCTCCTCCCAGGTGTCTAAAGAAGAGCAGCGCGAGCACTTTAGCTATATGGAAGAGCTCACAGACACCATCAATCAGTATAACGACATGCTTACCCGATGGATACAGATGAGGAGGGGAGAAGTGAGCCTGCACATCGAAAGCTTCCCCCTGCAAGAACTCTTCGACACAATCAACAAGGGGAAGATGAGTTTCTATCTGAAAGGAATACAGTACGATGTGAAGCCGACTAAGGACATCGTTAAAGCTGATAAGGCACTCACCCTCTTCATGCTCAACACACTGGCCGACAACGCACGTAAGTTCACACCCGCTGGAGGACAGGTTACCGTCTCCTCCCATGCCTCAGAAGAATATGTGGAGATAGCCGTCGAGGACACAGGAAACGGTATGACACCAGAGCAGCTGCAACACCTCTTCGACTACAAGCCGCTCCACGACCAGACACAGAACACCCACCAGTTACGTTCCCACGGTTACGGATTGATGAACTGCAAGGGCATCATCGAGAAATATCGCAAGACAAGCCATATCTTCCACATCTGCTCACTCTCCGCTGAAAGCGAACAGGGAAAGGGCACACGCATTAAGTTCCGACTGCCCAAGGGAATGAGAAGAACCCTGCAGGTAATACTCCTCCTGCTGACACTGACGACAGAAATGGCGGCGAACGAGGCCACCATCACTTCAAAAAGCAGTCCTTCGACGGTCAACACAACAACAGCACAACAAATTCTACAAACAGCCAAGTCACTTGCTGATAGCGCCTACTTCTGCAACATCAACGGCAACTACCAGCTCACCATGAGCTATGCCGACAGCTGTACGACCTGTCTAGACACCTACATCGCCCTCAAGCATCATCCTGACACCCTCTACTACGAAGTGAAGCTCGATATCCACAACGAGGCTGCCGTAGCTTCGCTTGCCCTGCACAACTGGAACAGCTATCATCAGCATAACAAAATCTATACACAGCTGTTCAGGGAAATCTCAGCAGACAAGACACTCGACAGCTATTGTAGGGAGATGGAACGCTCAGAAACCAACCGAGCCATCGCCGTTGCCGTTCTGCTCATTCTGCTTCTCCTACTTGTACCTGCCTACTACATCCTCTACTACCGACACCGCCTCTACTACCGATACAGCCTCGAACAGGTCAGCAGCATCAACCAGATACTGCTCTCATCGGATTCACCACAAGAGAAACTCACCAAAATCCGACAGCAATGGACCAACAGCTCAGCAAGCTCCTACGATGACAGGTTCAAACGCCTCGACACCATCGTGGCGCAAATCTGCCAGGCACTCGAAAGCAGCATCGAGACGGAGTCGAAACAGCAGGTGGACATCGAACTCGCCGAGGACAACCTGAAACGCTATCGCTACGAGAACGACAAACTCTACGTTACCAACAGCATCCTCGACAACTGCCTCTCTACCCTGAAACACGAAACCATGTACTATCCTTCGCGCATCAGCCAGCTTATCAGCCCTGCGGCAGTTGCTGCGGAAGCCCCACCGACAACGTCCAAACTCGATGCCGTTCAGGAGGTTGTGGTGTATTATCGTGAACTCTATGGCATACTCAGCACACAGGCATTCAGGTTAGTTGAAGACACCCTCCATATCGACCGTGAGCTCATGCAACATCTCTTCGACATCCTCAGACGAATCAATCAGGGAGAGGCACCCCATGTCAAGCCAATTGAGAAGAACGAAAAGTACGTCACCCTCAGCGTTGAAATGGAAAAACTCTCACTCACACACGACGAGTGCCGAAAACTCTTCACCCCGCTCACCATCGATGTGCAGTTCCTGGTGTGCAGTCAGCTCATCCGTGAGCTCAACGAGCACGAGAGCGCACGCGCATGCGGCATACAGGCTTCACTACGCCCTGCACCCACATCTGAAAGCTCTCCGCGAGCGGAGGCAGAAACACCCCCCGTCATCATTGACATCACAATAACGAAAAATATATGGAACAGTTTAAAGTCATCATTGTAGAAGACGTACCCTTAGAGCTGAAAGGCACAGAAGGCATCTTCCGTAACGAGATTCCTGAAGCCACCATCATCGGAACGGCCGAGAACGAGTCAACCTATTGGCGACTCATCAAGAACGACCTGCCCGACCTGGTGCTGCTCGACCTCGGATTGAGCGGATCTACCACCATCGGCGTGGAAATTTGCCGACACACCAAGGAAGCTTATCCGCAAGTGAAAGTACTCATCTTCACAGGCGAGATTCTCAACGAGAAACTATGGGTCGATGTGCTCGATGCCGGCTGCGATGGCATCATTCTCAAAAGCGGAGAACTGCTTACACGTGGTGATGTGTTCAGCGTGATGAGCGGAAAGAAAATGGTATTCAATCAACCCATCCTCGAAAAAATTATTGAAAGGTTCAAGCACAGCGTAGGTAGTCAGCTGCTACGTCAGGAAGCCGTCATCGACTACGAAATCGACGAATACGATGAACGATTCCTTCGCCACCTGGCACTCGGCTATACCAAGGAGCAAATCACAGGCCTGCGAGGAATGCCCTTCGGTGTGAAAAGCCTTGAGAAACGGCAGAACGAACTCATCCAGAAACTATTCCCCAACGGCAACGGCAAAATGGGAGTCAACGCCACACGACTCGTCACACGAGCCCTCGAACTGGGAATACTCGATGTCGAGAACCTGCAACCCGACGAAGAGTAATCGCTACACCTTATTTAATATGTTAAAACGTTTCTGACTGGGTATGACAAAGCACATCACACGCATAGCATTGGCATTGGTCGTGGCACAAGTCCTCGTAATTTTTACCTCCTGGCTCGTGTCGGCAACCCTGCCACAAAATGTTGTCCACTCACTATTGAGCAGCGAGGGCATACGATGGTTCTTCGGCAGGTTTACAGACAACATGCAGACACCTGTGCTCGTCTGGCTGCTCCTTGCTTCGCTTGCCGTAGCCGTAGCACGTAGCTGTGGATTCACCCTGCGCACCCAAACCTATCGACAGCGGTTTGCCCTGCAGCTGGTGGTATTGCTGGTCTTAGTCATCGTCATCGTTATGGGGTTGCTCACGCTCGTGCCGCGAGCCATCCTGCTGAGCTCGTCAGGAGAACTGTTCCCCAGTAGTGCCTCAGCCTGTCTGATTCCTGTCCTGTGCGGCTCCGTATTTGCAGCATCCGTGCTCTATGGATTGGCATCTGGCAGGTTCTCCTCGTTCCGCGATGTCACAAAAAGCCTACAGACGGAAGCCACTCATGTATTGCCGCTCGTCTTGCTCTACGTGCTTTCGGCTCAGTTGATAGCATCCCTGCTGTTCGTCTTCAACTGGGAATGAGAAGATAAATCACCAGGTTATTTGGTGGTTCGAAAAATTGTTCGTACATTTGTACCTACGAAAACCATCATTCACTTTTTAATAGAAAACCATAATACATATTTTGATATGAAGAAGTTCATTATTTTGAGTGCATTGACCCTGCTCTGTGCAGGACATCTGCAAGCAGCAAGCCTCACACTTAACGACATTGTAAACGGTCGATTCGCCGCCAAGCGTATTGGGGGCATGATGCCGATCAAAGGAACCGACCAGTATGCGCGTATGAGCGACGACTACACCAAGGTCGTGCAGTACTCGTTCAAGACAGGAAAAGAGACGGAAGTGCTCTTCGACGCCGCGAACACCCTGGGCGAGCACATCAGGCGTATCGACGGATACATCATGTCGCCCGATGGAACACGCATGCTCATTCAAACAGAAACGGAGTATGTTTACAGACGTTCCTTCAAGGCCGTCTATTACATCTATACCATCAAAAGCCGCCGACTCGAAAGACTCTCTGACACAGGTAAGCAGCAGGTTCCCACATGGAGCCCCGACGGATTGCAAGTGGCCTTCGTACGCGACAACAACATCTTCCTCGTCAAACTGCTCTATGACAACGCAGAGAGCCAGGTGACCAAGGACGGAAAGTTCAACGAAGTCATCAACGGCATACCCGACTGGGTGTACGAGGAAGAGTTCGAGTACAATCGCGCACTCTGCTTCAATGCCGACGGCACACAGATCTGCTGGGTGCGGTTCGACGAGTCGGGCGTGAAGAAATACGCCCTGCAGCTCTTTCAGGGAATGGAACCCAAGCACGAGGCCTATGCCATCTATCCAGGAGAATACAGCTACAAATATCCCAAGGCTGGCGAGGACAACTCGAAGGTGACAGTATGGTCGTATGATATCAAGAGCCATCAGACGCGCCAGCTGCAGGTGCCACTCGATGCTGACGGCTACATACCACGCATCGTGACGACAACAGACCCAGAGAAGATACTCGTCTATACGATGAACCGCCATCAGGATGTGTTGAACATCTATACCGTGAATCCACGCTCAACGGTTGCTGAACTGCTCATCAAGGAAACCGATAAGAAATACGTGAACGAGGAGGTGCTAGCCAACATCATCATTGGCAAGAACCAGATTCTGCTCCCCAGCGAGCGAAGTGGACATATGCAGCTCTACCTCTACAGCATGAACGGAACGCTCGAACGCACCATCGGCGACGGCGAGCACGACATCACAACGGTATATGGATTCGACGAGCAGACAGGAGATGTCTATTATCAGGCTGCCTTGTTCAATCCCCACGACCGCCAGGTGATGGTCATCCACAAGAACGGAAAGACAGAACGGCTCACCACAGACGAGGGATGGAACACAGCACTCTTCTCTGGCGACTACAAGTATTTCATTAAGACCTGGAGCGATGCCAATACGCCCAACGTGTACTCCGTATGCGACAACAAGGGAAAGGTGCTCTCCGTTCAGCAGGACAATTCCGAGCTGAAAGCCAAACTCGCCGATTATCGTATCGCTAAGAAGGAATTCTTCTCCTTCACCACCTCTGAGGGAGTGACACTCGACGGATGGATGGTCAAGCCCGTTGACTTCAGCTCTTCGAAGAAATATCCAGTCATCATGTTCCAGTACAGCGGCCCTGGAAGCCAGCAGGTGGTGAACTCGTGGAGCGTAGGCTCGATGGGACAAGGAGGTATGTTTGACCACTATCTCGCACAGGAAGGATTCATCGTCGTATGTGTTGACGGCAGAGGAACTGGCGGACGAGGAGCCGACTTCGAGAAGTGTACCTATCAGATGCTGGGCAAACTGGAAGCTCAAGACCAGGTGGAAACGGCCCTGTGGTTAGGCAAGCAGGCATACGTGGACAAAGAACGCATCGGCATCTGGGGGTGGAGCTACGGAGGCTTCTGTACCTTGATGAGCATGAGCGAGGGTAGGGCAGTCTTCAAGGCTGGCGTCGCCGTGGCACCTCCTACAAGCTATCGTTTCTATGACTCCGTCTATACGGAGCGCTATATGCGTACACCCAAAGAGAATCCCACTGGCTATAACGACAATCCCATCACGCGCGCAGCCAAGCAACACGGAGCCTTGCTGCTCTGCCACGGATTGGCCGACGACAACGTGCATCCGCAGAACATCTACGAATATACAGAAGCTCTGGTACAGGCAGACAAGGACTTCAAGATGAACGTCTATACCAATCGCAACCACAGCATCTATGGCGGCAACACCCGCAACCACCTGCTCAGACAGATTACACAGTTCTTTAAAGAAAACATGAAATAGAATGCGAATCATGATGAATAAACTCTGTATTATAATCGTACTCGCGGCTGTCCTCTCCCCTTTGTGTGCCACAGCAGCGAAAACAGTTACCATCACCGTCACCAACGACCAGAAGGTGCAGCGACAGGAATTGGTTGAAGTTGACTTCCAACCCATCGCCACTCAGTTATCATTAGGCAAAGACGATGGATTCGTCGTGAAGAACGCCTTCGGGCAACAGGTCGATTGTCAGATCACCTACGACGGACACCTGCTTATCGATGTAGCCGTGCGCCCTGGAGGAAAGGCTCAGTACTTCGTTTCCAAAGGCGTACCCACGCAGATGAAGCAATGGGTATTTGGAAAGATGTATCCCACACGCAAGGATGATATCGCCTGGGAGAACGACCGAGGTGCCTATCGTGTTTATGGTCCTGCGCTGCAACGCACGGGTGAACGTTCCTTCGGCGTTGACGTGTGGACAAAGAATACACCAGAGATTGTGGTGGAAGACCGCTATACGGCCGACTACGACGGAAACATCCTGAAGAACATCTACAGTCGCAAGAAACAGGGCGACAAGTGGCGCGAGGAAGATTTGAGAACATCCTTCCACCTGGATCACGGCAACGGCCTCGACTGCTACTCCGTAGGTCCTACGCTCGGCTGCGGAACACCTGCGATGATGGACGGAGACAATTTGATCATGCCTTATTGCTATCGTGACTATGAAATTCTCGATAACGGCCCATTGCGCTTTACCGTCTCACTTGTTTACCATCCTGCTACAGTCAAGAAAGATACCGCCGTGGTGGAGCATCGGATTATCTGTCTTGACAAGGGCAGCAACTTCAATAAGGTGGTTGTGTGGTACGACGGGCTTTCTGCTCCCTGCGACTTTGCATCAGGCGTGGTCGTTCACGCGGCCGATAAGGAAAGCTATGTTCTGGGCGATAATTTCGTGCAGTATGCCGACCCCACAGATACTCCTGAGAAACACAACTTCCAGATCTATGTAGCCACACTCTTCCCTGAGGGAGCCAAGACCCGTTTCCTTCCCTTCGAAAAGCAGGACAAAGGAATCGTGGGTCATGCGCTGGGCGTTGTAAAGAAACTCGCCAACAACCAGAAATACACCTACTACTTCGGCTCTGCCTGGTCGAAGCATGATGTAAGAACTCAGAATGAATGGCAGGTGCGCATCAACGACTATCTGGCCGCGCTTGCTGCCCCGTTGAAGGTGGAAGTCACTTTTGAATAGCTTCCAACAGCACTACGTTCTCCACATGAGGCGTGTGGGGGAACATGTCAACGGGCTGAATGGTGATGATGTTGTATTGTTGTGTAAGCTGTTCAAGGTCTCGCGCCTGTGTAGCGGGATTGCAGCTTACATACACAATACGACGGGGATGAGCCGCCAGAATAGTCTTCACCACATCAGGATGCATACCGGCACGAGGTGGGTCGGTGATGATGACGTCAGGTTGCCTGTGATGGCTGATGAATTCCTCTGTGAGAATATCCTTCATGTCGCCCGCATAGAATAATGTGTTGTCAATTTGGTTAATCTCAGAATTGACTTTTGCATCCTCAATGGCCTCAGGCACATATTCAATACCAACGACACTCTTGGCTTTCTTGGCTACAAAATTGGCGATGGTGCCTGTACCCGTGTAGAGGTCGTACACAAACTCATGGCCGCTAAGTTGTGCCAACTCGCGGACAACAGAATACAGGTGATAGGCCTGCTCCGTGTTGGTTTGGTAGAAGCTTTTGGGGCCCACCTTGAAACGCAAGCCTTCCATTGTCTCGTAGATATGGTCGTTTCCTGCGAAAACATAGACGGGAAGGTCGCCGAATGTATCGTTGCATTTTCTATTATTAACCCACAGTAATGAACTGATTTCCTTAAAGTTATCAGCAATATGCTGTAATAGTTTTTCAACTTTCTTACCGTCTTTAGTTGCCTGAAGGTTGTCATCCTCCAACTTGACTTGTATGATCAGCATCCATTCGCCCGAGTTGGAGTTTCGGATGATAACATCGCGTAGCACACCCGTTTGCTCTCGAAGGTCGAAGAAGGGAATGCCAAGTCGCAACGCCTCGTCTCGCACCTCGTTGCGGATGCGGTTGTGCAGGTCGTCCATCAAATGGCATTTCTCGATAGGAAGAATCTTGTCGAAAGCTCCTGTAATATGGAATCCGAGGGCAGGACGGTTCTTCAGGCTTTCACCACCACGGGCTTCCAAATCCTTGTCTTGGTGAATCTCCTCCTTGGTCAGATAGCGCTTGTTGGCAGCACCAAAGTCCAGCTTGTTCCTATATTCGCGCGTCTTGACGCTTCCCAGGATGTGGCGAAACTCCATCAGGGGAGCATTATCGGCGCGTTCACCCTCCTGCTTCATGAATCTGCCAGGAAGGGGCAGCTGCAGATGTCCGATGCGTGTGAGCTGGTCGTACACCTGTTTCTCTTTGAATTTCAGTTGCTCGGCATAAGGGAGGTTCTGCCATTTGCAGCCGCCGCAAATGCCAAAATGCTGACACATGGGCACAGCCCTTACTTGACTGCACTTGCGGAATCGGATTACCTCTGCCTCGGCATAGCTGTGCTTCTTGCGCCTGATCTGAAGGTCAACCACATCACCTGGCACACACCAGGGGACGAACACAACGAGCTGGCTTTCGGGCGTGCCGTCGTGGGCAGGTACCGTGAGCCTGACAAGCGACTTCCCTTCTGCGGCGACATCAGTAATGGTCACGTTTTCAAATATAGGTAATGGTTTTCTTTTGCGAGTCATAATGAACGAATTTACTTCTTTTTGGCTGCAAAGATAATGTTTTTTTCGCTATTGGCATGTAGTCTTTGCAAATAATCATTAAAACATTTGGAGAATTGCACAGAAAACACTATCTTTGCGCAACATTTCGATACAAATAATTATTTATCAAATTTGATACCAAACCAACTATGAGTCAAAAAAGAGTTTACACCTTTGGCAATGGTAAAGCCGAAGGTAATGCAAAAATGCGTGAAGAACTTGGCGGTAAAGGTGCTAACCTTGCCGAGATGAACCACATCGGCGTGCCCGTTCCTCCAGGTTTCACCATCACCACCGATTGCTGTAACGAGTATTACGAAGTAGGTCAGGAGAAGATTATGGAGCTTCTGAACGATGACGTGATGGCTGCCGTTAAGCACATCGAGGATCTGATGAGCTGCAAGTTCGGCGATGCTAACAATCCTTTGCTCGTTTCTGTTCGTTCCGGTGCTCGCGCTTCCATGCCTGGTATGATGG
>JAFSWU010000202.1 GCA_017444365.1 Prevotella sp.
AGAAGGAACTCATCGAGTGGATTCAGAGCGGTGGGGCATACGACAAGCCTTATACACTCTCCGAGCAGGAACAGGCAGAATTCGATGCCCATCTGGAGCAGATACGTGAGAAGAAAAGGCACAAGCCATCGTCCCTTAAAAAGACAGCCGATGTGCAATCCACAAACCATTAGTATCATGACGGGACGCAAGCTTATACCCACTTCCATAGGCGTACAGCCTTTCAGACACTTTACAGTGCTGTCAGCAAAATGCAGCCAGTACCCGAAGGGTATTGTTAGAGTGTTTAGGGGAGCAAGTATAGGTTTTGCGTCCCACAAAACCACGGCTCTAAAAGCCGGAATTAGCCAGATGTCCCATCAAGCATTTTACAGTGTATGAACCCCCAAACACCCAAGGAAAAGAACAGCAAGGGCGGTCGCCCCAAGAAGCCAGAGAACGAGCTACGCCTCTATCCTGTGAAGGTCTATTTCGACGAGGCGAACCATCGTAAGCTGGTGAACCGAAGCCGACGCACGGGACAGCCATTGTCAACCATTGTCTATGAGCTGGCCATCAACGGCTATATACGTGAACCCTTCACGAAGGAAGAGGTGTCCCTGCTCCGTTCTCTCTCCGGCGTGGCGAACAACCTGAACCAGATAGCACGTCAGGCGCACGTCAGCAACTTTCTCGAAGTCTATGATGACGTGAAGGAGGTGGTGGGGAAGATTGATGATTTGCTCATCCGTTTCAGCGAGAAGTGACCACATTGTAGAACCCGATTTAGAACCAACGACAGATGCACAAATGATAGCCCAAATTTCCACAGGTGAAGGTTTCGGCGGACTGGTCAACTACGCCAATGACATCATCAAGAAGGACACGGTGATAATCGCATCCGAGGGGGTTAACCTCTCGTCGAATGCCACCATCACTGCCAGTTTCAAGGCACAGGCTAAAGCCCGTCCCACCTTCCACAAGTTTGTCGGACACATATCACTCAGTTTCTCACCTGAAGACTATGACAAACTGGATGACAAGAAGATTGCCGAGATAGCCCGTAAGTATATGCGGCGTATGGGCATCAGGAATACGCAGTATGTGATATTCCGTCACCACGACCAGCCGCACCCACATATCCACATCGTCTATAACCGTGTCGATAATGAGGGACGTGGCATTTCTGGAGATACCAGCTACATAAAGTCTGCCGCCATCACCAAGGCTCTGACCCGTGAGTATGGTCTTACCTTCGGCAAGGGGAAAGACAAGGTAAGGCGTGAACGCTTGAAGGGCAAGGAAGCCGTCAAGTACCACCTCTATGATGAGATAACAGCCGCCTTGAAGGAGAGCGTTTCATGGGATGAGCTGAAAAGGTTGCTTGCCGCAAAGGGCATATCATTAGACTATGTTCGCAACAGCGATGGCAGCATTCGCGGAGTGACCTTCACTGACAACAAACGCAACGTCACCTATGCAGGAAGCAAGATTGACCGTTCGCTGTCATTCGCTAAAATCGACTGTCAGATGCTCAACATTATCCATGTTGATGACCGCCAAGGCGATGAGCCTATACGGCTCCAGCCGAAGGAAGACAAGCCCTTCGACATCAACGATGCCTTTGACTTCTCTCAGGTTTCAGGTGGGACACAACAACCATCCGAAGATGGTTATAGCGAGGGGCAGACAACTGGCTCTGATGGTGAGTCTTCATCTGGCAGCAACATAGGCGAAGCCATTGCCGAAGTCCTGCTGCAGCCCAATGTCGCACCGACCTCTGGCGGTGGAGGTGGTGCATCGGGCGGCTGGAGAGACGATGATGACGACGATGAGAAGAACAAGAATAAGTACAGACCACGTAGGAAAGGAAGGTAAACATGGGAAAGAAATCAACTCCACTGAAGGACGAACAGGTATTCAATGTCGATGACCTGTACCAGAAGCTTGACGAAGTATTGCAAGCCGTCAAGGAACTGGCCGACCAAAAGAGCTCTGGCAGCGAACAGCAGAATAGCACGTCGGAGGGTGACAAGACTGTCACAACCGAGAACTTCTCAGCTTGTTTCAAAAAGGGCTATCAAGTTTTGAGAAACGGTTATGTCATAGAGGAGAAAGGGCTGCTTTTTGACCAGGACTTAGAAAATATCGGCGAGACGTTCAAGACCAAGTACGACGAATTTACGGAAGACCTCATTACAAAGGGAAATGAAAACCGTGATGTCGAGAAAAAACGTCTGGCCGGAGTTTACGATGCTCATGAAGTACGCACCATGAAACAGATGGAAGGATGGGCATCAGAATACTCCCTTCCTGTACGTCGCTGGATGCGCTGGCTCGGCAAGAACATCTTCGATGATGACGAGCCAAAGGAAAACGTGCATGCGGCACTCAGGGTTATAGGTGACTGCATGATGGCGGCAGGCTTCAAGCCAAAGGCAGAATCAGCCGCAGAGCCGACATTTCGTGCTGTGCTGCTCTACAAGTGGAGCAAGGTAAAGCCTTGGCTTGTCAAACGCAAGCTTTGGTGCTACTACCTGTTTTTTATCATGTGGCTTGCCGCCCTGTTGTGCTTCGGCATCTACCACAACCGCGTGATGCAGATGGACAAGACCAACCGTATCTTTTACAAAACCATCATCCAGACGCGTCGTGATGCTGAGATATGGCAGGACATTGATTCCATCGTCAAGGGTTTCAAGCAACAGCGTGAACTGCATGTAGTCTCACCGAAGAAGGAAGATTGATTACGATTTATTGATGTCCGGTAAAAATCAAAAAGAAATAATTTTTGAGGGTTAGACATAAATGGATTTTCTCTCGCGTGAGATTTCTCACGTCACAAAGTTACAGCATTCTCTGCGAATTTACCTCCGAAAAGACCGAAAAAATGCTGTCGGGGGTGAAAGTCTGAACAAATGTTCAGTGGTTTTGTGAATATTTGGAATTCTGGCTATACTTTTTCTGTATAATTGTGTTATTCCGATACCGCCTTTGGCGTTTGACTCTCGCCCTGCTTTAGTTCTTCGACGAGCGAAGCGGCAAAGCCGAGCGGTGGACGGGTATGCTCATTCAATTGTAAAATAGCAATAGACGCTTTGCGGTACCTTCTTTCCTTCCTTGAAGAACTCTTTGACAATGCGGTAT
>JAFSWU010000203.1 GCA_017444365.1 Prevotella sp.
CTGAGCCAAATCAAATCGTACAAGGAGTATCAGGAAAAGGAGGCGGTGCGTGTGCAGGCTATGGCCGACACCACAAAGGCGGAAGAACTGAAAGAAAAGCGGCTACAATCGGTGGTGGAGCACAAGGAACGAGCCGTGAAGTATCAGGCGGAATATGATTCCGTGGCACAGTTCAATACGGCACAGATAAAGGCCTACGCTCTGGAGAGAGAAGGCAAATGGGTCGATTCACAGAAGAACTATGGCCGTCGCCTACACAATTTTATGATATATCTCTTCATACTCATTCCACTCTACATCATCACGGGATACCCACGAGGCTATACCTTGACCAAGAGTCGCAAGCGTACGGGATGCCTTACGGCTTTCCGCAAGATTGGTTTCGGGCTGGCCACGTTTTTCTTCGGTACAGGTCTGGCCATGTCCTTCCTGCCTGACGATGTAGTAAAGTATCACTATTCCGACGGACACACAGAAACACGTACCGAAGGAAATGCGGGCAATTTCCTCATTCTCTTCATGAAGTTCGGTTTGATGATTGTCGGTGCCTTCCTCTTTGCCTTTGTGGCCTCGTTCATCATGACCATAGAGACGGCACTTGGCCTCTTCCGCAACTTCGACTGGACAGCCATCTTCCGCAAGATTGGTTTGAAGGGAGCACCTCAGGTTTCCTCAGGCAGTAAAGTGGAGAAATAACTTCAATTTATAATTCTTAATTTAATTTGTACTATGGCATCAATGAAAGGTGGTTTGATGAGTTTTCTCATCAATGGATTTGGAACAGGAGTAACGGCTCTTCGCGCCGTGGGTATCGTACTTGCTATCGGCCTCTTCGGCTTCTGGTTGGCATGGAAGATAATTGCGCTTATTATAAAACTTATCCGTGGGCCGCAGGCTCCCAACTACAAAGACGGAAAGTATCGTGTAGAAATGGTTTCTGTGGGTGAAAATCCCCAGGCCGTGTTTGAAGACATCGTGGAGTTTAAGAATTACAACAAGGCGTGGGCCAAGAAGGTAATTGAAGGGAAGGAGAAGGTCATCTTGCGTGGTTTTCAAAAGGAAGCTGCCGAGGAATACGTGAAACACCTTCAGGAATTGGGCGCAACCGGAGCTGTTGCGCTTGACAAGTAAAAGCATATATGTTATGAAAAATATAAAGATAATCGTCATTTTTAACGTCCTGCTATTGTGCTTGGGCACCAATGCCAGTGCGCAAGGAATTTTGGGCAAATTGGCCAAGACGGGTGCAGGTGCCTTGAAAGGAACGGTGAAAAGTACCGCCAATCTCATGGTGGGGAGTCCTGAAGAGATAGCCGCCAGCAAACGGAAGGATGACCCGAAAGCAGGCAATCGCAATCCTGAAGAAAACAAAAGGACAGAACCTGAGGTTGAAGGACACGGCCCCGGTGCAGGAGAATGGGGCGGTGCTCCTGCTGTACAGATTGACTTCGATGACTTTTGCTGGGAATGTGTAAGCCCTTCCTATGATGGCATCTTCTGCATTCCCATAGGCAGTAGTTCCAGAAAGTTCCGATTCTTCCGCACACAAGGTGGTGAGCAAATAGGACGGTCAGACTGGGGAGCCAACGGAGAACCGCATTTCAACGGAGGGGTGTGTGCCGTAAGGTCGCTCTTGTCGCGTCGTTGGTATATCCTGAAATCGTCGGGCGACAGTATTGCCCTCGACCCCAAGATTACCTCCGTGACCAACTTCATGGACGGTGTGGCCATAGCCAGCACGAGTTACACGAACCACTTTTTTATCAACGACAAGGGACAAACAATTTATCCTACAGTCAAGGTTGACGAAGCTGAAATCTATCCGCTCATCGATGGAACGCGTCGCCTCTTTCGAGGTCAAGGCGGTTATGGCTACCTTGACGGGCATGGCAATGTGGTCATCAAGCCACAGTATAGCGAGGCACGCAACTTTAGTGGTGGATTGGCCATTGTGTATGATATGATGAATACTGGGGAAAAGTATTGGGTCATCAACACTTTGGGTAAGAAGGTAAGTGAGGTGCCGGCAACCTATGCTTCGTATGGCTGGACGCACTCGTGCTGGATGACCGACTTTATCAACTCGGCTGCCGTGGCCAAGAATAATGATACGGGCAAGTACGATATCATCGGGCCGGATATGAAGAAGAAAGCCTCCTTCGACTATGCGTCGCCTTTCTGTCTGAAGACGATGCCCAGTACGGCTGCTGTCTGTGTGGTGAGGAATGAGGACTGGACACATCCGCAGTTCTGCAACCCCAACGGAAGCGTGCTGGACGGGTACAACAATCCGGGTGTGGTGATTGCACGCCCCACGCAACCTTGGATAGAAACCGAGAACAAAAAGAAGGAGAAGATTGTGCGTATGCCGACGATACTGAGCAACGAACTGTCCCTACCAGCCAAGATGGCTTGGGTGACTCCCAGTTGGGAATACACGGGATATAGCGTGTTTGGTGGCAGCGCGTCGAATGATGTGGGCTACGTGATGGACTACGAAGGCATTATCCGCAGGTATAATTGGAGATATGAGAAGATAGATGCCTATAGTGCCGACGGCTATGCCAAAGCCATTAAGAAATCGACCAAAGGTTGGCGCTTGCTGGTCAGCACTTGGGTAGAAGACCTTGAAGACCACATGGTGTTCATCGATTCACAGGGTACGGTCCTTGTAGAAATTATCGACAAACCCAAGGAATAGGATAATCTACTAATTAAGCAAATCGAACAAAAGGGTGAGGACGGGCTGGAGCAACAAAACTCCGTATAGCCTTGTCGCTCACCCTTGTTTTATTGGTTTCCCCTATGAAAGTTATAGATTCTTTGACAGGTAGAGAAGGATGAGTTGGTGGAGTCCGTAAGCCTTCATGTTGTCGTGGAAGAGCACATCGCGGCAAAGAGCGAGCAGGGCAGGGTCATCGTTGTGATGCTCAAGCAGAGCTACCGTGTTGAGGCGGAGCTTCTGAACTACGTTTTCATTGACTATGCCGTTGCTGTCGAGTAGGTCGGTGAGCAGGGAATAGCGTTGCAGCGTTTCAAGATGTTCTTCTGTCACTTCAATGCTGCGTGTTCCTTTTTCGTTTGTTGTTATAGTCATGAGGTTGTGAGGTTATGAGGTTATGAGTTTGTAAGGTTATTTAGTTAGCAGGAAAGAAAGCGAAGCTCCCATGATGGCGCGCCGCGTTTCCATTTCGCGAATGCACTCGAGGGGAAAACCATAGGTGAGGGTGCGGTGATTGGTGCCTTGATGGGCTACGGCAAGACAAGCAGCTTGTGAGGCTGAAGCCACAGAACAGAACGCATCGGCAGTGGGATTTATGATGCTCAGTCTTCGCATGGAGTAGCGCTCCTCATTGGGTTCGTAATAGATGCTGAACTGGGTGTTCATGCCTGTGAGTAAGGCCGTAGTGTCGGCGAGGGCATAACTGCCTGCGGGTGTGCAATGCAGTGTCTGAGCAGTGAACGTGGAATCTGCTTCCTCGCTGATGTAGGCTCCGCTCACCAGCAAAGAACCACCCGTTTGGGTGAAATGGCTGAGCACCTGACAAAGAGCGGGAGAGAGTGCTGCTTCGGCATTCATGCTGTAGCCATCCTGACGCTGGGCTCCGAGGATTAGGTCTATCATCTGGCAATTTGACAATTGGACAATTTGCCGATTGGGCGAATCATCCTTAGCTTTCTCACAAAGTGCAGATACGGAGCAAGAGGATATGGCAAGTGTGGTGTCGCTCATCAGGAAATCTCTGGCATGTTGGGTGGGAAAATCGAAAGTGTTGCCTGCAATGAGCATGTTTGCCAATTCATTTCCACTATAGCCAAGTGCCTCTGTGTCGCGTCCGTTGAATCCTTGTTTGCTGAAACATTGCTGCCGACCGCAGTAGCTGGTGCTGTGCTGATAGACCACGCCAGGATCGAGATTGAAGTCAAAACCGCGCAGACTGTCGTTGTCAATAGGTTGCGGACCTGCCAAACGGGTGAATCCGTTGACAATGAGCACGCGATGTTGGGGACGGAGTGGAGAATAGACACAGAGTTCCTCACTCGTCATGCTGCTGCCTCCTTCATTGTAGGCC
>JAFSWU010000204.1 GCA_017444365.1 Prevotella sp.
AAAGAGGTGCAGCCCATCATCGAGGAACTGCGTTCAAAGGGTATCACTGTGAAGTTCGACGATGCTGACAACAAGCGTCCTGGCTTCAAGTTCGCCGACTATGAGCTGAAGGGTGTGCCCGTGCGCCTTGTACTGGGTGCCCGCGACCTGGAACAGGGAACTATCGAGGTGATGCGCCGCGACACCTTGGAGAAGGAGACACGTCCCATCGAGGGCATCGCCGCCTATGTGGAGACCCTGCTCGACGACATTCAGAAGAACATCTTCGAGAAAGCCCGCAAGTATCGCGACGAGCGTGTCTATGAATGCGAGAACTACGAGGAGTTCAAGGAGCGTGTCAAGGATGGCGGATTCTTCCTTTGCCACTGGGACGGCACAGCCGAGACCGAGGCTCAGATCAAAGAAGAGACCCAGGCAACCATCCGTTGCGTGCCCTTCGCCTACGAGCAGACACCTGGTGTGGATATGGTCAGCGGCAAGCCGGCCAAGCATCGCGTGATTATCGCACGTAGCTATTAATATAGGTACAGGATGAGAAAACTCACATCACTACTGGCCCTTGCGACAGTATTGCTATGTGCCTGTGGCGGCTCCAACAGTCGCACGGCAACCATCAAAGGCTTGGAGTTCGACAGCATTGTTGTGGACTCCACGCTTGCTTTGACGGGGAGCGAAAACTCACCCAAGTGCCAAGTCAGGCTGAGCATACAGTATGTCAAGGGTGAGAACGCCGAGAAGATGAACGCATTGCTGTTGCGCTCAGGCGTGCTGAGTCCCGACTATCTTTCGCTCGGCAGCCAGAAGCTCTCCCCCAAGCAGTCAGTCGATTCCTTCGTCCGTCGATTCCTAAGCGAATACAAGCAGGAATACGGAGAGCTGTATCGCAACGACACAGAGCATGCGGCATCCTACAACTGCACCTACAGGGTGACAACCTACACCCAGAACGGAGCCGACAACGTGCTCAACTACATCGCAGAGGTCTATACCTACGGTGGAGGCGAGCACGGGGTGAGCCAAACCATTGCGCGAAACATCAACGTGAAGACGGGCAAGCTCATCCAACTCGCCGACCTCTTCAAGCCCGGCTATCAGCCCAACCTGTGCGAGCTCATCACCAAGAAGTGCCTCAAACGGTTCGACGTTGACAACATTGACGAGCTGAAAGCGAAGGGCATCTTCATCGACGGCGAGGTATATGCCTCGGAGAATTTCATCCTGGGCGACGACAACATCACGTTCATCTACTGCGAAGACGAGATTGCACCCCACGACATCGGTGAAATCAGAATTGAGATTGACAATGACGAACTCGAAAGCCAACTGAAATAACCCCACCAACATGATACCTATCATCCAAAAGTACTTCCCTGAGCTCTCCGACGAGCAAACACGCCAGATAGAGGCGCTCGATGAACTCTACCGCGACTGGAACGCCAAGATCAACGTCATTTCGCGCAAGGACATCGACAACCTCTACGAACACCATGTGCTCTACTCGCTCGCCATCGGCAAGCTGCTGCATTTCAAGCCAGGCACCTCCTTCCTCGACTTCGGAACGGGAGGCGGCTTCCCAGGCAGTCCGCTGGCCATTCTCTTCCCAGAATGCAGCTTTAAGCTGATTGACGGCACAGGCAAGAAAATCAGAGTTGCCACAGAGGTGGCACAAGCCATCGGGCTGAAAAACGTCAAGGCTGAGCACCTGCGCGGCGAAGAAGAAAAGGGCAAGTACGACTTCGTTGTGAGTCGAGCTGTGATGCCCCTACCCGACCTCATGAAGATTGTTCGCAAAAACGTTTCACCCCACCACAACAATGCGATGATGAACGGCGTGATCTGTCTGAAAGGCGGCAACCCTGAGTCAGAGATTCACCCCTTCAAGAAGATTGCTGAAGTAACCCCCATCACCACTTGGTTCGATGAAGAGTGGTTCAAGGAGAAGAACATCATCTACGTACCTTGCTAATCAAAATCAGAAACAACCGATAGAGCTATGCTGAATATCAAGAAATTCGTATGCAACATGCTGCAGGAGAACTGCTATGTTGTGAGCGATGAGACCCATGAATGCGTCATCATCGACTGCGGAGCCTTTTATCCGGAAGAGCATCAGGCCATTGTTGAATATATTCAAGGCGAACAATTGGTGCCCAAACACTTGCTTTGCACCCACGGACACCTCGATCACACCTTAGGCAACGGCACCATTCAGAAGACTTTCAACCTTCTGCCCGAAGTACATGAGGAGGATGCCTTCATGGTGGCCGACGCGACCCAGCACCCCGACTTTATCGCCCCTGCCGCCCAGGGATTGGTGCTCCCAGAAGCAGGCATCCTGCTCCACGATGGCGACATCATCGAGTTTGGCAATCACAAGCTGAAGGTGATCTCCACCCCTGGACACTCCCGTGGGAGCGTCTTCTTCTATTGCGAAGAAGAAGCCGTGGCCTTCAGCGGCGACACCCTGTTTCGTCACTCCATCGGAAGAACCGACTTCAAAGGCGGATCGATGTTCAGCATCATCCAAAGCCTGCGCATGATTTGCCAGCTCCCTGACAAAACGGTGGTCTATCCAGGTCACGGCCCTCAGACAACCATTGGCGAGGAGGTGGCCCACAACCCCTACATCGACCGATAAGCACCCTCCAGTCAGATGAACAGCAAGACCACAGCGGCAGAGAAAATCATTCTTGGCATCGACCCAGGCACTAACGTGATGGGATACGGAGTCATCAAGGTGACAGGCAACAAGGCCGAGATGGTTTCCATGGGCGTTATCAACATGGTGAAGATGACCGACCCCTACCTGCGACTGGGACACATCTTTGAACGCGTAACGGGCATCATCGAGTCATACCTGCCCGATGAGATGGCCATCGAAGCACCCTTCTTCGGCAAGAATGTGCAGTCGATGCTCAAGCTCGGACGTGCCCAGGGAGTGGCCATCGCAGCAGCCATTGAGCGCGACATCCCCATCCACGAATACGCGCCCATGAAGATCAAGATGGCCATCACAGGCAATGGAAATGCCTCCAAAGAGCAGGTCGCCGGAATGCTCCAGCGCATGCTCCACCTCGATGCCGCTGAAATGCCTAAATACATGGATGCCACCGATGCTCTTGGAGCCGCCTACTGCCATTTCATGCAAATGGGAAGACCAGAAACAACAGCCGGCTACAAGGGATGGAAAGACTTCATCAACAAGAACAAAAGCCGCGTAGGAGGACTTTAACGAAATGAACCATCAACCCGCATCAAATTCAAGAAAACGACCTGTCATCAGACTTTGTCAGGCCCAGACGCGCATGGAAGCCTGGAGAATGGCTGAACCTGTTGACTTCGAACTTTGCGAAGGCGAACAGCTCGCTATCGTCGGCGAGAACGGAAGCGGCAAGACCATGTTTGTCGATATGCTCACAGGGCGACACCCCTTAGTGGGCCTGCAACCCTACTACGACTTCTCTGGCAACGACCGTGAAATGGTGTCCGAGAACATCGCCTACATCGCCTTCAAGGACTGCTACGGTGGCGACAACGACCGCACCTACTTCCTGCAGCAGCGATGGAACCAGTTGGAGATTGACGAGGAAACACCCCTCGTGGAAACCTTGCTTGAAGAAGCCTACAACCTCTCGGGCAAGGACACCCCTGAACGCAGAGAGTTTCAGCAACACCTCTACGACCTGTTCCAGATTCGCCCGCTCTTAGACAAATACATCATTCTGCTCTCCAGCGGCGAACTGCGCAAGTTCCAGCTCATCAAAGTGCTACTGCGCAACCCGCGCATCCTCATCATGGACAACCCCTTCATCGGACTTGATGCCCATACCCGCTGGCAGCTGGGCGAGTTGCTTTCCACCTTAGCCACCGAGCAACAACTGCAAATCATCCTGGTATTGAGCAAACTATCAGACATTCCACCCATCGTTACCCACGTGGTGGAAGTTCGCGACATGAAAGTGAAGCCCAAAGTTCCTGTTCACGATTTCGTCCATCGGCAGACAACGCAAACCTTCTCTGAAACATCCCCTGCAAAGACCGTTGGCGAGGCATCCCTTTACAATCGAATTGCCTCCTTGGAAAAGCCAGAAACCGACTATCATGTCTCCAAGGTTGTCGCTATGCACGAGGTAAACATCCGATACGGCAGGCGAACAATTCTGAAAGACTTCACGTGGCAAGTGTCCAACGAAGAGCGCTGGGCACTCAGCGGCGAGAACGGCTCAGGAAAATCCACCCTCCTCAGCCTGATCTGTGCCGACAACCCACAGAGCTACGCCTGCGACATCACCCTCTTCGACCGGCAACGCGGCTCGGGCGAAAGCATCTGGGACATCAAGCGACACATCGGCTACGTGTCGCCAGAGATGCATCGGGCCTATCAGCGCGACATCGCCTGCGAGAAGATTGTGGCCAGCGGACTCAAGGAAACCGTAGGTCTGTATTCGCCCACCACCGATGAAGAACTGCAGCGTTGCCGACAATGGATGAAGATTTTCGGCATAGAGCACCTGTCCGCCCGCTCGTTCATGAAGATTTCCAGCGGCGAGCAGCGACTCGTCCTGCTGGTTCGCGCCTTTGTCAAAAGTCCGCAACTGCTCATTCTCGACGAGCCCCTGCATGGACTTGACGACAGGAAATGCCTCCTGGTGCGAGCCATCATCGATGCCTATTGCAGCCAGCCGAACAAAACCCTTATCATGGTCAGCCACTACGACGAAGAGTTCCCTCCATGCATCACAAACCACCTCTCTTTAGTTAAAAATTGACCGAAAACGTTAAAAGTCAGCCGTTCAGCATGCGAAAATATCAACTATCGTGAGGTTTTCATAAAACTTATCGGTAAATTTGCACGCGATAAACAAACCATTTTGTATCAACAACACATTAAATAAAAAATGAAGAAAGTATTTTTGACAATCATGCTGCTTGGAGCCCTCACCCTGAACATGCAGGCACAAGAGGTCTTCAACGAAGTGGTCAAAATAGCCAAGGCAAATGCCGAAGACCAGAGCAAGTCGTTAGAGACACGCAAAGTCGCAACATTCCAAATGGATGCCCTGAGCTATATGGCCATGAAGGTTCGCGACGAGGTATTGGCAGACACCGTCAACGTGGACAATCTCAACGAAAACATCAAGTTCCTCAACGAGCAGTCGCTCGCCATGTTCAAGTTCGTAACTTTCTATATCCAAAGCTGTGCGAAGGCAAAGAAGACGAAAGACAGAGAGCTCATCCTCGCGAAGTTCAAGAAGGCCTCGTTGGACAATCCCTACTTCAACGATACCGACAAGGAAATCACCCTCGCCTATTTCGACCGCTCAGACTATGCCACACAGTTCTCCCTCGACACCAACTGGCTGAAGGCCCTCGAACAAGTCGGTTATAAAGAGCCCAACTAAGCCCCACCCCAATTCATCATTCACCTTGTGAATTTTTATAGATCAACAATAAAGAGAGGGTTAGCACTTCAAAATGCTAACCCTCTTGGCATATAATGTCATGCAAGTTACTTACTGATGAAATGTGAGCGGAAACAAGATATGCATTAAAATCGGTAGCCCACGGTGAAAAGTAGCTGGTGGCGCTTTTCGCTCACCTTCTTGTTCTCTACGATGTTCTCCTTGTCGAGGGTGTCGAAGTATGGATAGAAATCGCCATCGGTTCTGCTATACTGGTAAGCCAGATCGAGGTTCCATTTTCCCAAGTTGGTTCCCACGCCGGCTGTCAGGCGATTGGTTGCTTTCCAGTTGGTGTAGTCGGTAGAAGATTGAACCCTGTTTCCCCAGGAGTATAGCATGCCGTCCTTAACGCCTGAGCTTTTGTACATGGGGCTCACATAGTTGTAACCTGCTCGAAGGGCTAACTGAGGAATGGGCTTGTACTCGGCTCCGAGCTTCACGGTTGCCACACCCTTGAGGGTTTTCTTGGTGTGGTGGTTCATCTCGTTATCGCTCTCACTGTTGTCGTAGGTGTAGCCCCACTCGTCAACCCACTCGTCCTTTAGGCGGGTGTCGATGGAACTATAGTCGGCGTATTCCACGGTGGTTCCCAAGGCCAGCTTCTGCCCAATCGTGTGGCCGGCACTCAGGGCAAACCTCCACGGAGTGTTCATCTTGAAATCATATCTGTAGTCAATATCGAGGGCCGATGGGCCGTTATAGGTTTCATATCCCATGACGTGGCTCACCTGGCTCACATCGACGAGCAGAGCTGTGGTATTTTTGGTCTTCAGGTCGTAGAACGTGGGTGTGGCAATGGAGAAGCCGATGCGGAATGGAGATGCGTCGAAAGGCCGCACGATGATGCCCGCTGTGACATCAACACCCGTGCCCGAGATCTTACGGTGGTCTTCCACCAACACGCCTCCCAGCTTGGCTTCATTCTCTCCGTAGAGTTCTGCATACTCGCAGTAGCTCTTGTAATGAACGTCTTTGAATCCAAAAGTCAGCCCGATATATACTCGGTCGTGGATGTTGCCGCTGATATTGAAATCGTAATTGGCAATGTAGCCCTTGTTGCTCCTTCCGAAATCATACTGTTCGGCTCCATAATAGACAAAGGGGTTGACGGGGTCGAGGAGCGGATTGTACAAGATGGTGTTGCAATAGAGGTAATCCATCTGGTTGAATCCCAAGTCGTTGGAGGAAATTTCATGCTTCTTCATGTCTTCGATGCCCCAGATTCCGCCGATGGCTCCCTTGTTGTAGGTGAGCCGTCCCTGAGAGGCTCCGTCTGCCAAGCGCCCTGCCGCTGTGAGTATCTGTCCGAAGTTCTTGCTCTTGTGATAGTTGAATGCGAAGTTCAGGAAACAATCGTTACTGGTACGCATCGCATAGACAAACCCCGCTTGGTCGAAGCTGGTGATGTTCTTCTTGCTGTCGGCAAAGTTTCTGCTCCCCTGCTTGGAAATGAACCCCAAGGTTCCGCTGATGGCCGAGCTACGGAAAAGACCTATTCCTGCAGGATTGGAGGATATGGTGGACAGGTCGGCACCCAAGGCATCCATAGCACCACCCATACCCACATAGCGGGCTGTTCCGTTCAGGTCATGACTTGCCAAGCGGGCATTCTCGTAGGTTTCTTGGGCAAACGTGGATAGTGCATTTGCCACGAGCAGCATCATGATTGTTATTGTCTGTTTCATATCTGTCATCGTTTTGTATTGAATATCTATATGTTCTTCTTATCTTCTGCCACCGAAGCCGCCACCGTGACTGCCACCTCCATGACTGCCTCCGCCGCCGAAGCCTCCGCCACGACTGCCGCCACCAAAGCTGCCGCCGGCATTGCGATTGATGACCGAACCGCCAAAAGGCTGTGACGAACGGGAGTTGCTGTTGTTGGTGCCGAAGCGTTCACCTGCATTGTAGCTGCGGTTGCGCGTTCTACTTGTTGTGAGGTTGGGATTGGCTTTGCCGCGATTCGCGTTGGAGTTGCCCCTGTCATATCCAGCCAGAGGATGACGACCCGTACGGAAAGTGGCTGAAGTCCCCCGCCCGCTGTGTCCGACGCCGGTTCCTCCGATGCCGATATACCTGGGATGATGCCAATAGCTGTAATAAGGGCCATACCAACCATAGTGCCAGGGGGCACTCCATCCCCAGTAGGCGCTATACCAGGGATTAGACCACCAATAGCCATAGTATGGGCCATAATACCACCGGCTGCTGTACCAATAGTCGTGATACCAAGGGTGATACCAGTAATCGGCATACCAGGGTTCTATCCAGGGGTCGTAGTACATCCGGTCGTACCAAGGATAGAAGTCCTCCCATCGGTTCATGCGCCGAGAATATTTATAATCTTCCTCGGCGAAATCATTCATGGGCATGATGTTCGTAACAGAATCCATATAGGCTGAGTCGGGATAGACACCTGTTCCTGGCTGGAAGTCGATGATGTCGTCGGCCACGCCACTGCTGTCAATGGGAACAATGGTGCTCTGCAAGCGATGGCGACGGTTATACTCGTCAACATCGCGCATCCCATAGACATAGTTCGCTCTGGCCTTGGCCAGTTGCCGTTCATACGCTTTCTGTTCGGCCACTTTCTGCGCCTTGGTCTTAGGCACAAAGTACATGTCATCGTTCTGTGCGAAAGCAGCAACTTGGGCTCCCAGCACAGCGAGGGCAAATAATATTATTCTTCTTGTTCTCATCGTGATTCTCCTTCTATTCATGAGTTCTGTTGCAAATTTATATCAGAATTTCATGCAAAATTAAGGAAAAACCCTAAACCATGATAGGAATTTCCCTATTTTTTATAATTTTGCACCAACATTTTAACTAATTCCTTATGAAATACGTTGCTGTACAATTCCATATCAAATGCGAAGCTGAATTGCTTCAGTCGTCACGCGACTTGTTGGCAGATGCGCTCTGCGAATGTGGATTCGAGTCTTTTGAAGAAACAGAAGACGGGGTCGTGGGCTATGTTCAAAAGGGCAATTACAATGCTCATGCTACTCAAGAGTGCCTGAATGACTTCCCCATTGACGATGTCGTCATCACTTTCGAAGCATATGACATTGCGGATACCGACTGGAACGAAACCTGGGAGAACGACGGCTTTGATCCCATCCTCATAGAGAATCGTATGATTATCTTTGATGCCAAACGACCAATACCTTCATCCCCTACCCTTCATCCTTCATCCCTAATATACATAGGAATTGAGGCACGCATGGCCTTCGGCACAGGAACGCATGAGACAACCCGCATGGTGGTTTCGGCGCTTCTGGACATTCCCTTGAAGGGACTTCGTGTGTTGGATTGTGGCTGCGGAACGGGCATCTTGGGCATATCGGCTCTCAAGTTGGGAGCATCCGAAGCCGTGGGGTATGATATTGACGAATGGTCGGTAGAGAATGCCAAGCACAACGCCCAGCTGAACAAAGTAAAGGGGATGACAGTCCTTCATGGCGATTCGAGCGTGTTATCGCACGTGTCGGGTGTGTTTGATGTGGTATTGGCCAACATCAACCGCAATATTCTTCTATCCGACCTCCATTACTTCAAGGATGTCATGAAAACAGGAGCCACCATCATTCTAAGTGGTTTCTACGAAGAGGACATTCCGCTTCTCCTGGCCGAAGCAGAGAAATTCGGACTTCACGAAAAGGGAAGAAAGATAGAATCAAATTGGGCCTGTCTGACGCTTGCTTAGACTCAGGACTCGTCATCTTCGTCAATCCTGTCGCTTCCGATGGTGAGTTGCTTTAAGTCGTAATACGAGCCGTTGTAGATGTTGAAGTCAACATATCCCTTGATGCCTGGCAGACGGCCTGCATCGGTATGTTGCCAGAACTTCCATTCGCCCTTGTACTTCACCTCGTCAACGTAGTAGTGGGCTATCCAATAGGGATAGTCGTCGAAAACGGGAGCGCTGAGATAGAGCTCCTTGAATTTATAATAGGTGTAGATGATGGGCTTCACGTGATACTTGTCTTCCACGATATGAAGCCAGGTCAGAATGTCGCGCTGGAAGTCTTCCGTGCTCCTGCCGTTGGGTTTATGTTCAACATCGAGCACGGGGGGTAAGTCGCCATCTTCCAAAGGCACCTTGTTGAGGAAATGATATGCCTGCGCACGAGCCGATGACTTGTTGCTCCAGAAATGATAGGCACCGCGTACGAATCCATGCTCGCGTGCCTGGTAGAAATTATCCTCGAACTTATCGTCAAGACGCGAGGAGCCTTCCGTAGATTTGATGATGACAAAGCGCAGCGGGCAGCCATCGATTTGTGCGCCTCGCAGCTCGTCCCAATCAATTTTGCCCTGGTAATGCGAAATGTCGATACCGTGAATCTCGTATCCATCAGGATAGTTGGCATCTCCATAGAGAGCACGCCAACGGAACCCCGTGGGACCTACAAAGAAATAATAGAATGCCCAAATGTAGAGAAAGACCATCCCAATGCCGCCAATCCACCACGCCCAGCGAGGCATACGTTGGGCAAAGCTGTGTACATGATGTCTTTTTGGGGAAATCTTTCTTCTTTTATTCATATTGAAAAAAGTAGGGCCGGTGAGATTCTTCATCGGCCCTACAAGTATCAAAGCGTGTTATTCTTGTTCAAGTGCCAAAGTGCAAGTGGTGCGGTCGCACACAGCGGAGGGACCCCAGTACTGGATAGGTCCAGGATAGACGAAGCAGGTTTCCTTAGCCCATTCGTCGCGCTTGGCAGCGAATGTCTTGAAAGGCTTGCCGTCGAGCTCAACCAGAGCCTTGCGTATAACGGGCTTCATCTCGCCGTTACGCTTCTCCATATTCATCATCATGGTGATAGGCACACCGCCTGCCTTCCACTCGTCGGTGGGAGCTGTGGTGTTCTTCACAATGGCCATGTAGCCGGTCTTGCCATTAGCGATGAGCTGTGCTGCGCTCACGCCGAGGGCATAGCAGTAGTCAGCATCGAAGTTAGAAGGAGCTGCGCAACGTCCCTCGTAACCGAAGAAGTGGTGCAGAGCAGAGAACTTGCCTTTATATTTGCCTTCCATCTTCCATTGTGCAAGCTTGGCATCAACCATCTCCGAGAGCAGTTTCTCGGTCTCGATGA
>JAFSWU010000027.1 GCA_017444365.1 Prevotella sp.
CTCTACAACTTCTACAAATCTGCAATAAACTGAGGTTGAAAGGATTATAATGATGATTATAGTAATCATTTGGTAGAAAATGTAGAAAAATCATCATAGTTTCAATGGATTTTGAGAAATCAAAAACTTATATCATATTGATTATCAACAATGTAGAAGATTGTAGAAAAATGTAGAGTGCTATAGAAGGGCTAACCGTCTCTTTTCTTGCGTTGTAGAGTGTGTAGAGAATGTAGTGACAAAAGGGCAATGATAATTTTTCGAACGAAAAGGCCCCAAAAGAGCCGACTACTTTCACAAGCCGTCGGCTCCGGCTATAATTCAAAACTTTTTAGAGTTTTGAAAGAAAACGGGTTATTTTACAGTTCTTATTATGAAGCGAATTCTTCGAGATTCAATCCGAATTGGTTCACAAGCAGGTCATAGTCGAAGACGAGAGCCTGGTCAACAGCTGTGACGGGTCGGGTTGTCACTTGCCCTTTTTCTATCACCTCAATCCTCGTTTGTACTCCGTTGACGATGTTCTTGAACCTGATGGACTGTTTCCTTCCTATATAGGCATCAGAGTTTTCAAGATAGTGCTGGAGAGAAGCAGGAGGCAATAAGGCCTCGTTCACATAACGGCCGTGCATCTTGTATAACTGAAAGATGCGCGTGTGCCTCAGATAGAGAATCTTTTTAGCTGCAGGGAACTCGATCTCATACTTGTGGTTCGTGCATTTGATCCTGTTTTCGAGTTCTATGCGGTAGTCTCCGCCAAGCCAGATCTTTCCTTCCTGTCTCAAGAACGAGACAATATCCCAGAATATATTCAGTTCGTTGTTTGAGAGTGTTTCCCCGTTCTGCGCTATTATTCCATCAATGCTCACTTTCAACAGGTCATTATAGGTGAACGGCAACCGCAGCGCGTCTTGCAGCGTCCTGAGTGCCGCAAGAGGAATGACCCAATTACGGATAATTCTGTCCTCGATGTTCGACTGACCAAGAGCATTGATGATATCCTCGAAGGCCTCATTGTAGTTTCCACGGAACTCGGCCTCAAACAATGCTCTGCACTGAAGTATCTCAAGGACGAGGTGCGAGCATCCCAGTTTGCGGATTGCCGCCATCTTGGCGAACTTCTCTTTTGCCTCCTGTGAGAACTGGCTTTTGGAATAGGACAAGAAGATGAAGCGAGAGAACAGGGCGATATCTGCCGTCGCCATTTCCTGGCCGCTGACGATGACCCCGCAGGAGACTTTCGTGACCTCGCGCTTTTTGTCCCTTTCCATGTTCATCCTGTTACGGCCTGTGCCGTCCCAAAGGCCTTTCAGGAACTCGCGTTTGTCTATATCGATGTTGTTCTTGAACTCGTCAAGATGAACAAGCGCATTAGAGCACTGGGCGACCGCATCAGCAAGGGCCGGCAATGTGGAATTGCTGATGTTAGGCGGTATGTTGTCGATGATAAAAAACGCCATGAGAGAGTGGCCCAATTCTGATTTGCCCGAACCCTTGGGGCCAAAAAGATTGAGGATCGGGAAACTCCTGGTGTAGGAGACAACGACATCTCGGAACAAGGTGGCAAGCAGGAATGCGATGCCCACTTTGGCGTTGTCGCCAAACACCTCTACAAGTAGCTCGCTGTAGTCATACAGCGGGATTTTGTTGAGGCCTAAGTGAGTAAACCTGCGTTCAAACTGGAAGAATTGGGTATCGTTACGATACACTGACGAGAAAGCAGGGAGGTAGTAGTTACCTTGTTCGCCAAGCCTGACGATGCCCAGCTCGTCAACCTCATGCCACTCACTTGTGAAGATGCCGTTGCCGAAGGCGAAAAAGCCCTGCTGCTGCCAGCCTAGCTGAACGATCTGCTCGGCGGTCTCGGTGGTGGCGTAGAGGTACATCTTCAGCGTTGTGAGCTGCTCCTCCTTGGCTTTCCAGATGAAATTTCCTTGGCTCTCTACACGCTGCCTGAACTTAGTCAGGGAAACAAGCTCCTCCTGTTTCATCTCCACCGTGACCTCAACGCCGTTGACGTTAGTGAGCAGGTAGAGACGCAGCGCCATCGTGTTGTCTTTAATATGAAAAAGCGGCTTCATCGTGAAGTTTGACCATTGGCGGCGTTTGCCGTCTTCACCAACGGAGAAATAGCAATGGTTCTGCTCCTGGAACCCGTATTGCTCAATCATGTCTAGCGACAGGTTGCTCTCCTTCAGCTTTTGCTCGGTGAGACGCTTCTTGGCGGTCCTTATGGCATTCTTCCACAACGACCGCCCCGGCAGTGTCTTCACCAGCATATCGATGAACATGGACTGCTTCACATCGTCTTCAATCTTGGCGACTAGCGTGGAAATGGTCATGACCATCTGGCTCTTTTGCTCCTGCGAACCATTCTCTACTGAAAGCTTTTTGGCATACCAGATGATGAAGTCCTCTTCCTCAAGATCTTCATGAATAGCCTTGCTCCGACAGAAACTGTCGGGGTCGTTCTTCGTGTTTCCCTTGCCCAAAGGGATTTCCTTGACAGTGATATTGAACCCCATATCAAGAGCCATCAAGGCGTTCTTGATGACGGCTGAAATTCCTGTTCCGTAAGGTTCTCCCGGCTTGGGCGGGTCGGCATCGGGCAGGAAGCAAAGGTTTTGCGAGAAACGCTTAATCTGGCTGAACTGTTTTTCAGTCCAGGCAGAACCGAGTGAAGCAATGGTGTTGTTCACGCCAAGCAAGTGGAGACGCAGCACGTCTGGCGCTCCTTCAACAAGATAGAACTTGTTCTCTTTTGCGGCAGCGCGTAACGCTACATGAATGCCGAAAATCGAGTTCTCTTTGCTGTAGAGCAACGAAGACGTTGAATTGAGGTATTTGGCAGTCTCTTCGTTCTCGCCGATGTAACGAGCTGTATAGCCGATGATGCGTCCGAAACGGTCGCGAATCGGTATCATTACCCTCTCTCGGAAAAAGGAATACAGCTGGCCGTTCCTCTCCGAAGTGCGGAGCACGCTCATGTCCAGCAACACGTCTTGAGGAATGTTGTTGACCTGGGCAAACTGAACAAGAAGGTTCCCATTGCGCGGCGCATAGCCTATGCCACATTCGTTGACAAAGTCCTGGCTCCATCGCTTTGTGGCATAGTTGTACGCATAGCGCCCTTCTTCTGAGCTCTCGCTCAACTGCGAGACAAAGAACGGCTGAAGGGCCTCATAAGCAAAGAGCATCGCCTCGCGTTTTCGTGCGTTGGCGGTTTGCTCAGCTGTCTGCTCTTTGCTATCTGTTTCCTCGATGGTCACACCATACATCTTGCCCAGTTCCCTGACGGCCTCAGGGAAAGACATGTTGCGTTGGCGCATGAGGAATTTGATGGCATTGCCGCCTTCTTGGCACGAACCGAAGCAGTGCCAAGTATTGCGGCTCGGATTTACGATGAATGACGGCGTACGCTCATTATGGAACGGGCAGCAGGCGACATAATTGGCGCCTTTACGCTTCAGATCCACATAGCGGCTCACCACATCGACAATGTCGACGCGGTTCAGCACGTTTTCTATGCTTCTTTCGGTGATCATTCGAAGAACAGGTCATACTCGGGCAGCCTGTTCTTGCCGTTATAGCACAGACCGTCATGATGCCAGGTGACGTAGCGGTTTATGGGCTGGTCACCGTTCATTCCTATTCTCACCACTCCTGAGGCATGGTCTAGCACCTTTTTGCCTGGTACATAGTACACGGCATATAGCTCTGCACGGCCATCACGCTCGACGGCTTCTTCCCACTCGCTGACGCGGTGGTGGTCCCTGA
>JAFSWU010000205.1 GCA_017444365.1 Prevotella sp.
ATGAAGAGGACTTCATACAATAGAAAGTGCGATTGCACTTGCCAGTTGAATTCGCGAGAAATGAAAAAACGTTAATTCGGTGACGTCAAATTAAACATTATTTAGTCTTAGGGGTCAAATTTGAAAACCATACATTGACTAAATGATGCAAGATTTGCGTTACTTATCTCTTCTATTATTAATCATAATATTGGGTGGCCTGCCTGTTGCCGCCCAGCAGAATATATTGACAGGCCGTGTCATTGACAGTGAGAATAAGGAAGCCTTGGAGAAGGCAACCCTGCAATTATATAGAATAGGTGGTAAGGACACCGTGTTCATAGGAGGTTCTTTCTCCAATGCCCGTGGCCAGTTCTCAATCAGTGGTGTCGGTTCTGGCAACTATTTGCTGAAAGTGAGCTTTCTGGGTTACAAGACACAGAGCCGTAGTATCGTGAAAGGCAGGACAGTTCTTTCGCTTGGTGATATCGCTATGGAGGCAGACGCTGTACAGTTGAAGGAAGCAGTGGTGACTGCCAACATCCCCAAAATGGTGATCAAGGACGATACGGTGGTCTATAATGCCGATGCCTTCCGTGTGCCCGAGGGTTCGGTCATCGAGGCTCTGGTGGAGGCATTGCCGGGAGCCAAGATTGATGATGACGGCAAAATCAGCATCAATGGCAAGAATGTGAAACGCTTCAAGCTCGACGGCCGCGACTTCATGACCGGCAACAACGATGCCGTGATGAAGAACCTGCCCTCCTACGTCATCGACCAGGTGAAGGCATACGACGAGAAGAGCGACCAAAGCCGCCTGACCGGCATTGATGACGGCAACGACGATTTTGTATTGGAGTTCACGACCAAACGTAGTGCCCGCAACGGCATTCAGGCAAATCCCGACGTGGGCTATGGTACAGACAAGCGTTACGGCATCCGCCTGACGGCCATGAAGCCCTTTGGTGCCATGCGCTACACCTTCATGGGCAACGCCAACAACGTGAACGACCGCAACTTCTCGGGGCGTGGCGGACGAGGCCGAGGCAACAACAACGGTCAGCGTGAGACGAAGACCGCCGCCCTCGATGCCAGCTATGAGAGCGGGCGCAGGGAGAATGGCGGCAATCTGCGGTGGAGCAGTCGCATCACCTGGAACCGACAGGACGCCGACAACTGGAACCGCACGGGCTCCGAGAACTTCGTGCTGGCCTCTCGCGGTGGTGCCTTCTCGAACAGCATCAGCCAGAACTACTCGCGCAACAACAGTTGGACGGGCAACATGAACCTGCAGTGGCAGATAGACTCTGTGACCACCCTCTCGTTCCGTCCCGACTTGAGTTGGTCCAGCAACGACGGGCGTGGCTTTTCCACCAATGCGTCGTTCAATGAGAATCCCTTTGACTACATTACCGACCCCTTAAGCAACGAGGGCCTCAGCCGTATGAACGAACTCGGCCTCATCGTCAACGGTCGCCAGAACAAGTCGATGAGCAACGGCTCGAACACCAATATCCGTGCCAATCTGCAGTTGCACCGCCGCTTGAACCGCAACGGTCGTAATGTGGCGTTGACGTCGAACTTCAACTATCGCGACGGTAACAACAAGAACGCCTATCTCTCTATGGTTCATCTCTATCTGCAGAAGAACCAGGCGGGCAACGACTCCACCTACCAGACCAACCGCTATACCATATCGCCCAACGACAACCATAGCTACAGCCTGGGCTTCACCTATACAGAGCCGCTTTATATCATCAAGCCGAAACCTCAGCCCGAGGACACAGTGCGCTCTGCGGTATCCCTGCAGAGAAACCGCGGCCCCTTCGGCAACCGGGGACAGCGCCGTATGGTGGGTCAGCAGGGCGTCTTCCTGCAGTTGAGCTATAACTATAACTACAGCTACCAGAAGAGCGACCCCTCGACCTACGACCTTCCCGACTACACCGACGAGGTGTTCCAGACGGTGCTGAACAACTACCGCGACTTCGGCTTCCTGCCTCAGGACTACGAACGTGACTACCTGTCACGTGAACTGAGCCGCTACTCCGAGCGTACCGAGTACCGTCATCAGGCTGACGTGCAGCTGCGTCTGGTACGTGAGAAGTACAACCTGAACGTCGGTCTGCAGGCACAGCCCCAGCGTTCGCACTTCATCCAGCAGTATCTGGGCAAGCCTGTCGATACCGTCCGCACCGTCACCAACCTCTCGCCGACGCTGAACCTGCGCTACCGCTTCAACCAGCAGACGAACCTACAGGTGCAGTTCCGCGGACAGATGCAGCAGCCTAACATCACGCAGCTGCTCGAAATCTACGACGACACCAACCCCCTGAACATCTCGATGGGTAACTCCGGACTGAAGCCCTCGTTCTCAACCAATCTCGGCGTCAACTTCCAGAAAATGCGTGCGCCGAAGCTCATCGAGGACAGCTTAGGCTTTATGATTCCCAAGAACCAGCGCAACTGGAGCTTCAGTAGTAACGTCAACCTGCGCCGCACCTCGAACTCCATCGGCAATGTCGTCACCTACAATGAAACCACCGGCGGACGCATCTCACGCCCGGAGAATATCAACGGCAACTGGAGCGTCAACGGCGGCGGGTCCTTCACACTCGGTCTCGACACCCTGAACCGCTGGGACTTCAGCGGCGGCGTCAACGGAAGCTACAACCACCAGGTTGGTTATGTGAACCTGAACCGTACAGCCGTGCCCGACCGCAACGTCACACATACCTATAACCCGTCGCCCGATGTGTCGCTGAGTTTCCGCAACCGCTGGCTTAACTTCTCAC
>JAFSWU010000206.1 GCA_017444365.1 Prevotella sp.
GCGGGAAACCGCGAAAGAGTTCGGAAAGTGGTACGGTCGTGCCGTACACACGGGTGAAGTGAACATGCATCAGATCTCGGACGTGATTGAGGAGAACGTCACGGCGAAGGCTGCCGACGTGTATGCGGTGCTGAAGGAGCTGGTGCGCGTGATGAAGCGCCACATGCAGAACTCGCAGATCATCGTGCTTGACGACTTCGGACGCTTCAAGATCGGACTGAAGACGAAGCCCGCCACCACCGCCAAGACGTTCTCCCCGCAGAAGAACATCGTGGGTGCCCGCGTGCTCTTCCAGCCCGAGCTCCACATCGACTCCGCCACGAAGAAGCGCTCGTATGCTTTCCTCGACGGCATGACCGTGAAGGAGGCCGTGCAGAACGCTGTGGAGAAAGAGTAGGAGTAGCCCCGTTTCCGGATTGCCGGAAACGGGGCTACAGGTAATAGGTAATAGGTGTGATTACCCTTGGTATTCCCATTTCCCATTTCTCATTCCTCATTCCTCATTTAGTTTAGAAGTTCTTGTAGGCGAATGATTTCGTCGCGATACTGGGCCGCTTGAAGGAAGTCGAGTTCCTTGGCGGCCCTTTTCATGAGCTCTGTGGTGTTGGCGATAGTCTTCTCAAGCTGCTCGCGGGTCATGTGGCGAACGATGGGGTCGGCGGCATAAACGCCTTCCTGAGGCATTGGCGGCATCTTCCCGTTGGTGGTTTTTCCTCTTGTGGAAGCACTCTTGCCTTCGCTGCCTGTGTTGGCAGACTTCAGCGAGGTGCCGATGGACTTGACAATCTGTTGCGGGGTGATGTGGTGTTCCTCGTTGTATCGCAGCTGTTTCGTGCGTCGGCGCAGCGTCTCGTCGATGGTTCGCTGCATGCTGTCGGTGATGGAGTCGGCATACATGATGACCTTTCCGTTGACATTGCGTGCGGCTCGGCCTGCTGTCTGGGTGAGCGAGCGGTGGTTGCGAAGGAATCCTTCCTTGTCGGCATCGAGTATGGCCACCAGCGATACTTCCGGAAGGTCGAGACCCTCGCGGAGTAGGTTCACTCCCACGAGCACATCGAACAGTCCGGCTCGCAAGTCGTTCATGATCTGTACGCGGTCGAGCGTGGCTACGTCGGAGTGGATATAGTTGGCGCGAACCTCGTGGTTGAGCAGGTATTCGGTCAGTTCCTCTGCCATGCGCTTGGTGAGGGTTGTGACCAGCACTCGCTCGTCGCGCTCGGCCCGTTGCAGGATCTCCTCCATGAGGTCATCAATCTGGTTCTCTGTGGGGCGTACCTCAATCTCGGGGTCGAGCAATCCCGTGGGGCGTATCACCTGTTCGACGACCACTCCCTCAGACTCCCTCAACTCGAAGTCGGCAGGTGTGGCCGATACGTAGATGACCTGGTTGACCATTTCCTGGAACTCCTCGAAGCGAAGCGGCCGGTTGTCGAAGGCGGCCGGCAGTCGGAATCCGTATTCCACGAGGTTCTGTTTGCGTGCGCGGTCGCCTCCATACATGGCGTTAAGCTGCGGCACCGATACGTGGCTCTCGTCGATGACCAGCAGGTAGTCTTGGGGGAAGAAGTCGAGCAGGCAGTAGGGCTTCTGACCAGGCTCGCGTCCGTCGAAGTAGCGCGAGTAGTTCTCGATGCCCGAGCAATGTCCCAGCTCGCGAATCATCTCCATGTCGTACTCCACTCGCTCCTTGATGCGCTGTGCCTTGATGGGGTCGCCCAGCTCGTTGAAGTACTCCACCTGAGCGGTGAGGTCGTCCTGAATCTGGCGGATGGCCCGCTCCGTCTGTTCCTTGGAAGTGACAAAGAGGTTGGCGGGGTATATCTTATAATCCTCGAAGCTGGCCAGGCGGTGGTAGTCGATGGCGTCAATCTCTTCGATTTCCTCGATTTCATCGTCCCACCAGGTGATGCGCAGCACATAGTCGCTGTATGCCATGAAGATGTCCACGTGGTCGCCCCGCACCCAGAAGTTGCCGCGCTTCAGCTCGATGTCGTTGCGCACATAGAGGGCATCGACCAGCTTTCGGAGAAAGGCATTGCGCTCGATGCGTTCACCCCGTCTGACGCTGATGACGCTTTCGGCCATGGCGGTGGGGCCCCCCATGCCGTAGATGCACGACACGGAGGAGATGATCACCACATCGCGGCGGCCTGAAAGCAGGGCGGAGACGGCTGAGAGGCGCAGCTTGTCGATCTCTTCGTTGATGGCAAGGTCTTTCTCTATATAGGTATCCGTCGTGGGGAGATAGGCCTCCGGCTGGTAGTAGTCGTAGTAGGACACATAGTACTCGATGGCATTGTCGGGGAAGAACCCCTTCATCTCCTCGTACAGCTGTGCCGCCAGCGTCTTATTATGACTCAGGATGAGGGTAGGGCGGTTGATGTTGGCGATGACATTGGCTACGGTGAAGGTCTTGCCCGAGCCCGTCACACCCAGCAACACCTGTGAGCGGTCGCCTCGTTGGAGCCCTTCCGTGAGTTGGCGGATGGCATCCGGCTGGTCGCCCGTCGGTTTGTATGCAGATGATAACTTGAATTCCAAGAGTTTTTGTCTTTAAACAGGGTTATTTCCTGCAAAAGTACTTATTTTCAGCGTAATAAACGTTATAAAGCATGATAAAAAGCGAAAAAATGTTTTAAACACTTTGTAAATCGGCAGATAATGTGTAATTTTGCAGTTCAAAACAATAAACAGGTATGAGAAAACTGCTCATTTTGACCATTGTGCTCTCGTTGTTCAGTAGCTGCACGACGGAGTTCAACAGGGTATATAAGTCTCCCGACTATCGCTTCAAGTACGAATATGCCAAGGAGTGTTTTGCCAACGGTAAGTACACGAAGGCCATTTCGTTGCTGCAGGATGTCGTAACCACCCTGAAAGGTACCGAGAGCGGGCAGGAGTGTCTGTATATGCTGTCGATGGCGGAATACAACAGCAAAGACTATGTCACCGCGTCGGAATACTTCAAGAAATACTTTTCCTCCTATCCGCGTGGCATCTATGCCGAACAAGCCAAGTTCTATGCCGGCAAAAGCCTCTATATGACTACTCCGGAACCGCGACTGGACCAGACGGACACTTACGAGGCTATCAAGCTTTTCCAGGAGTTCCTGGATTTGTATCCCTCTTCGCCCATGCGAGAGGAAGCACAGAACAGGCTGTTTGAGATGCAGGAGAAACTCGTGAAGAAAGAGTTCTATTCAGCACAGCTCTACTACAACCTGGGAGGCTATTTCCTGAACAGCCTGCACGGTGGAAACAACTACGAGGCCTGCATCATCACCTCCCAGAACGCCCTGAAGGACTTCCCCTACACAGACCTGCGCGAGGACTTTGCGCTGCTCATCATGAAGAGCAAGTTCGAGTTGGCCCAGCAGAGTGTGGAAGAGCGCAAGCTGGAGCGTTTTCAGGATGCGGAAGACGAATGCTACGGCTTCATCAACGAATATCCCGATTCGAAGAACAGGGCTCTGGCCGAGAAGTATATCGCCAAGTGCAAGGTCTATACTAAGGGTGAAGCAGAGACAGACAAGGATTAAAACATTAACAAGTATCGAATAATACAGAATGGATTACAGAAAATCAAAAGCACCGGTCAATACCGTTACACGTGACATCATGGGGCTCTGTGATGAAACTGAGAACATCTATGAAAGTGTAGCCATTATTTCAAAGCGCGCCAATCAGATTTCAAGCGAGATCAAGCAAGACCTCACCAAGAAGCTGGCAGAGTTTGCTTCCTACAACGACTCGCTGGAAGAAGTCTTCGAGAACCGCGAGCAGATTGAAATCTCACGCTACTACGAGAAGCTGCCCAAGCCAACACTTCTTGCCACAGAGGAATTCGTTGAGGGAAACGTGTATTATCGCGACCCTTCGAAGGAAACCGAAGAGGCATAGGCCGTTGTAGTAACTTGTCGAATTGTCAACTCGTCAACACTGTACATCATGATACAACGTAAGCAGAGCGTATTCTTGCTCCTGGCCGTCATCGTTAGCGTGATCTGCCTGAGCATGCCTGTGGGATACTATTCGCCCAAGGGAATGGGGCTCGACAACACGCTCATGAATCTCTGCATTCAGCCTGCTCAGGGTACACTGGATTTTGCCACCTGTCCGCTGTTTATCATACTGCTCGTCAGCGGTGTGATAAGCGTTCTGACGATTTTTGCATATAAGAACCGCAAGCTGCAGGTGTTGCTTTGCAACATCATCATGACGCTGAACGTGGGATGGTATATCGTCTATGCCGTGTTTGCAACCGTCAAGGTGCCCGAGGAAATGACCTTCCGTCCGGCTCTGGCAGCAGCCTTCCCGCTGGTAGCAATCATCCTGACGCTGATGGCTCGCAGAGGCGTTGTCGCCGACGAGAAACTTGTCAGGGCTGCCGATAGAATCAGGTAAGATTGGTATTAGGTAAAAAGTAATAGGTTATAGGTAAATGACCGGCTGGGCTCAGAGGCCCAAGTCATCACTACCTATAACCTATTATTATTAATGTGATATTGGGGGGGGGATTAGAAGCCCAAGTTCTTCTTCAAGTCTTCCTTGGCCTGATTAACAGTCTCCTTCGTCTTGGCCTTGGTTTCTTCCACGGCCTTGTCCTTGGCCTCGTTCACTTTCTCCTGAACTTTCTGTGAAGCCTTCTCCGCAGCTTCGTTAATCTTCTCGGCAGCCTTGCTCTTGCCTTCCTCAACAGCGGCATCACCGGCTTCCTGCACATCTGCAGCCTTGGTGTTGAGTACGTTGCTGATGCCGTTCACGATGTCGTCGGCAGAGGTGTTGGTCAAGAGGTTCACGGCATTGCTTGCCACGGTGTTTTCTCCAACAACGCTCTTGACGCTCTCGGCGTTCTCCTTCAGATAGGTCTGTACCTGAGTCAGATATGCTTTGGCCTCCTCAGGATTGTTGGCAATGAACTCTGCTGCCTGCCGACGTACCTGTTCAACAGCTTCCTGGAGTTTTGCCACATCCTTCTTCTCGATGCTCTGAGACATGGCACTAATGATGTTCTCTGCCGCAGCTTTCGCCTCGGCATTTGCTTCAACGGTCTCAGGAGCAGCCTGATTACTCTTGTTTCCACAGCTGGTAAATGAAATGGCAGCAGCTGCAATTGCCATCAAAAAAATCTTCTTCATAACAAAAAATATTAGTTGATTAATAAATGTCGTGGCAAAGATACATCTTTTGAGGTTTGATTGGTACTTTCATTAAGATGATTTAACGATATTCATATTTCTTCTTGAAGGCTTTTTACTAATTTTGCGCCAAAATTGAAAAGACATGAAGAAAAACTTTTACTTGAAGTGTTTACTGACTATTCTCATTGTTTTTGCATGTATAACAGATAGCTCTGCCCAACAGAAGCGCGAATTCCGGGGCGCGTGGATACAATGCGTGAACGGACAGTTCCAGGGAATGGGTACGGCCAAGATGAAACAGACGCTGACCTATCAGCTGGATGAATTGCAGAAGGACGGCGTGAACGCCATTATCTTCCAGGTGCGACCGGAGTGCGATGCTCTTTATGAAAGCTCATTGGAACCTTGGAGCCGCTTTCTCACAGGTGTACAGGGACAGGCTCCCGAACCCTACTGGGACCCCTTGCAATGGATGATCGATGCATGCCATAAACGTGGAATGGAGCTCCATACATGGATTAATCCCTATCGCGCCAAGACAAAGGTAACAAACGCCCTGGCTTCGAACCACGTTGCCATTAAGCATCCCGAGCGCGTGTTCATGTACGACGGTCTGTTTATCCTGAACCCAGGGCAGCCTGAGAACAGAAAGTATATCTGTCAGGTGGTTGACGACATCGTGAGCCGCTACGACATCGACGGCCTTCACATCGACGACTACTTCTATCCCTATCCGGCTGCCGGTCAGAAAATTGAAGATGCGAAGGAGTTCAGCATGTATAACAACGGTTATAAGGACATCAACGACTGGCGCAGAGACAACGTGAATGTCTTCATCAAAGAATTGGGGGAGACGATTCATGAGCGCAAGCCCTGGGTGAAGTTTGGCGTTTCTCCGTTTGGCATCTACAGAAACAAGAAGAGCGACCCGCTCAATGGAAGCGAGACCAACGGATTGCAAAACTATGATGACCTCTATGCCGACGTGCTGATGTGGGTCAATAACGGATGGATTGACTATTGCGTTCCGCAAATCTATTGGGAAATCGGCAACAAGGCAGCCGACTACAAAACACTCATCACCTGGTGGAACCGCTATGCAAGCAAGCGCCCCTTGTATATCGGAGAGGACGTGGAGCGTACCGTGAAGCATGCCGATCCTGACAACTCCGACAAGAATCAAATGGATGCCAAGTACAAGTTGCACGAGCAGATGAAGAACGTCGGAGGAACGATATTGTGGTATGCGAAGGCCGTGGTAGATAACACAGGCAACTATGGCACGCAACTCAGAAACAAATACTGGAAATATCCTGCCCTGCAACCGCGAATGCCGTTTATCGACAACAAGGCACCCAAATCGCCCAAAGCCGTGAAACCGGTATGGACTTCCGACGGCTATATACTTTTCTGGAATGCTCCAGCGGCCAAGAAATGGGATGACGAGGTGCAACGCTTCGTGGTGTATTGTTTCGCAAAAGGCGAAAAGGTGAACCTGGAAGATGCCTCGAAGATTGTGGCCATCACCGATAAGCCCTATTTCCAGCTGCCCTATGAGGACGGCAGGCAGTCGTTCACCTACGTGGTGACATCGCTCGACAAGATGAGCAACGAGAGCAAGGGGGCCAAGAAGAAGGTGAAGCTATAGACGCTCGTAGAACGACTCGTATTGCTTCGCCACCTTGATGTAGTCGTGGTGCTTCTGAATATACTGAATGCTTTGGCGTTTCAGCTTGGGTAGAATCTCAGGGTGAAACACCAAATTTTCTAACGTGTCGTACACACTCTGGAAGGTGGGCTCAACATTCAGGATAGGCCGCAGCACGTCTTCATGGATAATCTCGTAATTCTCAGGTTCGCCGCCCCCCACACACACCATTCCCTGGCTCATTGCCTGCAAAGGATTCATGGAGGGTGTGTAGCTGTAGAGCTGGTCGAGAATGACATCAGAGCTGTTCATCATCTTCGTGTATTGCCCGAAGGGAACATTCTCGGCAACGGTCAGCTTGAGACGCTGCGGATACTTGTCGCAGACTTGCTTGGCAGCCTCAAGCATGATGTCAGTCCCTTTGTATTGGCTACGGCTCTTGTTGATTCCGATGAAAAGGCGAATGGGAACATGTTCCCTGTAAAGTTCTTCTTGGGAAATGTTCGGCTGGGGCTTGATGGGATAGGGGATGAAGGTTGTCTTCTCAGGGAACTTGGGGTGGTAGCATACCCAGTACTCATAAAGTCCGGCAACAATCCCGTCGGCATCCTCGGCTATCCGCCTGTTCAGCTTCTCTTTGTCGGTGCCTAACCAGTCGTTTCTCTCGGCTATCGCCTCGGCATTTGTCCGTAGCTGTTTCCCCAAGTTGAAGTCGCTGTATCTGAGCGGCATCTCTTCTATGCAGCTCTTCACCCAGTAGTAATCCATACCAAATGCACCCAGTACAATCTTGCCGTTGTGACGGCGCAGGTATTTGTAAACCGGCAGAATGTTGCTCGCTTTCAGTTCCAGGAACATGGGATTGATCAGCTGGACAACGTCATATCCCTTCAATCGGGGGAGCAGACGCAGCAAGCGCAAGGCATAGGACACACCTCCTAAAGTGGTGTAGGAAGTTCTGCTTAGATCAATGTTTCGTGGATAGTTTTTCCAGAAATCACCATTGGACAACACGTCAACATCATGTCCAAGCATTCTGAGTCCTTCGGATAGCGTCCAATGAACATTGCTGTATTCGCCTATAAGTAGTATTCTCATGTTCTTGAAGGTTGTTACTTGCCCTGAGTTCTCAGGAGGTTGAACAGGATGATGCGCCCCATCTTGTAGTAAGACAACCTGCGGAACCAGGCATACTTGCTCGTGTAGTTTTTATCGGGGAGCGGAAACAGTCCTAAATCCTTGAGGTCGAGGATGCGCTCTTCCACTTGGTCGAGGTCGTGGGTGATAACCATCGTCTGATAGATATAATCCATCGTCAGCTGAGCGATGCGCCGTTGAAGCGAGGTCTTGTCCATGAATGGCAGGCGGTCGGTTATGTTTGTGAGCCGCTCCAGAATGTTTCTCGTGTCATCAAGGCGCTTTTTCTGTTTGGCGGGATTGCTGTCGCGGGTAATGGAGTGGGGGGTCAGGCGGTAATAGTAGGCTTGGGCCGTTGTCTTGATGAGGGTGTTGACACAGAGCAACAGGAGCGGGGTGAACTCCTCGTCCTCGTGATAGATGTTGAGGGTGAACCGCAGGTCGCCCAAGGAGCTGCGTCTGAACACATATCCGCATGCCGAGGAATGCAGATTGTGGTTCTTCATATAGGACGCACCCGTCACGATGTCAGAATCATGGAAGGTTGACTGGTATTCCTCGTGATGGGTAAGGCTGAACATCACCATGTCAGGAGAATACTTCTTCAGAAGCTCTATGACGTGCTCGTATTGATGTTTCAACAGATAGTCGTCTCCATCAACAAACTGTATGTACTGTCCGTGTACCATGCTGAGCCCCGTGTTTCTGGCTGCGCTAAGCCCCTGGTTTCTGTTCCAGATATAGACGACCTGACCACGCAGCTCCTCCAGTTCATCAATCAGGCTATGCTCGCTGCCGTCATCGATGATGACGATCTCACGTTCTGAAGGAGTGAGAGAAAGGCTCATGATGCTTCGCAAGCATTTCAACAGGAGCTCTTTGGGGAGGTTGTAAGTGGTAACGATGAAACTTATGAGTGGTTCTTGTGGCATATCTTATGGAAATATTTGTTGACGATGCATAATCCTCTTAGCCCCAACAGGTGCAGGAGCTTGAGCTTCAAAGTGCTGTAGTAGGGTAGTATGGGTAATGACAACGGGGCTTGGGGGGATGCTTCATATACATCTAACTGGATGTTCAGCACGTGGGCGTAATATTCAGCAATATCCCGCTTGTCAACGGTAGGAGGCAGACTGCTCAGTCGGCTGAGTGTAGAGAGGTGTGCTTCCAGCAAGTCCTGCAAATCATCGCCAGATGCTTGGGCCGTTATGCCCTCCGCGTTATAACAATAATAGTAGAGCCCGCTGCCGGTTGTGGCAACTTGGCTGCATTGTCTCAGCAGAAAAGGCAGGGTGTGTATGTCTTCAAACTTCTTCCCCTTGGGAAAGCTTACTGTATCGAAAAGCTCCCTCTTGTAAATCTTATTCCAAGCATAGGCATGCATATATGCTTGCCCTCGGAACCAATAGTCGTTCATGTCTGAATAGACGGTGTTCTTGAGGTATAAACGTTTCTGGGTCTTGGGATTGCCAAAACGTTCCCATACAGGGTATTCCAGGATGTCATACTCATGATGTATCTTCAGAATCTCCATGAGCTGAGCCAGCGTGTCGGCCTTGATGTAATCGTCGCTATCGATAAAAGTGATGTATTCACCTCGCGCCTTACGGATGCCTGTGTTTCGTGCTTCGCTTAAACCGACATTCTCTTTCTTGCGGATGACTTGTATGCGATGATCGGCTTGGGCCAGGTGGTCACAAATCTCCGGACTTGTATCCGTGGAAGCATCATCGACAAGAATGAGCTGGAAGTCGCGAAAGGATTGCGAAATGACACTCTTGACACAACGATCAAGGGTCTTTTCGTTATTATGAACGGGTATGATAATGGACAATCTCATGTGAATCGTTAAATATTCTTAAGTATGAGGGAACTCTTATGACAGAGAGCCCGCTCTCTCAACAAATTTTAGTAACTTTGCGCCCGCTAAGGGGTTCCGTAGCTCAGTAGGATTAGAGCAACAGCCTTCTAAGCTGTGGGTCTTGGGTTCGAATCCCAACGGAATCACTTCGAGAGAGTCGCTTCACGGCAGCTCTCTTTTTCTTTCCCCAACCAAAGCGCCGCTGGGTCTTGGGTTCGAATCCCAACGGAATCACTTCGAGAGAGTTGCTTCACGGCGGCTCTCTTTTTCTATTTGTATTTCTCAATAAGAGAGTCTGCCCTCTCGTCTCCGAGTTCCTTGGCTCGGTTGAATATCTCGATGGCCTCTTCTTTCTTTCCGCTTTCCGCCAACGCAACACCTTTTATTATATAGGGGTCTGTATAGTTGGGGGCAATCGCAATGCACATGTCTGAGGTCTTGATAGCATCCTCAAAGTATTTCACCTTGAGCTGCAGCGATGCCATCTCTGCATAGTAAAGCGGTTCGCCTCGATTGATAAGGATGGCATGTGCAATATCGTTGAGAGCCTGCTGGTAGGAACGCAGATTCGATTCGCACTTGAACCTGAGGTAATAGAATTCTGCATCTGCACGTCCGTTCATCAACGAGTCGTACAGATTATAATCTATCAGGGCTTTGCGGTATTCTTTGTTGGCATCGTTCATCCTTCCGCGTGCAAGAACATAGGGGGCGGAAATCGTGGTAAGCGGGAGCTGGGCGTTGACAGCACTATCGAGCAACTCCATCACTTCTTCACGAGGAGCCTTCATCTGCATCTTGCATTGGGCGGCCTCGTAGAATATTTCACCATTGCGGATTTCAGAGCGGGTGAGTTCTTGGAACAGGTGGTATGCTTGCTCGTATTTCCCCAAGTTGTAGAGGATTCTTGCCTGCTGGTGCTGGTAAACGGGTTGAGGGTTCAACTTGTTGGCGGCAGTTGCTTCCTCCAATGCTTTCTCAAGAGTCCAGTTCTGGAATAAAGAGTCGGGCTGATAGATGGTCTTATTGAATATGAGCGTGGCATAACTGGAATGGGCCTCGTCTTTGTTGTCGGCTTTTGCGATAGCCTCTTCCATACAGGCCACAGCTTCCTCATAGTGTCTGGCATTCACCTCGTTTTGTGCTTTTGCCGCATATCCGTCAACGGCATGAGGGAACAGTTTGATGAAGTCCTCTATGTAGGCCACATACTTGGCGCTGTCATTCTTTTGTCCTGCCATCATCAAAGTGAGTCGCGCGTTCTCTATATCCTTGGGCATCGCAATGCGTATTTGCGTTTGCCTCAACGTAGTGTTGTTCATCGAAAGGCCGTTCAACTCAAACGTATTGGTGAGAGCGGCATCTGTAGCCGTTACCTCGTCTTTGTTCTTGGTGTGTTTAAGGAATCCGATGACCTCGCCTTGTTGATTGATAAATGGATATCCTTCTGCAACCTCCGGCTGTTTGGAGGAAAAAATATAATACGTAAAGTCCTTCATGAACTTCTCTGTCTTGGCTACGCTGATCGACTTGAACTTTTGCTTTTTAACAGAGTAGTCGGCCAGCCATACTTTCTCTCCCTGTCCTATCGCGTGCGAGGCTATAGAGGCGAAAGGTGCCTGGCTGGATGATGTCTTGAATTTACAGATGTCATAGAGCTCATTGGCACCCAGAACGGCTTCAACTTCGTGCGTCTCGCCATGAGTGTCGATGACAACAGCTTAATGAGCTCCGATGAATGGAGCCCAAGGGCTGATGGCTTCCCCTTGGTCGTTGATGAATACGCCATGAGAGGAAGAGAGAATGCTTCCATCTTCCTTGAAGGTTGTCAGGGTGAAGACTGCCCTCGCTGCTTGTTTTACGCTTTCAGGCTGTGCGCTTATTCGGAGGGAGATAATACTAAATAACAGGATGAGGGGTAGTATAATTTGCTTTTCTTTTGTCATACGGGTTTGTTAAATGTTGAGGAGAACCTTCGCATTATCGATTGCTGCGGCTGTGATGCTACTTCCGCTCAGCATCTGGGCAACTTCCTTAACCCTTTCTTCGGTAGTCAGTTGGGTCATGCGAGTTGAAGTGCCTTGCTTGGTCTCTTCCTTGGTTACTTTATAATGTATCTTTCCCAAGGCTGCTATCTGGGGCAGATGAGTGATACTGATCACTTGTCGGTCGTTGTTGCCCATCTCTTGCATTATCTGTGCCATCTTCTCGGCAACCTTGCCGCTCACACCTGTGTCAATCTCGTCAAAGACGATGGTGGGAAGTTTGACGGCTCCGCTAATCATCGCTTTAAGAGAGAGCATCACACGTGCAATTTCTCCACCGGAGGCAACTTGGCTGACTGGCTGTAATGGCGAACTGGAGTTGGCACTAAACAGGAATGAAACCTTATCGGCTCCGTCATGAGAGAGCTCTTTGGGAGTGAATTCAACTTGGAAACGGACATGGGGAATGCCCATCGGCACAAGTCTCGATTGCATTTCCTTTTCAATCTGCTTGGCAGCCTTCTTGCGGAGAACCGTCAGTTTTTGTGCTTTCTGCAGACATACCTCCTCAAGTTTCCCAATCTGTTGTTCCAACTCATGTAACTCCTCGTCAGAGTTCTCGATATGGGAGAGCTGTTCTGCCAATTGCTCACGAATACCGATGAGCTCCTCAACCGATTCCACACGATGTTTGTGCTGAAGAGTATTCAACAGGTCCAACCGCTGATTGATTTGATCCAGCTCAGCAGGGTCAAAGTCGATGTTATAGACTTGGTGGCTAATCTCTTGTTGAAGATCGCGCAGTTCTATATAGCAGCTTTCCATTCGTTCTGCCAATTCAACTGAAGCGGGATAGATTTTTTCGATGCTTTGCAGCTTCGACACAGCCGTCTTGAGATGTTCAACAACGTTGGGGACGTTGCTTAGAATCATGTCGGCATCATACAGCCCACTCTTAATCTCTTCCGAGTGGCTCATCATCTCGCTGCGCTGTTCAAGTTCCGACTGTTCTCCTTCCACAAGCGAAGCTTCCTCCAGTTCCTTATACTGAAATCTTGTAAACTCTTCGTTATCCTTGCTGCGCTGAATAGTTTCTTGGAGCGATTGGAAACTTTTTCGCTTTTCAACCAGTTCCTTGAAGGATGAGCCATAGCTCTCTAAGGCAGAGTGGCTGTTCGCAATGATATCACAAACACTTAATTGGAAGTCTTCCTGGTTGAGAAGCAGATTCTGATGTTGAGAATGAATATCGATCAATTGCGTTCCCAGTTCTTTCATCTGTGTTAATGAAACGGGAGTGTCGTTGATGAAAGCCCTGCTCTTGCCATTACTGTTCACTTCCCTACGGACAATACAATCGGCGGCATCGAAGTCGATGTCGTTATCTGTGAAAAAGCTTTGTAGGTGGTATCGGCTCAGGTCGAAGTGTGCCTCGACGATGCATCGCTCCTGTCCTTTCTTGATTTGTTTAATGTCGGCACGATTCCCCAACAACAAACCGATTGCTCCGAGGACGATGCTTTTTCCGGCTCCTGTTTCACCTGTGATGACAGAGAAACCGGAATGGAAGTCAATATCCAGTTCATCAATAAGTGTGAAGTTCTTAATATATAAATGTGTCAGCATTATTCTTTAATTTTTGTCCATGAATTGTGTTGGCTGGCATTGATGCCGAAAAGAATGTCGTAAACGGTTTCTTTCTCTTTCTGTGTTCCTTTTCCCTTGTAGATATTCGCCAGCTCTTCTTTCTTATAGTCAGTCCATATCTGAGGAAGCAAACTCATGGGCTTGTCTTCATGACATTTCTTCAAGTCGTTTTCAAGGGCGGTCGTCACGTTGGTGCGTCCTCGTTCCACATTGTTGGCCATTTCGTCCAGTCCTGTCCTGTAATAGTCGTATTGCAGTTGTCTGAATGGAGCCATTGCGCCATCCAGATAGTCGTTGATAATGGCATATCTGTTGCGGTCGTCCTCAAACGCTTTCCATCCAGGATAGTTCAAGGTCTGTGCATTGTTTGCAAGATTCATGCAACGTTGCAGCACGTCCTCACCACCCATCGGGGCAAATGAGTCTAAGTTAAGTCCGATAATCAGATAGGCATAGTAGGCAATGAGGGCTGTTAACTGGTTATCAATGTTTTCTTCATTGAACTCCAGCTGGTCAAACTGAGCAAAAGTGAAATTGAAACTCGCGTCCTTATTATTATATAAGGTGGTGGTGTATGCGGAATTATATACAGGTCTGTTTGCCTGAATCAACGCTGTGCATGAGAAAAGATTCGAGTTCTTGTCATACTTGGTTACAGTAATATTGAAATTACAGACAATCCGCTCGTTCTGCTGAAATTGCAGGTTCGTCCATTGTCTGTCATTAATGAACTGTTCGAGCGTTTGTTGCAGGTTTTCAAAAACGCTCTCGTCAGTTCCCTGTATCTGATTATGATTGATGGTAATCTTTGCTTGCAGCTCTTGTGCAGCGACAGAGCCCCATCCTGCTACCACGACGATGGTGGTTAAGAGAATCTTTTTCAGCATCACACTATATTAATGTTTATTCCTTGCATTGAACTCTTTTAGTCGGATTCGGGTCAGGACTTGCTTGGTGTCGTTAGGGAAGTCTCCTGAAAGCATCCAGCTGAAGTATCCGGGATCTTTTTGAAGAACATCTGTAACGGCCTGTCCTTTGTATTTCCCAAAGTTGAAGTATTCGCGCTTCATGGGTTTCCCCTCTTCGTCTTGAAGTGGTTTGCCGTTGCTGTCAACAACTTGTTTCCAGACAATTCTTCCTGCAAAGTCAACGTTGTCATTCGTTTTTGAGAACTCGGCCAAGACATCCATGTCGTTGGGTAAGTGTTTTTCCGGTTCCACTTGAGTCTCAGGATTATACTTGTCGAGCTCAGCCATCAATACGCGATAGGTGGCTTCCGTGTCCTGATCGGCTCGATGGGCTTCGAAATCTTCTTCCATTTTTCTTCCGCAGTAGAACTTATAGGCTGCTGCAAGGTTTCTCCGCTCCATCTTATGGAAGATGGTTTGGGCATCAATCAGGCGGCAACGTGAAAAGTCGAAGTCGATGCCTGCACGAAGGAATTCTTCTGCTAACAGGGGAATGTCGAAATGATTGGAATTGAAACCAGCGAAGTCGCAACCTGTGAAAGTGGCATTCAATTGCGAAGACAACTCCTTGAAAGTGGGGGCGTCCTTCACATCTTCATTTGTGATGCCTGTAAGCGCAACCACTTCCGACGGAATGGGCTTCTGCGGGTTTACGAAGATGTTGGCCCGTTCCTCTTTTCCATCGGGATATACCTTGATATAAGAAATCTGGATGATTCTGTCCTTAACAATATCAAGCCCCGTTGTCTCCAAATCGAAGACAACGAGGGGCTTTGTAAGATGAAGTTTCATATTGTACTATAATTAGTCGTTGAGAAGCATTGGCATGATGAGCATCAGTACATCCTCGTTCTCTTGTTGTTCTGCGGGAACAATGATGCCTGCTCGGCTTGGGTCGGCAAGTTCCATGATGATGGTCTCGTCTTCCAGGTTGTTAAGAATCTCCGAGATGGAGCTTCCTTTGAACCCAATGTCCATCATTTGTCCATTATAGTCGCATACAATTTCTTCTTTGGCACTTGTTGCGAAATCAATGTCTTCTGAAGACAGAACCAGTTTGCCGGCCTCCAGATGGAAGCGAATGAGCTGGCTGCTTTCGCTGGCAAAAGGAAGAACGCGGCGAATACCACCAATA
>JAFSWU010000207.1 GCA_017444365.1 Prevotella sp.
CAGATATTTTGCCACACGCTTTAACATTGATTCACTATCGGCAAGGATTCCCATGTCACGCCATATCTGGGCATTCAGCGCATTCAATTGTACTGCAGTCATAATCTTCATATTTTGTTCTTGCGGTTGCAAAAGTACGTATAAACTCCGAAAGTACGAGCAAAACACATAATAAAAATCCTTAAAAGCATGATGGACGCTACCAGAATACACAGTTTCAACTCATTCGTCAGGATGATGTATGCCTACAGCACGCCTGAGATAGCACGCCACGACGGATGGCTGAAGATCGGCGACACGAAGCAGGGCGTGGATGAGCGCATCGGGCAGCAGACGCATACTGCCGATGTGCTCTATGAGCTGCAATGGAGGGACATTGCGATGTATCGCGATGACTGCACCTTCTTCCGTGACTATCAGTTCCATGACTTCCTGACCGGCTACAAGGGCATCGAACGGAATGACCACACGGAATGGTTCAGGATAGACGGCAAGGCGTTGAGGCAGTACTTCGAGGAGTTCGTCACACGCGACTACCTGCCCAAGGCCTTGCATCACAGCTATACGCTTCGCCGCGAGCAGGAGGATGCCGTAGCGAAGACGTTAGCTTACCTCAAAAGGACGGACGGCGAGGGCAAATATCTGTGGAACGCCAAACCGCGCTTCGGCAAGACGCTCACCACCTACGACCTCGTGCGGCGGATGAAAGCGCGGAACGTGCTGATTGTCACCAACCGCCCGTCGATAGCCAACTCATGGTACGATGACTTCGAGAAATACATGGCGGGGCAGACGGGCTACCGCTTCGTGAGCGACAATGAAGCGCTCAGAGGCCGGGAGGGGGTGATGACAAGGGATATGTTCGTCAGTTGGCTGAAGCACCGCGACGAGAACTTTGCCGGACAGATTTGTTTCGAGAGTCTGCAGGGTCTGAAGGGTTCCATTTATTTCGGCGGCAAGTACGACAAGCTGGAATGGGTGAAGGCGCTGAAATGGGACTTGCTGGTTGTGGATGAGAGCCACGAAGGAGTGGATACCCATCGCACCGACCGCGCGTTCGACAATATCCAACGGCACTTCACGCTCTACCTCAGCGGCACGCCTTTCAAGGCAATTGCCTCGGGAGAGTTCTGTGACCGCCAGATCTTCAACTGGAGCTATGTGGACGAGCAGAAAGCAAATGAGAACTGGGCGGGCGAGGAGCACAACCCCTACGAGGATATGCCCCGGCTGAACCTCTTCACCTACCGCATGAGCGACATCGTGCGGGAGCGGGTGAAGCAGGGGATGGAGCTGGACGATGACGCTACGATAGATTATGCCTTCGACCTCAACGAGTTCTTCAAGACGCGCGATGACGGCAAGTTCGTGCATGAGGCCGATGTGCGCAAATTCCTGAAGGCGCTGACCACACAGGAGAAGTTCCCGTTCTCGACAGAAGAGCTCAGACGTGAGATGGCCCACACGCTGTGGCTGATGCCCAACAGGGTGGATTGCGCCAAAGCCATGGCACGGTTGCTACAGGAAGAGGGCAGCCCATTTGAAGGCTACGAAGTGGTGGTGGCTGCCGGCGACGGTAAACTTGATGACAGCGAAGAGACCGATAAAGCCTACGACCGGGTGAAAGAGGCCATCAAGCACCATCCCAAGACCATCACGCTGAGCATCACGCAACTGACCACGGGTGTCACCATCCCGGAATGGAGCGGCGTGCTGATGCTCAGCAACATCGGGAGCGCACAGCTGTATATGCAGGCGGCCTTCCGGGCACAGAACCCCTACGAATACTCGGAGGGTGGAAGGGTCGTGAGGAAGGAAAATGCTTACGTATTCGACTTCGACCCGGCACGCACGCTGATGCTCTACGATGAGTTTGCCAATAACCTCAAGAAAGAAACTGCCGGTGCGGGCGGCACTACCGACGCACGGCAGCAGAACATACGCGAGTTGCTGAACTTCTTCCCCGTCATCGCCGAGGACGAGGAGGGACGGATGATGCAGATCGACGAGCGGCAGGTGCTGAGCATCCCGCGGAAGATTAAATGTGAGGAGGTGGTGAAAAGAGGCTTCATGAGCAACTTCCTGTTCCGCAACATCGCCAACATCTTCAGCGCCCCGGCCATCGTGGGCGAGATACTGAACAAGCTGGACAAGGCACATGAAGAACGGGGCCGCAGCGCCAATGCCACGCTCGACGAGGCAGCAGGGGTGCAGGTGGATGACAGCGGAGAGGCACTGGTGCCGGAAGAAATCATCATCGGGCAGGAGCAGGATGTGTTCGGCAGCAAGGTGTATGAGAGCCTCGAAGCCTTGCAGGAGGGATGTGCAAACATGCTCCGCGAAGAGCAACCGGACGATGTGGTGAAACATATCGACAGCATAGGGACACAGATAGCCAAAGCCATTGAAACGGATGTTGTCAAGCCTGCGGCCGACAGATACGGCCTCACAGGGAAACAGGCAGACCGTCTGACCCGTGATGCCACCAAGGAAGTCCGTGCGAAGATTGACAAGATACGCGGCGACTATGAGCAGCAGAGGCGCATCGCGACTGCCAGACACGAGAAGGCCATTGGAGAGGCAGAGACAGAGAAGGCGGTGAAGGAAGCTGACACGACGTTCCGGCAGGAGATAGAGCAGGCCATGCAGGAAATGACCATCGCTGAACAAGCAGATAGAGGAAGTGATGAACCAGAAGCCGCGCGAAGTGATAGAGCGTATAGAGACCGACCGTGCCAACAGGAAGAAAGCGGACATCGAGGAGGAGATGCGTGCCCACTTGCGAGGCTTCGCACGAACCATACCCAGCTTCGCCATGGCCTACGACGAAGGACAGCTGACACTCGAAAACTTCGACAAGAACATCGAGGATGATGTTTTCAAGGAAGTCACCAGCATCACACTCGACGAGTTCCGCTTTCTGCGCGACGGCGGCGACTACACAGAAAACGGCATGCAGAAACATTTCGACGGGCATCTGTTCGATGAAGTCGTGTTTAATGACTCCCTGAATGAGTTCAGGAATAAGCGCGAGCAGCTGGCCAACTACTTCGACGACGCACAGACCGAGGACATCTTCGACTACATACCCCCGCAGAAGACCAACCAGATCTTCACGCCCAAATGGGTGGTCAGGAAGATGGTAGATTTGCTGGAGAAGGAGAACCCGCAGATCTTCGAAGACCCCACAAAGACCTTTGCCGACCTGTACATGAAGTCTGGCCTGTACATCACAGAGATTGTGCGCAGACTGTACAACAATGCCGGGATGCGTCGTCAGATTCCCGATGACCGCGAGCGCATCCGGCACATCCTCCGCCATCAGGTCTATGGCTTCGCACCCTCACGCATCATCTATCTCATCGCCACACGCTGCATCCTCGGCTTCGACCCCTCGCTCCGTCCCGAACAGAGCAACTTCCGGCAGGTCGATACCATTCCCTGGGCCAAGGAAATACGAATGGAAGAACTCATAGAGCGGGAGTTCGGTGAGTGAGGAACCTTTCTCAGTCCTAAAAGGATAAAAATGCTGTAATTCGGCCTACATGATGTCGCCCCATTATAGAGAGAAATACCCGATAATTTGCCCCCCTTCGGAACTCAGGACGAAAAAAGACTGTAGTGAAATAAATGAACGTGATGGAAAAGATCTTCCACATCGTTTGGGTCAAGCCTTGGACTAAGGTAAAGGCGATGGCATGATGGCAGAATTATTTGTCATCATAATGGCCGTAGGCTCTGAGGAGAAGTACCAATACTGTGTCATCGAATATTCGATATACCAGACGATGCTTTTTGCTGATACGCCTACTCCATCGTCCTTGAGGCTCGCCCTTCAGTTGTTCGGGGTGTCCGGTGCCTGTTCTGGGGTGCTCCATAAGTTCATGAAGCATGTCAGCCAGTTTTCGAAATGCTTTCGGTTCATGATGCTTCAGCTGTTGCATGTGCAACAATGCCTCGTCGGTGTAGTCAATTATGTACATGGAAATCAGAGGCTCTTTATGAACCTGTCTAATTCCTCGGCAGAGTTAATACGATGTGTCTTTCCCTGACGGTATTGTTCTTCACCCCTGTCAAGGCTGGCAAAGAATTCTTCACGTGAGAGAAGTGTGGGGTCGGTCTGCATCTCAGCCACAAGCTTGCGCAGGTATTTTGCAGCCCGCTTCAGCATACCCTCGTCCTCGGCGATGATGCTCATGTTGCGAAGCATCTCGGCATTCATTTGTATTGCTGTCATAACGTTCGGTAATAATTGACCGCAAAGGTAAGCATAAACTCCGAAAGCACGAACTAAATCATAATAAAAATCCTTAAAAGCATGATGGACGCTACATGAATACACAGTTTCAACTCATTCGCTGGGATGATGTGTGCTTGCAGCAAGCCTGAGATGAAGATTGGCGACACGAAACAGGGCGTGGATGATGAGCAGTGTATAGTTGCTGACTTACGAAAGGCGGTCAGGTGCATCGTTTTGTGTACGATTTGCATACCTGTTTGCCTTCTTCTGTGAGTTTGCAATTGGATCATAGCAGTTTGAATCTCACTGTGGCGATGATGTTGCGGGGACGTAGCTGCGAGGTGTTGGTGTAGATGTCGAGGCCGGAGTGGGTGACACGGGTGTAGTGGCGCTGGTCGAAGAGGTTGTTGAGTTGCAGTTCGAGGTCGCAGCGACCGAGCTTGTACTTGGCCTTGATGTCGCCGAACCAAGCGTGGCGGTTCTCGGCGGTTAAGTTATTGTAGTTGTCCTCAACGGCTGCGGTGAGGGTCATCTGCTTGGTGACATAGACGTTCATGGATAGACGTTGGGTAGCGGTGCGAAGGGCAGACTCTCCCCCCGCCCTCCCTGAGAGGGAGGGAGTAGTTGCCTCTCCTGATTGATCTGTTTCAGAGATATTC
>JAFSWU010000208.1 GCA_017444365.1 Prevotella sp.
ATCGCGGGCAGATCCGTTCAGTCGCTGCTGTACGCTCTCCTTGGCCATCATGTAGTTGACGGTGATGTGCTTACCCACCTCGCGTGCAAAGTCGAGGAAGGTGAAGTTTTTCATCCAGTCGTAGTTGTTGACCATGAGTGCTGCGTTGTCTCCTTCCGATTCGAAGTCGAGGAATTTGGCTACCTGTGCCTTGATGCACTCCTGGTTGTGGCGCAGGGTGTCGTCGTTCAGCAGGTTGCGTTCCTGGCTTTTGCCCGATGGGTCGCCAATCATTCCTGTGGCACCTCCGACAAGGATGATGGGCTTGTGGCCACAACGTTGCAGGTGGCGAAGCATCATGATACCACAGAGGTGACCGATGTGCAGGGAATCGGCGGTGGGGTCGGTTCCCAAGTAGGCTGTCACCATTTCCTTTTGCAGAAGTTCTTCTGTCCCTGGCATGATTTGTGCCAGCATTCCGCGCCAGCGGAGTTCTTCGACGAAATTCTTTCTCATATTTATATTGTTTATACAGTTTACGGAATTTTCCTCTTTCACCCCTTATCCTTCATCCTTCATCCCTTATGGTACCGGGTCATAGCCCGAACCACCCCATGGGTTGCATCTGAGGAGTCGCCGGATGGCGAGATAGAGTCCATAGACAGGTCCGTGCTTCTTGAGTGCTTGTTTGGCATATTCGCTGCACGTGGGCGTGAATCTGCACGATGGTGGGGTGAAGGGTGATATGCAGGTCTGGTAGAAAACGATGGGAATGCAGAGCAGAAACGACATCGTTTTCGAGATGCTCTTGGTGAAGAGTCTTATGATATTCATACGCTCTCTGCCACTTTTTCTAAAAGATGCCTGACACTTCTTTCCACCCGATTGCTTTCGCAAAGTTCGTCAGACAGCCAGATGAAAGCCATTGCAACCTGTGTTTCCGGCTGCGCTGCAAGCTGGTCGAGCAGGATGTACTTGTTCTTCCGATAGGCCTCTCTGACCTGTCGCTTCACGCGGTTGCGCTTCACGGCCCGTTTGAAGTATCTTTTGGATACGCTGACCAGGATGCTGGCCTGTGGCGTGCCGTCGGTTCTTTCCATGCCCATGTAAACTATTCGCAGCGGGAATGCCACCATCGAGTGTGCTTTCCCGCTGTTGAAGAGCTGTTCAGTGAGGCTGCGACTGCAGATACGCTCCTGTTTAGTCAGTGTATAACGCCTTTCCTCAGGCATTGGATGCTTCTTTCAGATATGCTTTCAGCGCACCTGTCATCGAAGGATATTTCTCTGACGGGGCACACAGGTCCACACGCAGACCTTCGTCTTCGACGGCTTTGGCCGTTGCCGGACCGAATGTTGCGATTCTGATGTCTCCCTGCTTAAAGCTGGGGAAGTTTTTCAAGAGGGATCTGATACCGCTTGGACTGAAGAAGACCAGCATGTCGTAGTCGAATGACTTCACTTCTTCCTCGGTGAAGTCGTTGCTGATGGTGCGATACATCACGCACTCAGTGTGCTGAAGCTTCTTGGCATCGAGCAGCTCTTTGATCTCGTCTGTATGTACGTCGCTCTGCGGCACAAGGTAACGCTCGCTCTTGTGCTTGGCCATGACGGGGATAAGATCCTGAAACTTGCCGGTTGTTCCGAAGAACACTTTCCGTTTGCGATATTGTACATACTTCTGAATGTAGAGAGAAATGGTTTCTGTCACGCAGAAGTACTTCATGTCCTCGGGGATGGTTAAGCGCATCTCTTTGGCTAAGTTGAAGAAATGGTCGATGGCATGACGCGAAGTGAAGACAATTGCCGTGTGTTCGAGAATGCTCACTTTCTGTTGACGGAACTCCTTGGCTGAGAGACCTTCGACCTTAATGAACGGCCTAAATACCAACTCTACGCCATTCTCGCTTGCAATGTCGTAGTAGGGCGATTTTTCGCTGGATGGCTTTGGCTGTGACACCAGAATCTTCTTTATCATTTTGTACTAAAAATTGATTTTCAAATAGCTGCTTATCAACGTCAGAGTACCCCATAAATTCAAGAGGGGCATGATTTCGAGGGCACAAAGGTACAAAAAAAGTTGAAGAAAACCGCCAGTTTGCTTGAAAAAGATGTTTCGACTCTTGAAAAAGACCAGTATTTTGGTGAGAATAATGACAATAACGGTGTAAATGGCAGAATTTTGTATCGATACCCCAAAGAAGGAAACCACCAGTATGAGGGGGAACATGAGGAGACCTTCCAGTGCTATCAGGAAGAGGTTGGTTTTTTGCCATTGTATGATTTTTTTACCACCGACGAATATCCAGGAAGCAATGGCATAGAGTAGCGACTTCCCTAAGAAATAGGCAAGAAACGTGATGGCGTAGATGCCTATCATCTGATATTGTTCTAAGACGAAGGTGCTTTCTTTGGTGGAGTTGATGTAGAAGAAATAGCAGATGCCAAACAACAGACTGGTCTGAAAGGCGAGAAAAATCTGTAGTCGCACTTCATTGAACGTCTCTGTCACTCCTGACGAGCTTTCGGCCTTTGGGCGGAAAAAGTCTTTCAGCTGTCGCTTGAACAACTGCCGAAGCAGCCCGAATGACAAGCCGACGATGATGAAGCACGCCAGCAGTATGCTCGTAATCACGTTGTCGCCCGCAATGGTGTAGGGGACGGGGTCTCCTGCAACACCCTGTCGGCCACCGGAGAGTTCCGGATGGAACAGGGAACTCTTGGAGAAGAACGATTCGCGGTAATACTTCGGCAGCGAAATGTCGCGGAAGCTTTTCCCCTTGGAGTGGCCAGGCATGTGGAGTGTGTCGGGCTGTTCGCTCCAGTGGATTTCTGAAATCTTGATATGACGCTGGATGGCCGAGTCCTGCTGGGCCGGCGTAGCGTTCTTGGGCAGCCATGAGAGCACTTCGCGCGGGGTCAGCTCGTGGCGTTGAGGTCTCGCTGCGGCAGAGTCGGAGCCGGGCCAATAGGCTGTTCCGTGAAGGGCTGTGCTGAGGCTGTCTTGACTATTCATTTTGGGGCTGATTTGGAAATCCTAAGCTTTGGAGCTCCGAAGCCTAAGCTTTTAGGGGGGGAAAGCTTAGGCTTAACGACTTCAAGTCTTAACTTTTAGAGCATCAAACCTAAGCATTTTCGAACGGGTGTCTTTTCAGAGGGCAAACTCTCGCCTAATGTCCTCGACGCGGTCGAGCTTTTCCCAAGTGAAAAGTTCAACGTCAATCTCACGCGTTTCGTGGTAGCGACTGGTGAACACCTTTCGCACCACTTCGTTCTTCCGCCCCATGTGGCCGTAGGCGGCAGTCTCCAAGTACATGGGCTGGCGAAGCTTCAGTGTGCGCTCGATGGCTTTCGGCCGCAGGTCGAAGAGCTTGTCGATGCGGCGGGCAATCTCGCCGTCGCTCATATTCACACGTGCGCGTCCGTACGTATTTACATATATGTTCACGGGGCGTGCCACGCCGATGGCATAGCTCACCTGCACCAGAATCTCGTCGGCAATGCCTGCTGCCACCATGTTCTTGGCAATGTGGCGGGCAGCGTAGGCAGCCGAGCGGTCCACCTTCGACGAGTCCTTGCCCGAGAAGGCTCCACCACCATGAGCACCCTTGCCGCCGTAGGTATCGACAATGATCTTGCGACCGGTGAGACCCGTGTCGCCGTGAGGTCCGCCGATGACGAACTTGCCCGTGGGGTTGACGAAGTACTTGATGTCGTCGTTGAACAGGGCCAGCACCTTCTCATCGCACTGGGCCTTGACGCGGGGAATGAGGATGTTGATGACATCCAGCTTGATGCGTTCCAGCATCGGCTCGTCTTCATCGAACTCGTCATGTTGGGTCGATACGACAATGGTGTCAATGCGCTGAGGAATGCCCTCGTCGCTGTACTCCACCGTGACCTGGCTCTTGGAGTCGGGACGCAGGTAGGTCATCTCCTTGCCTTCGCGACGAATGTCGGCCAATACTTTCATCAGCAGATGTGCCAGATGGAGGCTTACGGGCAGATAGGAGTCGGTCTCGTTGGTAGCGTAGCCGAACATCATGCCCTGGTCGCCGGCACCCTGGTTCTCCTCATTCTCGCGGTCAACACCACGGTTGATGTCGTCGCTCTGCTCATGGATGGCAGTGAGCACACCGCAGGAGTTACCGTCGAACTGGTACTCCGACTTCGTGTAGCCAATCTTGTTGATGGTGCGGCGCGCCATGGTCTGCAGGTCGATGTAGGCATTGGACTTCACCTCGCCCATAATCACCACTTGTCCGGTGGTGACAAACGACTCTACGGCGCAGCGGGCCTGCGGGTCATAGGCCAGGAACTGGTCGAGGATGGCATCACTGATCTGGTCGGCCACTTTGTCGGGATGGCCCTCTGAAACTGATTCTGATGAAAATAAATATGACATATCTTCTTTCTGTGTTTACTTTTTAGGCTGCAAAATTACTCATTTCCGAGGACATGAGCAAAAGAAACAGGCACTTTTCAGGGAAATATGCATGCGTGACGTCAAAGAAGCTATTCTTCCTCGGGCAGCATCTCAACCGTAATGTGGTTGCCGGCGGCAACGACTTTCTTCATGAAGGCAGCGATGGTCTGCGGGGTCTGAGCCAGCACAACCGACTTGTAGGTGGTGTGCTCGTCAATGCCGAACTCATCCCAAGTCTTGATAATGCCGTCCCAGTAGTAGTTCTTCTTCACGTTCTCGTCGTAGCGTTTCAGCATCACCTCTTTGCACTTGCTGAGCATCTCCTCGTCGCAGGTGACGGTGAGGCCCTCCACGGCTTTGTTGAGCAGGAACAGGGCGGTGTCGCGCTTCTCAGGCTTCATCGGGCAATAGGCGTAGAACTGCATGAGCTTGTAGCCGTCGTCATCGAGGGTGGCATAGCCTCCGGCTCCTACGCTGTAGGCGGCGCTGGCCTCCTCGCGAATTTCCTTGGTGTAGATCATGCGCATGAGCTGTCCGACAATGTCGGCCTGGATGCTTGTCTCCAGTGTGTAAGGCACATCCTCGCTATACCATATCATATAGGTGACGGCCTTGGGTGTTTCCTGCTTGCGGCGGAAAGAGTTTACAATCTTGCCCTTTTGCAGGAACTGTACCCGTTCTCCATTCTTCACTTTGCCTTTGGCGGGCAGCGAGGCGATATACTGGCAGATGAGCGGGCGGATGGTGGCCTCGTCGAAGTTGCCCACGATGATGAAGCTCCAGTCGCGTGCCGATGCGGTACGCTCGCGGGCAATCTCAAGAATGCGGTCGTAGTTGACTTCTTTCAGTGCCTCGACGGTTAGGGGAGCCATACGGGGGTTGTGACCGCCGAGTGTGGCTGTCAGCGAGTCGGAGAGAGCCACTTCCGGTGAGAGGGAGCGGTTCTTGAGGGCTACCTCCATTTCGTTCATTTGCTTTTTGAAGGATTCTTCGTCCTTGCTGACGGCGGTAAACTTCAGGTAGAGCAGTTGTAGCATGGTCTCTACATCCTTGGGCGTGGAAGAGCCGCTGGCATTCATGTGGCGACGATCCAAGGTGATTCTTGCGCTGGCAATCTTTCCGGCAAGTGCCTTCTCTAACTCTGTGGATGAGAAGTTGCCCAGGCCGCTGGTGGCGATAATCTGGTTGAACATCTGCAGGTTGCGATAGTCTTTCTCGCCATAGAACGACTGACCGCCGGGGCCTTCACCGCTGAGGATGACTTGGTCTTTCTTGAAGTCGGTTTGCTTCAGCATGACCTTGACGTTGTTGCTCAGCGTCAGCTCCGTATATCCAAACTGTTCGTTGCGGGTCTCCTTGACAATCTTGCCCGGCTTGGGCATCTTGGCAATGAGTGGCTCGTTCTTAACGTTATCGACGAAAGCCTCGATGTTCTCTGCACGTGCCTCACGAACGGCATTCAGAAGTTCCTGTTCCGTGGGATAGACGCTGCCCTCGGCCTCGTTGTTGAAGCTCAGGATGACCATGTTGGAGTCGTTGGCAGGAATCAGCTCCTTGATGACTTCGTTGATGGCCTGCACAGGAATCATCGGTACGACCTGTGTCATCGTCTGGTAGTAGAAGTCGATGGAGGGAATGGGCTCGTTGGTGAGGAAGTTGCCTACCATGGGGGCGTAGAGCTGTGCGTTGGTACGCTTGTCGCGGTTGGAGTATTGTTTCTCCAACGAGCTCAAATAGTCGGCCTTGTAGCGGTCGTACTCCGTAGAGGTGAAACCGAACTCGGCAGCCTTGCGGGCCTCAATGAAGACGGCCTTCAGCGAAGCGGCGGTCTGGCTCATGTCCTTCGGTGAGGCATCTAATGAGAAGCAGTCCTTGGTCTTGGCATAGATGTAGCTGCCGTTGCCGGCTGATGCACTGACATAGGGGCAGTCGGCCTTCTGGACGGCTTCAGAGAAGCGGCTGTTGAGCATGCTGATGGCAGCTCCTGTCATGTAGTTGTATAGCATGTAGGCAATGCTGCCTTTCAGTGAGTCGGGGAATACGTCGTGCTTGAACATCAGCTCCACCCCCGACATGCGCTGTTCCTTATCCTTGTCGATGATGACGATGGGCTCTGCATTGTCAGGCACCAGCTCGTTCACGATGGGAGCGGGGTTCTCGGGATTGGTGATGGGGCCGAAGAGTTCCTTGATCTTTGCCTCGGTCTGATTGACATCTACGTCGCCCACCACGATGATACCCTGGTTGGTGGGGTGGTACCACTTCTCGTAGTAGTCGCGCAGCTCCTTGGGCTGGAAGTTGTCGATGACCGACATCAGTCCGATGGGGTAGCGCTCGCCGTACTTGCTGTTCGGATAGAGCTTCGGCAGGTTGCGCTCGAACATGCGGCTGGTGGCTGAGGTGCGCATGCGCCACTCCTCATGGATGACACCACGCTCCTTGTCAATCTCCTCGGGTTCGAGCAACAGTCCGTCGGCCCAGTCGCGCAGAATGAGCAGGCACGAGTCGAGGGCACTCTGGCGTGCCGTAGGTACGTTGCAGATGCGATATACGGTCTGATCGATGCTGGTGTAGGCATTCAGGTCGCTTCCGAACTGCACACCGATCTTCTCGCAGTAGGACACCACTTCGTTGCCCTTGAAGTTGTCGGTGCCGTTGAAGCACATGTGTTCCAGGAAGTGGGCGAGTCCGCGCTGGCTCTCTTCCTCCTGGATGGAGCCCACCTTCTGGGCGATGTAGAAGTTGGCACGATGTTCGGGCCAGTTGTTGTAACGGATGTAGTAGGTTAACCCGTTGTCCAGCTTGCCGATTCTGACGGCTGTGTCAATGGGGATGGGGGGCATCTGCATCTGCGCCGATGCCATGGTTGCTACAAAGAGAAGTAGCAGGGTTGTTAGTTTTTTGAGTTTCATTTGTTTTGCTTTCGTTAAGTAGAGGTGCAAAAGTACATATTTTTTCTGATATGACCATCAAAAAACGCGACAGTCTTGTTCATGACCATCGCGTTTTTTGATGAATCGCTTTTGGATTCTATCTTCTCAGACGCAAACGAGCCTGGATGTTGCGCTTGGCCTGTTCGAAGGCGACGCGAGAACCGGCTGCGGGCTCTTCACATTCCTCAAGCCAGGGGTCGATGAGAATCATCAAGTTTCCGGCATAGGTTTCCTCGCTCAGCGTGGTGGCTGTGAAAGCCGTTATCGAAAGGCCGTTGAACTTACCTCCGCTCCATGCTCCTTTGTCGGTGAGGCGACCGAAGTTGCCACTGGTTCCGTCTTCATACTCCATATAACCCATGGGGAACGAGAGCTTCTGTTCGCTATCCCATGTCAGCACCTCCTTGTCTATGTCCCAACCGCAGAGACCCACAGTGTATGAACTGTAGGTGCCAATCTGTCCAAGCTGAACGGAGAGGCTCAGGTCGCTGCCTACGAGCTCTGCGCCTGCTGCTGTCCATCCGAAGTCGGGGAACTCAAGCTTGGTCTTGGTGCCGGTACCTGTCAGGTGAGCCAGTACCACAGAGTATTTCTCGTCATTGGGATCCGTCGGGTCGTAGAAAGCATTCTCACCAACCAGCAGATAGTATTTGTTGGAAATGTAGGACGACAGGCCCTGACGCACCACAATGCTGTCTTTGAAAGTGGCGCTCTCCATATAAACCATGCCTTGGCGAATGTGCTTGGTATCGTTCTTGGTGACCTCGATGACGATAGAGTCGTTTCTGAAGTCGGTTGTGATCCAGTCGACATCGGTCGAAGCAGTGATGTCCGAAGAGTGACCCACGTGGTAACGTACCTGCTTGGGGTTGTTCGTATTGATACCTACAGAGGCGGGAGCTGCAGAACGGAACACAAAGCCCAGCTGCAGGACATTGTAGTAAACCTTGTCCTCACCGCAGCTGATGGTAATCAGTGCCGTGCGGTCGCTCTTGTCCACGTTGTCGGAAACACTAATCTTCACGGTGTCAGCATCGACGATGGCAGTAGCCCAATCCTTGGAACTGCTGACCGTGACGTCTCCGTTTGCCTGGAATACGATGTTACCTGCGCCGCCGCCACTGGTGAAGGAAAGGTCGTCGGCCTTGATAATCTTGATGCTCGACTCGTGTGCGTAGGGATTCGACGTGCTATCCTCGCTGCACGACGTGAACCCGGCCACGCCTGCAAGTAATACGATGAAGCTTAATATCTTTTTCATATTTCAATTTTTTTGCTTTAGTTCTTAACCAGAGTAAAGTTAGAGAGAAGATCCAAATATCCAAGCGTTGAAGAGAATGACTTCGACTGGAATGCAAAGAGTCCAAGGATGCCAATCTCATAGTTGGAGAAGTATCCGCCAAGGGTGAGCTGAATCTTTCCGTCATTGATACCAGGAACAAGCCATCCTTCAGCGTCGGTGCTATAACCAGTCCAGTAATCGCCCGTTGGATCCATAAATATATTATAGATGTAGTATGAGCTACCATACATTCCGACATACTGTCCTGACAACATGGTGAAGCGGCTGTTTTCTTCATCCCAGCTGATGGCAAAGGTATAGGTGTGATTGAGATATTTCATGCTCAACTCATAGACGTCACCTGCTGCGGAGATTGTGGATGATGCTGATTGCTCGGCTCCATCAGAATCCAAGAAGCTGGCAGTGTAGTTACCCAGAAGGTTGCTCAATTCCAACTGAATTACATCAATGGTTGCGGTGCTTCCATTCACTTCAACTGTGATGGCTGCATGACGTGCCTCGCCGCTGTCATTCTGTGTGGCACTGATGGTAAGCACATTGCCGTTGGCTGATACGGTAAGCCAGTCTTGATCACTTGTGTAGTTGAATTGATCGGCCATGTTGAATTCATATGTCTTTGTGAATGCGGCATTGCTGGAACTGATACTTGTACCAACGATTGTCGTTACAATAGAGGGAGTCAGTCGGCCCTTGAAGACAATGCCTTCTGCATCTTGTGCCTCAAAAGTAACGCTTTCCGCTACATACTTGAGAATACGGAATTCTTTGTCGCCAATAGCGAAAGTCTTGTACAGACGAATGCCTTCATCGTAGTATGCGAAAGGAATCTCTGTTTCTGTCGTGTCCGTAGCATTGGTCACGGTAAAGGTTGCCTTTCGGTTCGTGGAATTCATGTACACTTCAATATTGTCATCTCCAAAAGTAGCGGAAGCTGTATTGATAAGGTTGTCACTTTGATATTTTGCAACGTCATCCAAATACTCTTCGGCAGGCTTTGTCAGTCTATAGAGATATATGGTGTTCTGGTTGCGTTTGCCGTGCATGCGAATCAGATCATCGGTAATATCGTCAATGACAAACTCAAAGTCGCCATCATAAGCCTCGTAAAGATCGGGGCTTGGTGTGGCAAAGAAGTGAAGGAATTCGTTATAGGTGTCAAACGAGATGATTGGTCCGTCGTCTGATCCTGTGCGATAAAGACTTGCTAATTCTTTTTGATTGCCATCCAGTTCGGTGCGTACAAAGACGGAGTCTTCTGTAAAACGGAGTGTGTAGATGTAGGCACCTGTAGGAAGCTCGCGGTCTGTATAATACTCCATCACCCATCCGTGTTCAGAACTTGTCAACACCTTCTGCGTATTTCCCATATAACTCTGCATGCGGTTTCCTGAGGCCTCGCTGAAAGTGTCCTCCTGGTCTTTCAGACAAGAGGTGAGCATCAGTGTGGGGAGTGCCATCAACAGATAAATCAGAATCTTATTCATTTTCATATATCATTTCCTCCTTTTCTTTAAATGGTCAAATCTTCGAGGTCTATGTTGCCGTTGACAACGTCGGCTTCACGGGAAAGAACAGAGTCGCGCAGCTTGTCGATATCAATGTTCCATGCTGTCTTCATATAATCCTTCACGACCGCCAGTTTCTGGGCAATCAGCTTGGCACCCTCTGTGCCAGCCTCTTTCATCCATTTATCCCACTGCTCCTGGCTGTTGGTGACGTAGATAGACATCATCTCGGCAAAGTCCTCGCTGTGGGAGTGCTGTGAATAGTCGGAGATATAGCCGCGCTGCAGGTAGCCTGTCTCACCTTCATCCGAGCTCCATGAGTCGGCCAGGTAGGTAGAACCCGTGATGAGCTGGAAGCCCTCGTCGTAGTTCTTGGTCTGGTTGAGGATGTGGGTGAACTCGTGGTGGATGGTCTTCAGGTAGAACTCATTCAGCGTAGCCTCACTCTTCAAGTTCTCTGTCAGATAGTTGGTGCCATGCAGGTAAATCTTCTTACCGCCCTCTGCCGTACCCAGAATGATGGTACCGTTGTTACGATACAGCCACTCGCCTGTCAGATAGAACAGCTTGGGGAAGTACATGCGTGTGAACTGTGGGCCGGCAACCTCGTTGTAGGCTTCAACGCAGGTATATTTCAGAATGTGGGCTAACTTCACGGCATCCTCGAATCTGGCGGGAACTGAATAGTAGTTCGGGTCGGTCTCGATGTCCTGATAGCGATAGGCAAATACTATGTTGTACGGCTGTACGAAGTTGGCATCAAGCCAATGGTCAAAATCGTTTTGATTTGTCTGGGAGACGGTGATGACACTCGTAGAGCTCAAATCGTCGTTTGTGCAGGCAACGAGCGTAAAGGCACCGACAACCCAAGCCAATGAATAATATATAAATTTCTTCATATTCGTGATCTTTAATTTGAAATGAATTACAAACGTAATCAGCGAGGATTAGCCTCAATGCCGGCATCGCGTACACGCGGCGGAATCTGGATGGCTCGACGCTGGTCGTCAGTCTTCAGTACGTCAACCACCTTATCGGGAGTTCCGTCGGCAGCGATGACGCGGCGAACAATCTCGATGCCGTAGCGCTTGATGTCAAACCAACGCAGACCTGTCTGCAGGGTCTCAATACGGCGGAAGCCAAGTACGCACTGGAGCATGGCCTCCTGTGTGCTACCCTCTTGGTCGATGGCGAAGGCGGGATGCAGGTGCTTCTTGATGGTGGAAACTTTTCCGTCGAACTCAACGCCCGTCGTGTCGCCTTTTTCAGTGATGATGTACTTGTCGTATGAGTAGTCAACGCTGTTGTAGAATTTAACAATATCCTCAACCGAGAAGTCGGTCGTGTTCTTGGTGATATTGCTCTTCCATGTATTCAGGTCAGCGGCGGCCTTCTCATACTGCCCCATCATGATGTATGCTTCGGCGCGGTTGAGGATCACCTCGTCTGTCGTAAGGGCAGGATATACGCAACGAAGGTAGCCGATTTGTGCCACAGGGTCGGTAATCTCAACCAGATAAGGTAATTTCCAGAATATCACGCAGTTCAGGTTCGTTGCGTTGTAGGTGCGTGGACGGGAATAGTACACAGATTCTTCGTTTCCGAAAATATTTTCTGCATTACATGTCTCGGTAGCGGCGAGGAATGTTCCGTGTGCATAGCGTTTACCTGTGTAATAAGGTCCGAAGTTCAATGCTACTTTACTGTAGGATGTTACCAGCAGCAGGTTGCAGCTGAGCGAAGCGTCAATGTAGTGTTTGGAAATCACTTCAAACTCGGATGTCAATTTTGACATCGCCTGCCAGTCGCGCAATTGGCTGGAAGCCTCTGTGCCAAGACATTTGTTGGCATACTCGATGGCCTTGTCCCACTTCTCGTAGAACAGATAGAAGCGGCAGGCAAAAGCATAGGCGGCCTTCGGATTGAAGTGATACTTGGGAACGCTCATGTATTCGCTTCCCACGTATGGCAGTGCCTCTTGCAGGTCTTTGTCAATCTTCTCATAAACCTCTGCCACGGTTCCACGCTCGTGGTGCTTGTCCAACTGGTCTTCCACAGCATCGAGGTAGGGGATGCCGAGGTCTGTTGTGCTGGTGGTCGTGTTGTAGTTCTTGCAGAACACGTTACACAGCATGAAGTGGTTGTAGGCACGAATCAAGAGAGCCTCCGCACGGGCAGCCTGTGCGTTGCGTGTCTCGGGCAGCTTTTCCGCTGCCTCAAGTGCGAGGTTGGCGTTGATAATAGAGGTATAAGAGGTCTCCCAAAAGTAATTGGGGTCATCGTTGTCTGTTTCGGTTACGTCCTCCCAGTGGTAGACCTGGTCAAGGAATCGGTCTGTGTATGGGTTGTTCTCTCCGTAGTCATCCACATTGTCAGACATGGTCTCCATGAAGAGGATGGGCGTTGTCTCCGGGTAACCAGATACCAACATCTTTTCAACCTTTTCCTCGCTATCCAGCGTGGTACGGTTATCTGGCGTTGTATCAAGGAATTCGTCGAACTTGCCGCATGATGATAGCACAAGCGCGCCGGAAATGATTGATAATCCTATATATTTTTTCATTTTATTTCTTCTTGTTTTCTTTTGTTTTATCTTGTTTCTCGTCTTTCATCTCTCATCTTTCATCTTTCATCCAATTAGAATCCAAGACGGAGCGTGAGCGTGAACTGCTTGGGAACAGGTACTGCAACACCACCCGTGTTGAAGAACTCAGGATCCTGTCCGTTGAGCTTCTTGTCGGCATAGATGAGGAAAAGGTTGGTGGCCTGTAGCTTCACTGAGGCAGAGCCGATTCCTACACGTGAGACAAGTGAGGTCGGGAAGTCGTAGCCCAGCGAAATCTCCTTCATGCGGATGAAGTCACCCTTGGCAATGCGTTCCGTTGAATAGTTGTATGCGTTATAGGCATAGCTCAGGTTGGTGTCGTTCTTGTTCTGACGCTTGGAAGCAATAACAGGAATGGTCGTATATTTCTCGTCGCCAGGCACCACCCAACGGTTCTTGAACTCCTTGGGCATAGAGTTGAGGTCGTCGTAGGTGTTGGAGAATACGGGGTCGAGACGTACCACGTTGCCGAAAGAGTAAGTGATGAAGATGTTCAGCGTGAAGCCTTTGTACTTGAAGATGTTTCCGAAAGAACCAACGTCGGTCGGGTCAACACTGCCCTCGTATTTCAGGAATGACATCTTCTCGGGATCGCTCTCCTGGAAATAGATGCCAGTAGAGGTGATATTGCCATCCTGGTCGAGGAACAGGGGAAGACCTTCGTTGTTCAGTCCCATGAAGGGGATGGAGAACAGTGAACGCACGGGATAGCCCTCAAGTGCGAAACCGTTTCCGCTGACAAGGTCGATGATGCGCTTGGTGCTGTGCAGGTTGGTCACCTCGTTCTTGGTGTGCGAGTAGATGAAGTTGGTATTCCAACTGAAGTCCTTGGTCTGAATGTTGGTTGTGGAAATCGAGAGCTCATAACCGCTCGACTTCATGGATGCTACGTTCAGACGCTGCTCACCATAGAAGTCTGTGGGAGTCGGGCCAATCAGGTCCTTGTTGCGACGGGTGTACCAGTCGGCACTTATGTTGATGCGGTTGTTGAGGAAACCGAGGTCAATACCCACGTTGAACTCCTGCTTCTTCTCGTAGGTCAGGTCGCCGTTGCCAGGCGAATACATTGTAAGTCCGCTTTCGCCAACGCTGGTAAACGGACGCCAGGGTGTGAATGCGCGGATGATGGGCAGCGAGTTGGTTTCGCTGGGGCGCTCACCCGTCAGCGAGTAAGAGAAGCGCAGGGTTCCGTGTGTCAGGACATCCTTGAAGGTTTTTTCAAACCAAGGCTCCTCATGGGCGTTCCATGCGGTAGAAACGTTCCATGTAGGCATCCAGCGTGCGGTGCGGCTCTTACCAAGGGAGTTGGTACCCTCGTAACGGGCAGTACCCGTAATCTGGTAGCGGCCCTTATAAGAATAAGTGGCTGTGCCGAAGAAGGCGGCTGAGCGTGAGCGGGTGTTGTTTAAAGTGTAGTAGGCGGAGTTGTCTTCCTGTCCTTTCTTGAACACCTCGTAGGCATAGCGCGCAATCTCACCCATGGAGTACTGCATACCCCAACCGCGGAACCATGTGGAGTGACGGTCGATGGAGTTGGTCTCCATACCTCCGTAGAAGTTGACGATGTGGTCATCGTTGAACACGTCGTTATAAGATACTGAGAGACGTGTGTCCCAACCGAACATGCGGTTGTCAGAACGCTCGAAGATACCACCGTCGGGCAATACCGAGATAGGCAGTGCGTAGGGGTTGTCGGGGTCGGTATAGAGGAAGGGGTTGGCTTTGCGGATGGTCGATGTTCCCATGGCACGATATGCCAACGCCTGGTTAGAGTCATCGAGGATGTAGTGCTCATTCGTGGTTGTGGTGTACTTGGCGGCACCGAGCAACGTAATCTTTACTTTCTGGATGGGCTTGAAGTCAATACTACCCTGTACACGGAAGTCGGTTACGCCGAGGTCGATGTAGTTGTTCTCCAATTCGTGATAGATGTTGAAGGGGGCGTAGTTGCGGGTGTAGAAAGTATTGGGATCCAGTGCGCGTGATGTGTTCAGCGCGTATGAATAGGGGTTGATGTCGAAGTCGCGCTTCACCTCACCCGTTACGGCATCAAGGTCTGCGCTCGTGGTACCAGGAGCACGCTGCTTGCGGAAGCTGGCGTTACCGATCAGGTTGACATCAATCATCTTCGATATTTTGTATGAAGTATTGAGGTTGGCCGTATAACGCTGCACGCTGCTCTGCTTGGTCCATCCCGGGTCGAACATGGCACTGACTGAAGCGTAGTACTGAGACTTCTCGGTACCGCCGGAGATGCTCACGGAGTGGTTGTGCATGATGGCGTTGGAGAACAGTCCGTCGAACCAGTCGGTGTTGCGGTACTCTGCGTCACGCAGGTAAGCGGCACGTGCCTCGGGTGTATTGGCCAGTGCGAACTGGCCGGTTGTTGTGTCGTATGTGTTCAGTAACTCATACATCTTGGCATAGATACCACCGTTCTTGGCTGTCGAAGTCTCAGCATAGTTGAGGTAACCCTTCTGCTGCAGTTCCTGATAAACGGCCATCTGATCCTGTGAGTTCATGATGTTGAAGTCGCGGTACTGGGGCTTCAGGCGCATCGTGAATTCACCCGTATAGCTGATGTGGGCCTGTCCAGCCTTACCTTTCTTGGTGGTAACAACAATCACACCGGCCATGGCGCGGGCACCGTAGATGGACGTTGCGGAACCGTCCTTCAGAATCTGGAAGCTCTCGATGTCATCGGAGTTCAGACCGGCAATGGCTGATGAAATCAGGGTGTTGGCATCACCGGAGGAAAGCTCGTCGGCCGAAATGTCGGTCACGTCTTCCATGATGACTCCATCAACCACCCACAGCGGTTTTGAAGAACCATAGATGGAGGTGGCACCACGTACACGAATTTTCGGTGCTGTACCAAAGGTACCGCTGACGTTCTGCACGCTTACACCAGCAGCGCGTCCTTCGAGCGAGCGGCTGATGTCGGCCATACCGTCAATCTTGGCTTCACCTGCATCCAGCTTGACTGCGGCACCCGAGAACAGGCGCTTGTCAATCTGTTGCATACCCGTTACGACGACCTCTTCAATCTGCTGGGCATCGGGAGCCAGCGTTACGGTCATACCGTTTTTGGGGCTGACGGTTTGTGTTGTCATACCAATAGAACTGACGACAATCTTTTTGCCGACAGGAACGGAGAGTGTGAACTGGCCGTCGACGTTGGTGGCCACGCCCTGCTTCGTGCCCTGTATCATGACAGTGGCTCCGATGACGGGCTCGCCATCCTCTGAAGAGATTACGGTACCAGTGATTTTCGTCTGGGCAAGTGCCATTCCAACGCAAAGGAACAGACCCGCCAGAATCATGCTTAATCTTTTTTCCATAAAGTCTCTCTTTACTTTTAATTAACTAATACTTATGTTTTTACTTTCAATTTGCTTCATAAATTGCAGTAACCCCTTTTCGAGTGAACACAATACACCCTTTTGGGAAGCAAGGTGCAAAGGTACATTAAAATCATTGCCTAAACAAATAATTTTATTAAAAGCCCAGGTATTTATACATATTTTAACTAAATTATCGCAAAAAAGAAGTCTTCTTTTATCGAGAATGATAAAAAAAGACTTCGAAAAGTTACGGTTGTTTATTTTTGCGGCTGTTGAGATGTTTCTTACTCGTCTCCGCCTCCGCTGTAGCTGCTGGATGGGTCTTCCATCTCGTTATTGTCGCCCTGGCGAGCCTTTTTCTTGGGCATCATGTTGCCGAAGTTCCAGGTGAGTGTGAGGTTTACCTTGCGGCTGCCTCGTTTGTTCAGTTGGTAGCGGCTGAAGCTTTCGCTCTCAGTGAAGTTCTCCCATTTGCGCGAGTTGAATACGTCGCGACAAGTGAGGGTCAGAGTCAGCTTCTTGTCGAAGAAGTTCTTGCGCAGTCCGAGGTCGAGTCCGTAGCCGGCCTTGCGGTATCCCTGTGTGATGACCTGACGGGCACGGTAGCGACCCGTAGCTTGAATGGAAAGGTCGTAGGGTAGGATGAGGCTTGCCGTCATGCGTGCGTTCCAAGTGAAATTGTGGTCTTCCTTGCCATAGACATCGACATTGTCAACCACATGGTGGAAGCCGTTTATCTTGTAGTAGTATGCATTGGCGGAAGTGGTAAGGTCGAGTCGGCGGAAAAGTTTGTTCTTCACGGTCAACTCTACGCCCTCGCTTACACTCTTCGTCACGTTGACATGGGTCTGATACATCATGTTCCCCACCTGCCAGTTGATGCGTTGCATCACATCGTAGGTAGGCCTGTAGTAGGTGCTGATCATCATGGAGTGCTGAGTCCAGGTCTTCAGGTAGTTCAGCGAGAAAGAGTTGGAGAACTCTGGGGTCAGCTCAGGATTACCGAAGCTTTCCATCGTAGCATCGCGACGGTTGCGGAACGAGTTGAGCTGACCGCCCCACGGACGGCGCAGTCGGCGGGTGTAGTTCAGCTGCAGCTGGTCGTTGGGGGTAAGCTGGTAAGAGAGGAACAGGCTTGGGAACAACTCGAAGTAATCTTTCTTGAAGGGGTTGGGTGCGGGTGTCACCCCGTGTTCCTGGTTCCAGTCATAGCTCTTGGTGTTCACCTTCCAGTATTCGGCGCGCATGCCGCCCATGATGCCGAACTTCCCGCTGTTGAAGGAAAGAGTCGAGTAGAAGGCATGCAGGTCCATATCGTAGATGAATCGGTTGAAGTAGGTCTTGTCTTCCACGGCACTCTCTCCGCTCCACCTGTTCGGGTCATCGAATGACTCCTGCGGTGTGTTCTCATGCGAGAATCGTCCCTGATAGCCTGCCTGTAGCTTGATTTTTTCACTGATGGGGTTCTCGTAGTCGAGTTTTACCTCCCAGGTGCGGTTGTTCATGTGCATGGGCAGGCTTTGGTATTCATAGGTGGTTGGCGTCACGCCGTCATAGTAGGCTGTAGAGTCCTGATAGATGTTGTCGTTGTCAGCTTTCCATCGGTTGAAATCGACAACAAAGTCCAGATAGTGCTTGTCGGTGAAGCTGTGGCGGTAGCTCAGTTCACCATAGTACATGTTCATGTCGCCCCTCGAGTGGGTGTTGCGCAGCATCATGCGCGTGTCCTGATCGGCTCCCACGATGCCATAGTGGTAGGGCGTTGAGTTCTGGTCCTTGCGTCTTCCTTTCATCATCATACCGCTGAGCGAGATGTCATCTTTCTTGGTTACGTGGAAGGTGAGACCACCGCGCGAGAACAGGTTGTTGCCCTGATTCTCGCTGCGTGACTTGTACCATTGGTACTGCTCGGGTGTAGAATGGTTGATTTGGTTGCTTTCACTACGTCCTTCGTCATGTCTGTGACGGAATCCCACGTTGAGATAAGCATCCACGATGGGCGAGTTATAGTTGATGTTAAAGCTTGTGTTGGCACCGCGGCGAGTGTCGCCTCCCACCTGTACAGAGCCGTAGTAGCCGGGCTTGCGGTCTTTTTTCAGTACAATATTGATGATACCTGCCGAGCCTTCGGCAGAGAACTTCGCTGAGGGGTTGTCAATCACCTCGATGTGGTCGATACTCTCTGCGGGCAACTGTTGGAGAATCTCGGCACGGTTGTCGGTGGTCAGTCCGCTGGCTTTACCATTGATCCATACCTCCACACTCGAGTTGCCGCGCAGCGACACGTTTCCGTCGTTGTCAACCTCCACCGACGGAATGTTCTCCAAAGCTTCGCTGGCCGATGCTCCTGCATTGGTAACCAGTTGGCTCACATCGAAGGACTTTCGGTCAACCTCCAACTTCATCGTGGATTTTTGTCCAACGACGGTCACCTCCTTCAGTGAGCGCGAGTCTTCGCTCATGTAGATGGTGTGCGACGATGTGCGGTTCTGCGTGTTGATGGTAAAGACCTTTCTGACATCCTTGTAACCTAAGTACGAAGCTACGACAACATAGTTTCCAATGGGCAGGTCGGTCAGGCTGAAGCGGCCGTCGATATCAGTGATGGCTCCTTTCAGCATGCGGGCAGTGTCGGCCTGCGTAGTCACTTTGATGTTGACAAACTCCAATGGTGCATTGCCGTTGCGGTCGAGCACACGCCCTTTGAGTGTGCCCTGAGCAGATGCTGCCGCAGTGTTGACAAGCAGCATCAGAAATAGTATCAATCGATTCATAACTGTCTTATTAGACTCTCTGATGTCTCTAAGGTTTAACTTTCATGTGTAAAAAATGAAAGGCAAGAGGCATGAAGCAGGAGACAAGAAGCATATATAATAAGGTACGTACATTATTAAATTTAGCAAAACTTCCACCGTGGAAGAAAAAATAACGGGTGTAAATAGATTGTAAATGCATTTTTTTTTGTACATTTGCAGATTGGTAAAGAAGCATTTACATCAAACAATTAAAACATATAAATCATGGCAAAAAAAGCATTATTGATGATTCTCGACGGATGGGGAATCGGTAAGCATGGTAAGGGTGACGTCATTTTCAACACACCGACACCCTATCTCGACCTTTTGTGTGCAACAAGTGCTCACTCGCAGCTGCAGGCCAGTGGCGAGGATGTGGGCCTGCCCGACGGACAGATGGGTAACTCCGAGGTCGGACACTTGAACATCGGTGCCGGACGCATTGTCTATCAGGACCTCGTGAAGATCAACCGTGCCTGCAGAGACAACTCTATCATGGAGAATCCGCAGGTGAAGGCAGCCTATAGTTATGCCAAGGAACAGGGCAAGAAGCTGCACCTCATGGGACTCTGCAGCGATGGCGGTGTACACTCAAGCCTCGACCACCTGTTCAAGCTCATAGAGGTGGGTAAGGCGTATGGTCTGAAGGATCAGACTTTTGTTCATTGCTTCATGGACGGCCGCGACACCGACCCGAAGTCGGGTAAGGGCTTCATCGAGCAGGTTAGCAAGGTATGTGCCGACAACGACGCTGCCATTGCCAGCATCGTAGGCCGCTTCTATGCAATGGACCGCGACAAGCGCTGGGAGCGTGTCAAGGAAGGTTACGACCTGATAGTGAAGGGTGTTGGCAAGCAGGCTACTGATATGGTTGCCGCCATGCAGGAGAGCTATGACGAAGGTGTCACCGACGAGTTCATCAAGCCTATTCACAACGCATCGGTCAACGGTTGTATCGAAGAGGGCGACGTTGTGATTTTCATCAACTTCCGCAACGACCGCGCCAAGGAGCTCACCGTAGTACTGACCCAGGAAGACATGCCCGAACAGGGAATGAATACCATCCCGGGACTGCAGTACTACTGCATGACTCCCTACGATGCCAACTTCAAAGGCGTACACATTCTCTTCCCAAAGGAGAACGTTGAGAACACACTCGGCGAATACCTCTCCCGTCAGGGTCTGAAGCAGCTGCACACTGCCGAGACTGAGAAGTATGCTCATGTCACCTTCTTCTTCAACGGCGGTCGCGAGGCTCCCTACGAGGGTGAAGACCGCATTCTGGTACCCTCACCGAAAGTGGCAACCTACGACCTGAAGCCCGAGATGAGTGCCTACGAGGTGAAGGACAACCTGGTAGCAGCCATCAAGGAAGACAAGTACGACTTCATCGTCGTGAATTTTGCCAATGGCGACATGGTTGGACACACCGGTGTCTATAATGCCATTGCCAGGGCTGTGTGGGCTGTTGACAACTGCGTGCGCGAAGTCATCGAAGCTGCCAAGGCTACAGGCTATGAGGCTATTATCATTGCCGACCACGGTAATGCCGACAACGCCATCAACCCCGACGGCACTCCGAACACCGCTCACTCGCTGAATCCCGTTCCCTTCATCTATATCACCGACAACAACTCAGCAACAGTGAAGGACGGACGTCTGGCCGACGTAGCACCCTCCATCCTCCATATCCTCGGACTGGAGCAGCCTGCTGACATGACGGGTGAGAACCTGATTCAAGATAATTAATTCAATACTGATAGACTATGTACGACCAGAAACACGGGCTGTATATCGCCCACGGCTCGAAAGGAGCACTGACAATCAATGGCAAGATGGCAAACCGCCACGGACTGATAGCGGGAGCCACAGGTACAGGAAAGACCGTTACACTGCAGGTGATGGCGGAGAGCTTCTGCCAAGCCGGGGTGCCCTGTTTCATGGCCGACATGAAAGGAGACCTCTCAGGCATCTCACAAGTTGGGAAAATGAGCGGTTTCATCGAGAAACGCCTGCCGGAGTTCGGTCTGGATACACCCGAGTTTCAGCGTTGTCCCGTTCGCTTCTTCGACGTCTATGGAGAGCAAGGGCACCCCATGCGCGCCACTGTCAGTCAGATGGGCCCACAGTTGTTGAGCCGGCTGCTCGGACTGAACGAAACGCAGGATGGCGTGCTGAATATTGTGTTCCGTGTGGCTGATGAGCGCGGCCTGCTGATTCTTGACCTGAAGGACCTGCGCTCGATGCTCGACTATGTCTCGACTCATGCCAAGGAATATACCACCAAGTATGGAAATGTGTCGTCGGCATCCGTAGGTGCAATCCAGCGAGCCCTGTTGCAGTTAGAGAGTCAAGGGGCCGACAGATTCTTCGGTGAACCCTCGTTTGACATCTTCGATCTCATGCAGACCGAGCAGGGGAAGGGTGTGATGAACGTTCTGGCGGCCGACAAGCTGATGATGCAGCCCAAGCTTTACAGCACTTTCCTGCTCTGGCTGTTGAGCGAGCTCTATAGTTCGCTGCCTGAGGTTGGAGACATGGAACTTCCCAAACTGGTGTTCTTCTTCGATGAGGCCCACATGCTCTTCGACGGCACCTCCAAGGCGTTGCTCGACAAGATAGAACAGGTCATCCGACTGATTCGTTCCAAGGGCGTGGGCATCTATTTCATTACGCAGAGTCCCACGGATATTCCCGAGAACATCCTCGGACAGTTGGGCAACCGAGTGCAGCATGCACTCCGTGCCTATACACCGAAAGACCAGAAAGCGGTGAAGACGGCTGCCGACACCTTCCGGTCAAATCCTGCGTTCAAGACCGATGAGGCCATCATGAACCTTGAAACCGGTGAGGCTCTTGTGAGCTTCCTCGACGAGAAGGGGGCACCGGCTGTCGTAGAGCGTGCCAAGGTGTTGTTTCCCTTGTCCCAGATTGGTGCCATCACCGAGGAACAACGACAAACGATTATCCGACAGAGTCGCATCTATGGCAAATACGACAACATGGTTGACCGTGTGAGTGCCTATGAGATGTTGATGAAGGAGCAGGAAGAGCTCCCGTTGGTACCTGAAACGTCTGAGCTCCCAGAGAAAGCGGGTACCCCCGAGCGGGAAGAGAAAAAGAAACCGGGTCTCATGGGCAAGGTGCTGAAGGCAGTCCTCACGGCTCTCACCTCTACGCTGGCAGCCATCCTCGGCACATGGGTGAGCGACCAGGTTTCCGGCAAGAAGACGAAGAGCCGTACCTCTACCCGCCAAAAGGTGGTGAAGAATGCTACCAATGCCGCTACGCGCACCATTACCCGTGAGCTGACACGCGACATATTGGGGAACCTGACAAAGTAAAACAAGTGAGAACCATACAGATAGAAGAGAGCTGGAAGAAGCATCTTGCACAGGAGTTTGAGAAGCCTTACTTCGCCCTGTTGACGGAATCCGTGCGGCAAGAATATGGTGCAGGAACCTGCTATCCACCTGGAAGACTCATTTTCAACGCTTTCAACCTCTGTCCTTTCGATAAGGTGAAGGTGGTGATTATCGGGCAGGATCCATACCATGAGCATGGACAGGCTCATGGGCTGAGCTTCTCGGTGCAGGATGGTGTGCCTTTTCCTCCCTCGTTGCAGAATATCTTCAAGGAGATTCAGGCCGACCTCGGAACACCGATACCCTTCTCTGGTAACCTCACACGGTGGGCAGAGCAGGGCGTGCTGCTGCTCAATGCAACGCTTACGGTTCGGGCGCACCAGGCCAATAGTCACGCAACATTGGGATGGCAGACGTTTACCGATGAGGCCATCCGTGCGCTGGCAACTGAGCGCGAGCATCTGGTATATATGCTCTGGGGCGGGTTCGCCCGTGGCAAGTCCTATATGATTGACAAGACGAAGAACCTTGTCCTGGAGTCGGTACACCCCTCGCCCCTTTCTGCCAACCGTGGCGGGTGGTTCGGTCAACACCAGTTCTCCCGCTGCAACGCCTACCTTGAGCAACATGGCATAGAGCCGGTTGCCTGGTGATAACCCTGGCTTACGCCAGCCTCTTACCAAGGGGCTTCAAACCTCCGGGGAGGAGGGGTTAGGGGTGGTAGCGAAAGAAGTAAATAAAAAGAAAATTCGAATGGCAATACCTCCAATACTACAAGTCGGCGACGTGTTAGTATCCTCCGACATTCTGACCGAGCACTTCTGTTGCGATTATGCGAAGTGCAAGGGTATCTGTTGTGTTGAAGGAGACGCTGGCGCACCCGTTACCCTCGATGAAATCGGCGAAATTGAACAATGCGTGGATGAAGTATGGAGCGACCTCTCGGCTTCGGCACAGGCCGTCATCGACCAACAGGGAGTAGCCTATACCGACCGCGACGGCGATTTGGTGACCAGTATAGTGGGTGGCAAGGACTGCGTTTTTACCTGTTATGCCGATATGGAGCTGAATGGTGTAATGGTTTCCAACTGCTGTCTGTGTGCCTTGGAAAAAGCCTATCGCGCAGGGGAAACCCGTTTCTGCAAACCGATCTCTTGTGCGCTCTATCCCATCCGTGAGAAACGCTTTTCCAATAACTTGGTGGGATTGAATTATAATAGGTGGGCAGTGTGCAAGGATGCCGTGGCATTGGGACAAGAGTTTCAAATGCCAGTCTATAAGTTTCTGGCCGACCCCCTCAGGAGAAGATTCGGCGATGAATGGTACCAGTCGCTTTGCGATCTGGCTGATGAACTGATCAAGGAAGAAAAACTGTAAGATTGATGATGGAGACAATGATGTGTAAGATGAGACTCATGGTTATAGCGGTGCTGTTGTCGGTGTCAACTGTCGTTTTCGGTCAAAGCCGGCAAAGCACTTGGTGCATCACTCCCCGTGTGGGATTGAACTCCTCTGATGTCAGGGGATTGAAGTGGTACTTGTATGAAGGAGAGGAAAAGACGATTACAAGGGACACTCCGACAAGGGATCAGGCAACCAGCCGGAAATGGGGATTCACTGCTGGATTCGATGTGGAGGGACTCATCAGTCGTCGCTTCGGTCTGTCGGCAGGTGCCTATTTCTCTGACGAGGGATATAGGAGCAATGAAAACGGAGCAAGTAGTGTTCACCTGCGTTTCATTAGTGTGCCTGTTCTGGCCAACTACTATCTGCTTCCCGGATTTGCCGTGAAGGCTGGAGTCCATCTAAGTGGCATGATTGACGGGCAGATTCACTATGGCGACCATACTCAAGGCGTTCTGAATGATGTCAAGACGTTTGGCGTGAGCATTCCTGTGGGTGCATCTTATGATTATCGTAACATTTCGTTGGATGTGCGCTACATGGTGGGCATCACAGACTTCTGCGATGACCGACAAATCAACAGCGTGGGACATCGATGGCATACCAACTCAGCGTGGATAACGCTTGGCTATCGTTTCAATCTTTTTGAATAATCTCAAACTCCATCAACCTATTGTTAACGATGCATACCCTTTAAACATATATTGATTAAGAACTATAATAACATGATGAAACGAACAATCCTTACCTTCTGTCTTGCACTATTGGCCTTTGCGACAATGAGTGCTCAGATGACGTTTATTCTTGATGGCTACACGTATGACGATGTGGCCCAGCGTGACAGCAAGGGATTTACCACTGTCACACTCCCTGCGGGTACTGACCCGACAGGGCTCATCACAGATGTTCTGGTTGACGGCAAGATCGTGGATCCTGCACAGATTACCCCTAATCCCACCACTACCACCATCCATTATGATGAGTTGAAGGTGTTCACTTATCAGAACCGTGCCTACGGTTTCCTCTTTACCGAAGATGTTTGGTTCTGTGCTGTGTTTATCTCCGACTGTCACACCAATCAAAATGGACACGATGGAACATCGGCCAGCGACTTGACTGCCATCATGCAGAACATTATGAACATGGGTAGCGATGGTAAGAAGAAAGTTTCCTTTGCCGCAAACCCCAATCTTGTACCAAAGACAAGTATTGTATTCTGTCTCGGAGACATTGACCAGGATAAGGGCGATGACGGAAGTACGGGTACGCACACCGGTTTCCTCAACGCTACGGCAGAGGTGGCTAAAAGTGCAGGTGTACCTTTTATCTTCATAGCCGGCAACCACGATCTCTCGCCAGACTACTGGAGTGATGGCTCCAAGGGCGTTACCTATGGAAGCAGTGGCGGCTACAATGCCGACAAACAGACCATCTCTGCTATCACCAATAACAACAACTACTGGAGCGGATACTTCGATGATGGCATCACTTACTTCAGTCCCTCAGAAGGAAGCTACGACTTCGAGCCCAACCACTTTACATTCAAATACAAGGATGTCCGTTTCTACTGTGCCAACAACTATTGGTTCCAGAAACCCTATGACAAGCCCGGACTCATCTCAAACACCAATGGAACGATGTATGCTCCCGACGGCATCATCTCAAGTCTGAACACTTTTGTTGAAAACCATACCGGCGAAGCTTCTGTGTGGATGCAGCACTATCCTTGGATAGCAGGCTCCGACTGTAACCGGTGGTGGCTTGACCAAAACGAGACAGGACAATATCGCACGAGCAAGAACAGTTCTGTCTATGGCTCATCGACATCCGACATTGCCTTTAATGATGTCACAGCGGCCAACACGCTGAAGAAGAACCCGCTTGCAGCCATCATGATGAAGGCGGCAGGACGTACCAATGACCAGGTTCAGCATTTCTCGGGTCACTATCACCTCTTCGCTGAAGAGACATACACCAGCACCGTGAACTCTGATAACCAGGTACACGACTACACCGTAGCGGCACCAGGCAATAACTCTCAGTCCAACAACGCCTATGTCGTCCTCTTCAAACGGGGAGAGGGCGTGAAGGAAGTTGTTCAAACACAGTTCTAACATCACCCTAATCTTCAGACTCGATATGATGAATAGAAAACGATATATCCTGACAGCCATTGCGCTGACGATCATAGCAGTCAGTACACCTGCTGACACAAACAAGCTTCTTGAAGCAGACGGGTGGAGCAAAATCACCTCGCTTCCCACGGCTACCGATTTGGCTAATAACTATTATGTATTCGTTGACAACACCCAAGACCTCATGCTGGGTATTGCCAAAGGAGTCAACCAAAATACCAAGTGGTATTCGCTCGGTGTATTCTATCAGACCTCTGTGGAACCGGCCTCGGCAGACATGAATGGCAAAACGTGGATTGTAGAGCCCAGCGGCAACGGTTATTCGCTTCGCAATCTTGAATATAGCGCACAGCCCATGATGACAGAATGGAATGCTGCGTGGAAATTCGACACCAATGATATCTATTTAGCCGATGGCAATTGGACTGTCACTACATGGAATTATGCCGATGGCTCGTGGACTATACAGAACGGAAAGTATCCCTCTTCGGGCTATCTCGGACCGTGGACGGACAGCAACTTTGCCAATGGTGCGGAGTGCGCCGCCAACAAGACGGGCAACAACGTCGGCCATTTTCAGATTTATGCCATCAGCCGTGCGCAGTACCGGCAGAACCTGATTGACAATGCTTCGGAGAGCAACCCAGTGGATGTTACGCCTTGGTATGTCAACAATGCAACCTTTGATGCAAAAAATCGAAACGGATGGACTGAAGAGGGTTCGGGAGGCAATAACAATACTTCCGTCGGTTGTGAAATATGGCACCGCTCAGGCTTCAGGATTTATCAAAACGTTACCCCGCCCAATGGGAAATACAAGGTGTCACTGCAGATTGCGGGATCCATAGGGGCTGGGCAGGTGTATGGCACCAGCGGCTCGAACACCCAGACCGCTCTTTCGTCGGCAGCTGCGGGAAGCGATTTCGAGAAAACAGTGCTTGCGATGATTCAAGACCGGACCTATGGAAGGGTTACTACCGACGAGATAGAGGTGGCCAATAACTCCTTGCAGATCGGAATGAAGTGCGAGACCACCGACCAATGGCTTGTATTCGATAATTTCAAGCTTTATTGTACGGGTGTAGATCTTTCTGCCTACCAGTCCCAACTGTCCGGCCTCGTTTCGGAATGCGAAGACTTTGTCGCATCAGCTGTGATACCCAATGCCTGCGAGACCATCATCAATGAAGCCGTCAGTACCTACAATCAGGATTATGCTACAGCCAAGGAGTATTCAGCAGCTATTATTGCACTGACGGCGGTTCTGGATAGCTATCGTAATGATGCCGAACTGCAGAAGGCCTACGCCGACTACTACGCTTTCCGTTCCAAAGTCATGTCTCTCTCTACGGGGCAGCCTGCAAGCGAAGCACTCTCCACCTTTACCTCTGCTGTCAGCAAGGATGACAATGCCGTGGACGCTGCTACGAGCAGTTCCGATATCGCTTCGCAGAAAACCATCCTGCGCAGTGATGCCCTTTCCTTTATCAGTAGTGTTAGCGGTTCTTTTGACATTACCTTCCTCGCCTCGCAGAACTACGGCGACTGGAAGAAAAAGGATGGATCGGCAGCCGGAGAGGTGACTTGGGCAGTTTCCAATCGTGGCGATTGGACTTTCGCAGAGAGCTATGAGGAGACATGTGCCACCACCGGAACCATACTCTATCAAACAGTCAGCGACCTGCCCTCAGGTTTCTATCAGGTAGGTATGTACGCCATGGCAGCCTATACATCCGGACGTGGGTTCGAAACTGCTGCCACAGAAGGTGATGCCAATTGTTCTTTCGCTTTTGCCGGTGATCTCAACGATGCTTCAACGATTCTGCGCACGGGCATTCCCATTCCTTTCAAGTCGAGTTTTGACTTCTCTGAACTCACTACGCTTGATGTGAACGTGCATCTTGCCGCTGGCGGTAATCTTTCCTTCGGTGTGCAGAAAGACTCCAACGGTTCGAACTGGCACTTTGCGCAGATTGCATCCATCGTCTATAGCAAAGATCCAGACCTCACTTCGCTACAGGCTACACGCGATGCGCTTATTGCTGAGGCGCAAGGAATTTTCAATACGTCGGCATACTATCTCACCGATGCGCAGCAGGAGTCCTTGCTGGATGCTATCACCGCAGGAAATGAAGCCATAACCTTCGACGAACTGAATGCCGTGACGCTCAACACCTTGCCCAATGCTATTAATACAGCCAATCAGCAGATAAGCCTTGTCAAAACCTATCGTTCCCAAATGGTTGAGGCTTTGCAACGTTTCGAAAACGATTATAACCTTGCTGACGGAACCGATTACAGACGTTTGACCATGAGTGCTGAGGCGTGGACCTCTCTTATTACCAAGGTGAACGCTGTCACGACTGCACTCGACGACATCTCGTTTGCCACGACTTATGGTACCGTTAAAAATGAACTTGTAGCACAGATGGATGCCACCGATGCTTCCCTGCGCCTCTTCAAGAGCTACCAGGCAATGAGCGAGGGAGTTCGTTCCTTATTGGGTGGTGAGGCTGACAGCAGCGAGACTGACAACGATGACTCCGAGCAAACCGCAATCGGTGTACTAAACGAGGCGTTCGACAGCTACATGCTCGCACAGGACGAACCTTTCAACGTGTCGGCTTTCCTTGGAGAAAACCTTGACTTCAGCCAGCCACAAGGCGATGTCATCAACACTGACAATAGTAATGCCATATATGCCGTTACGGGATGGGAGGTCGATTATGCCGATGCCGACACTTGGGCTGTGGTGCAAAACCAGCACCCCAGTTACCCCTCTCAGCTCTATATTCGAAAGAACTGGGGTAGCAGTGCCACGACGCTTACTGCCAATAAGCAGAAGATGCTTCCTGCGGGCAAGTACAAGCTTGCGCTTTCATGGAACAGTACGATGGAAAATATGACCAATCTCTCTTCCTTCTCTCTCGGTAACAACGTTACTGCTATTGGTGAGGCCACCAATGGAGCTAAGAAGCTCACCTATGAGTTCTCTGTAGATGAGCCAACAGCCTTTGACCTTGTCATTGGATTCCAGAAGACAGGAACCGGCAATACACCGGCCCAGCTGATTGTTGACGATGTAACGTTGACGTGCCTGCCTACCACCATCACCCTCTACGACAATGCTGATAATAGCGAGACCCTGTCTGCATTTGTTGGACAGCGGGGAGCCGTTACGATTCACGGGCGCACACTCTACAAGGATGCGGCATGGAATACGCTCTGCCTTCCCTTCGATATGACGGAAGACCAAGTCGCTGCACAGCTCAATCCCAGTGCGCTCATGACACTCGATGCCGAGACCCCTTATCACGGACATGTTACCGGCATTGAGGACAATACCCTTTACCTCAACTTCAAGGCGACAACCTCCATTGATGCAGGTAAGCCCTATCTTATTAAGTGGGAAACAGATGATAACATCGTCAACCCACGCTTCATGGGAGTTGTTGTCGGCGGTGTATCACAGGAACCCATCTATAGCAACGATGGCAGCGTGGCATTTGTGGGTACATACAACCCAGTTGACATGACGGCTAATGACAAGACAAGATTGATGCTTGGTACATCCAACAACCTCTATTGGCCCACCGTCAACATGGTCGTAGGTGCCTTCCGGGCTTACTTCCAACTGAGTGAAGAGGCTGAGGCACGAGCCATTGAGCTCAACTTCGGCGAAGAGACCGTCACAGCCATTGATGGTTGCGTGAGCGTGAAAGATCAGCCCGCAGGCAACACCTACTACACCCTTGATGGTCGGATGCTTCCCAGTGCTCCCACGATGAAGGGCGTTTACATCCATAACAACAGAAAAGTTATTATCAAATGATTACTATAGGAGGATAGCATCATGAAAAGAGTTTATTTGAAACCAAACATACGGAGCAAATCCGTTCTGGCAGAGCAATTGCTCGGTTCTAACTCGGTCAATAAAGTCAATAGCAACGCCGACCTCAACTATGGCGGAGGTGGCAATGAGGTTGCTCGCGGACGCACCAGTGTATGGAGCGACGGCGAGGAAGAATGAAAGATTCGAAGCAGCATTTACAAAAGAGCGGCGCACCCCATCGAGGTGCGCCGCTCTTTTGAATATCGTGGGAAGTCCTGCTTCCTCTATGCGTCGATATTGGCGTAAGTGGCATTCTGCTAAATGAACTCGCGGCGCGGTTCCACGTCATCGCCCATGAGCATCGAGAAGATCTCATCGGCCTTGGCAGCATTCTCAATGGTTACCTGCTTCAGCAGACGGGACTTCGGATCCATGGTTGTCTCCCAAAGCTGCTCGGGATTCATCTCACCGAGACCTTTGTAACGCTGCACGTCGTAGCCACTCACAGTGCCATTCTTGGTCAACTCGGCCATTTTAGTGACACGCTCCTCGTCGTTCCAGCAGTAGCAAATCGGCTTGGTGCCGCGCTTGATGAGGTACAAAGGCGGCGTGGCGCAATACACATAACCGTTTTCAATCAGCTCGCGCATATAGCGGAAGAAGAAAGTCAAAATCAGCGTGGTAATGTGGCTGCCGTCAACATCAGCATCGGTCATGATGATGACCTTGTGGTAACGCAGTTTTTCGAGGTTCAAGGCCTTGCTGTCCTCCTCGGTGCCGATGGTGACGCCCAAGGCGGTGTAGATGTTCTTGATTTCCTCGCTGTCGAACACACGGTGTTCCATAGCCTTCTCGACATTCAAGATTTTACCACGCAAAGGCAGGATGGCTTGGAAGTTACGGTCGCGGCCTTGCTTGGCGGAACCGCCTGCGGAGTCACCCTCGACGAGGTAAAGCTCGGTCTTGGCGGGGTCGCGCTCCGAGCAGTCGGCCAGCTTACCCGGCAGGCTGAAGCCCGACAAGGCACCTTTGCGTTGCACCTTTTCGCGGGCATTGCGTGCCGCTTGACGCGCTTGTGCGGCCAGCGTCACCTTGTCGAAAATCATCTTGGCTTCCTTGGGGTGTTCTTCAAGATAGTCAGACAGTTGTTGCCCGACGATGCTATTGACGATACCCATCACCTCGTCGTTGCCCAGTTTGGTCTTGGTCTGACCCTCAAACTGAGGCTCCGGCACCTTCACTGAAATGACGGCGGTCAGACCTTCACGGAAATCATCGGGCGAAATCTTCACCTTCAGCTTCTCCAGCTTCTCCAACAGACCGCTCTTTTCGGCGTAGGCATTAAACGAGCGCGTCAGACCCGAGCGGAAGCCTTGCAAATGGGTACCGCCTTCGATGGTGTTGATATTATTCACATACGAGTGCAGGTTTTCCTTGTACTCGTCGTTGTATTCCAAAGCGATTTCGACTGGCACGTTGTTTCTCTCACCCGAGATGTAAATCGGCTCGGGAATGAGCTTGGTGCGGTTGGCGTCGAGGTAGTCGATGAAGTCGATGAGGCCGTTCTCGGAGTAAAAGGTCTCGCTGCGGTATTCGCCGTTTTCATCCTTCTCGCGCTCGTCGGTAAGGACGATGGTGATGCCGTGGTTGAGGTAAGCCAGCTCGCGCATACGGTTGGCGAGGGTGCTATAGTCATATTCCGTAGTCTGGAAGATGGAGCCATCGGGTGTAAAGGTGATGCGGGTGCCGTTTTTGTCGGTCGTGCCCACAACTTTCACGTCATAGAGCGGCTTGCCACATTCATATTCTTGCTTGAAAATCTGTCCTTCGCGATAGACCTCTGCGGTGAGGTGAGTGGAAAGTGCGTTGACGCAGCTCACGCCCACGCCATGCAGACCGCCGGAGACCTTATAGGAGCCTTTGTCGAACTTACCGCCGGCGTGCAACACGGTCAGCACCACTTCGAGGGCCGAACGATGCTCCTTGGGGTGCATACCCGTAGGGATACCACGACCGTTATCGAGGACGCTGATGGAGTTGCCGGGCAGGATGCGCACGTCAATCTTGTCGCAATAGCCCGCCATGGCCTCGTCGATGGAGTTGTCGACCACCTCATATACCAAATGATGCAAGCCACGGAAA